>JAEYAO010000032.1 GCA_023456105.1 Pseudomonadota bacterium | reverse complement strand
CCTCGCGTCGCAGAGACGCGCGCTGCATCGACGACGCGGACGCCCGCGCCTCGCGCCTCCTCTTCGGCTCCGCGAAACGTGACCGCGTCCCTGAACGGAGCGCCTCCCGGCGCCGCCGTCGCGCCATCCACCACGCCGCGACGCCCGCCCGCCTCCACGACCTCCGCGCCTGCGCCCCGCACCCCCGCCGGTCGCTGGGCCGTGCAGGTCGGCGCCTTCAAGGAACAGGATGTCGCGCGCGACTGGCTGACGGAGGTGAACCGCCGCTTCCGCGCTCAGTTCGCCTCGGCTGAGCAGACGGTGGTCAACGCCGGCGGCTGGTATCGCTCGCGCTTCACCAACCTGTCCGAAGCCGGCGCCCAGTCCGCCTGCGCCGCCCTGGCCGAGCGCCGCGTCACCTGCATGGTCATCCGTCCGAGCTGAGCGCAGGCGGCTTCAGGGCGCCCTCAACGAGGACACCGCGCCGCCGCCTCGACCTGTGGGCGCAGCACGCTCATGACCGCCAGTGGAGCGTCGGTGGCGATGACGGACACGCCCTGCTCCACCAGCGTCCGGTATTCCGACACGTCGCCGTCCGCCGCATAGACGTCGTCCAGCCGACGACCTTCGGCGCCCAGCGTGCCGAACTGCGCCTCCACCCCCGCATCCTTCAACGCCCGCCACAGCGCCGGGCGCGCTTCGCGTGATCCGGTCCAGGCCAAAATCTGCGGGGCGTGCAGCCCGTCCAGCCCAGTCAGATCGCTCAACCCCGCCGACACCATCATTTCGGGCGCGAGGGTCGAGACCGCCCGCGCGTCGTCCGCGGAATAGGTGATCAGGATCACCCGGCCCTGTGCGCCCGTGCGCCGCACCTCGTCCACAACCGCGCGCGCCAGCGTCAGGGTGTCGGCCGGGTCCGCGGGCTTCAGGTCGATGCTGGCGATCGCGCCCACCGCCCCCGCCGCCTCCAGCGCTTCGGCCAGGGTCGGCGGCGCGGCGTCCGTCAGCCGGCCGTCGCTTCCGCGCAGGCGCACGGCCCTGACCTGATCAAGCGTCAGGTCGGCGACCCTGCCCCGCCCGGTGGTGGTCCGATCCAGCGTCTCGTCGTGCATCAGCACCAATTCGCCGTCGCGGGTCAGCACGGCGTCAAGCTCCAGGATCGCGCCCGGGATCGCCCGTCCGGTCGCCTGAATGGCCGCAATCGAATTCTCCGGCTGATCCGGCGCCGACACCGCCCGGTGCGCCGAGACGGCCACGCCGCGCTCGCGCACGCAGTCGAAGTATCCGGCCAAGATCGGACCGTCGCCCGCGCCGGGCGCCTTCACGCCCGCGCAGGCCGTCAGCGGCAGGGCCGCCGTCAGGATCAGACCCAGGGTGCGGGACAGGGCTCGGGACTGGGCCCGGGACAGGGCCCGGGTCGGGGTATGAATTGGGCGCATGGAGACCTCCGTCGTCGCGCCCCCATATCCGCCGGCGCGCCTGGAGAACAGCCCTTGAGGATCGGCCCTTGCCGCCGGGTCACCGGCGACGCACCTTGCGGCCCACGACAGCGAAAGGCGAATCAAGGTGCAGGATCTGGCGGGACCGGCCATCGGGACCTTGGCCCTTGTTGCGGCCGCGGGCTACCTGCTGGGCTCCATCCCCTTCGGCGTGGTGATCACGCGCGCCGCCGGCGCCGGCGACGTGCGCAGGATCGGCTCGGGCAACATCGGCGCGACCAATGTGCTGCGGACCGGGCGCAAGGACCTGGCGCTGGCGACCCTGCTGCTGGACGCGGGCAAGGGCGCCGTCGCCCTGCTGCTCGCCCGCCACCTTCTCAACAGCGAGACCGCCGGCGCCATCGCGGGCGGTGCGGCCTTTCTGGGTCACCTGTTCCCCGTCTGGCTGGGCTTCAAGGGCGGCAAGGGCGTGGCCACCTTCTTTGGCCTGCTGATCGCCGCCTGCTGGCCGCTGGGGCTGATGGCGGGCGCCGTGTGGATCGCGACCGCCTTTCTGTTCCGCGTCTCCTCACTGGGCGCGTTGGTCGCAGCGGTCGCCGCGCCGTTGATCGCCCTTATCCCTTGGCCTGCAGCCGGCCTGCCTGCGCCCCCACCCGTGCTCGTTCTGGCGATCTTCACAGCCGTGCTGATCTGGATCCGCCACCACGAGAACATCGGCCGTCTGCTGAAGGGGACCGAACCCAGGATCGGCGGCAAGAAGGCGTGAACCTTTCGGCCGAGGAGCGCTTCGCTCGGCTGCGGCTCGCCCGCGCTGACCGCGTCGGACCCGTCGCCTTCTCCCAGCTGCTGGCGCGACACGGCTCGGCCATCGCCGCGCTGGACGCCTTGCCCCAGATCGTGCGCCGCACGGGCGGCTCGCTGACCCCGCCGGCCCGTGAGCGCATCGAGGCTGAACTCGCGGCGGGCGAGCGCATCGGCGCGAGGCTGCTGGTTCTGGGCGATCCCCAATACCCGGCCGCCCTCGCCGCCCTTGATCCGCCTCCACCCATCCTTTGGACGCGAGGCGATGCGACGCTGCTGAACCGGCCGTGCATCGCCGTTGTCGGCGCCCGCATCGCCTCGGCGGGCGGCCAGCGTCTGGCGCGCGGACTGGCGCAGCAACTCGGACAGGCCGGCCACGTCGTGGTCTCAGGTCTCGCGCGCGGCATCGACGGCGCCGCGCATGAAGGCGCCCTGTCCACCGGCACGGTCGCCGTGCTCGGCGGGGGCGTCGACGACATCTATCCGCCCGAGCACAGCGATCTTTACGCCCGCATCGTCGACCAGGGCTGCATCGCCTCCGAAAGCCCGGTCGGCGCCCGCGCTCAGGCCCGCGACTTCCCGCGCCGCAACCGCATCATCTCCGGCGTGTCGCGCGGGGTGGTGGTGGTCGAGGCCGAGGTCCGCTCGGGATCGCTGATCACAGCGCGCCTGGCCGCCGAACAGGGGCGCGAGGTCTTCGCCGTGCCGGGCTCGCCGCTCGATCCCCGCGCCCGCGGTCCCAATGAACTGATCCGCCAGGGCGCCGTACTGTGCGAAGGGATTGAGGACATAACGCGCGCCTTCTCCGGCCTGCGGACCCTGGCGGAGCCGGACATGCCGCCGCCGGTCCTGGACGAGCCGTTCGATCCTGCGCTGCTGGAGCGGGTCGCCGCCCTGCTCTCGCCCACGCCCACGCCGCGCGACGAACTGGCGCGCGCTCTCGGAGCTCCGATCGCACAGGTGGCCGGAGCGTTGCTGGAGCTCAGCCTGACGGGGCGAGCCGAACTGCTTCCGGGCGGTTTGGCGTCGCTATAGCCGAGGCGGCTGTTCCCTCGCCGCCGCGCCGGGCTGACTGGGCCGACTCGCCAGATCGGCCGCCGCTTCCAGCAGACAGGCCAGCCGCTCGTCCCCGTCCCACCGGGCCATGCGCGCCAGTTCTCCAGCCATCGCGCCGACGTATTCGCGCACTGGATAGTCCTGGCTTATGGAATTGGCTGACTCGTCGCTGCGCCCGCGTCAGGCTCGTTTTCTTGGTGGTGGTGCAGCTGTAAACCCATCTCGCCCTCTCTTCAGGAGAGATCAGTGGACACAATCTAAGCGCGCTAATCAAGCAGGTTGGTAACCGGTGGTTATCCGCAACAGCCGGTCATTGACTTAACGCCCGCCGCCAACCACGTTCGCGCCCCTTCCAGAGACCGCGCGCACATGAACCTCGTCATCGTCGAGAGCCCCGCAAAGGCCAAGACCATCAACAAGTACCTCGGTTCGGACTATGAGGTTCTGGCCTCCTACGGCCACGTCCGCGACCTGCCGTCGAAGGACGGCTCGGTGCTGCCAGACGACGACTTCTCCATGCACTGGGAGGCCGACGCCAAGGGCGCCAAGCGGCTGGCCGACATCGCCGCCGCCGCCAAGCGCGCCGACCGCGTCATCCTGGCCACCGACCCCGACCGCGAGGGCGAGGCCATCAGCTGGCACGTGCTGGAGGTGCTGAACAAGAAAAAGGCGCTCAAGGACACGCCGGTCGAGCGCGTCACCTTCAACGCCATCACCAAGTCGGCGGTGTTGGAGGCCATGGCCAATCCGCGCCAGCTCGACATGGAGCTGGTCGAGGCCTACCTCGCCCGCCGCGCGCTGGACTATCTGGTCGGCTTCAACCTGTCGCCGGTGCTGTGGCGCAAGCTGCCGGGCGCGCGCTCGGCCGGACGGGTGCAGTCGGTGGCGCTGCGCATCGTGGTTGATCGCGAGATGGAGATCGAGCGGTTCAAGCCTCAGGAATACTGGTCCATCGAGGCCGACCTCCACGCCGACAGCCCGCCCTTCACCGCCCGCCTCGTGAAGCATGACGGCAAGCGCATCCAGCGCCTGGACATCAAGGACGAGGCCACGGCCTCCGCCGCCCGCGCCGCCATCGACGCCGGCGACTTCACCATTCGATCGGTCGAGAAGAAACCGGTGCGCCGCAACCCGGCCCCGCCCTTCACCACCTCGACCCTGCAGCAGGAGGCCGCCCGCAAGCTCGGCTTCTCGGCGCAGCGCACCATGCAGGCCGCGCAGAAACTGTATGAGGGCGTGGACGAGACCGGCGGCTTGATCACCTATATGCGGACCGATGGCGTCCAGACCACGCCCGAGGGCATCGCCCAGGCGCGCGAGGTGATCAGCCAGCAGTTCGGCCCCGCCTTCGTGCCGGGCGAGCCGCGCTACTACAAGACCAAGGCCAAGAACGCCCAGGAGGCGCACGAGGCGATCCGCCCGACCAACATCGCACGCCACCCCGACAGCCTGCGGCTCGAATCGGACCTGCAGCGGCTCTATGAGCTGATCTGGAAGCGCATGGTCGCCTCCCAGATGGAGGCCGCGCGTCTGGACCGCACCACCGTCGACATCGAGACGTCGGACGGCCGCACAGGCCTGCGCGCCACCGGCCAGGTGGTGACCTTCGACGGCTTCCTCGCCGTCTATGAGGAAGGTCGCGACGAGAAGTCCCGCCAGTCCCAGGACGAGGACGACGACACCACCCGCCTGCCCGCTCTGAAGGAAGGCGCCCACGCCCAGGTCAACGCCGTCCGAACCGACCAGCATTTCACCGAGCCGCCCCCGCGCTTCTCCGAGGCCACCTTGGTCAAGAAGCTGGAGGAGCTGGGCATCGGCCGCCCCTCCACCTACGCCTCCACCCTGTCCACCCTGCGCGACCGCGAATACGTGCGCGTCGACAAGAACCGCTTCTACCCTGAGGACAAGGGACGCCTCGTCACCGCCTTCTTGGAGCAGTTCTTCAGGAAGTGGGTGGAGTACGACTTCACCGCCGCGCTGGAGACCCAGCTGGACGAGGTGTCAGCCGGCGACCTCGACTGGAAGGTGCTGTTGCGCAACTTCTGGCGGGATTTCCATGCCGCGACCCAGGCGGCGGGCGAGCTTCGCACCACCGCCATCCTGGACGCGCTGAACGAGACGCTGGGCGCTCACATCTTCCCGGACAAGGGCGACGGCTCCGACCCGCGCGAATGCCCGCTGTGCCACCAGGGCCGGCTGTCGCTGAAGACCAGCCGCTTCGGAGCCTTTATCGGCTGCGAGCGCTACCCTGAGTGCAAATACACCCGCCCCGTCGCCTCGCCCGACGCCGCGGACGGCGCGGCCGACAGCGGCGACCGCGAACTGGGCCTCGACCCGGCCACCGGCCAGCCGGTCCACCTCAAGATCGGCCGCTTCGGCCCCTATGTGGAGACGACGCCGCCGGAGGCCGAAAAGCCGCTGCGCTCCTCCCTGCCCAAGGGCTGGTCGCCGGCGTCGCTGACGCTGGAGAACGCCCTGCGCCTTCTGTCCCTGCCGCGCGAGGTCGGGCCGCACCCCGAGGACGGCAAGATGATCACGGCGGGCCTCGGCCGCTACGGCCCATTCATCCTGCACGCCGGCACCTACGCCAACGTCTCCGACATCGAGGAGGTGTTCGACGTCGGCCTGAACCGCGCGGTCGCGCTGCTGGCGGAGAAGCGCGCGAGCGGCTCGCGCGGCCGGGGCGCGGCCCAGGCCCCGCTCAAGGATCTGGGCGTCCATCCCGAAACCGGCGATCCCGTGCACGTCCTGGCCGGCCGCTTCGGCCCCTACGTCAAGTCGGGCAAGATCAACGCCACCCTGCCCAAGGGCGTGGCCCCCGAGGACCTGACGCTGGACGCCGCCCTGCCGCTCCTCGCCGCAAAGGCCGACGCCGCGCCGAAGAAGAAGGCTCCAGCCAAGAAGGCTGCGACGTCCAAGGCCGAAGGCAAGACAACCGCGCCCAAGAAAAAGGCGCCAGCCAAGAAGAAGGCCGGCGCCTGACGGCGACAAGGCGCGCACCGCACCTCTCCTCCCCGTTTAGGGAAGGTCGCCGAGCCGCCGGCGAAGCCGGGCAGCGGCCAAGCGCCCCATCGGCAGTGTGGCTTAGCCACGCCCGCGTCGTGTGGCCGAACCGCCCCCACCTGGTCGCTGCGCGACCATCCTCTCCGATCAAGGAGGAGGACCGCCGCCGTGCGCCCTCTTCCTTCTTCCCCGTCCTCCCTCTCTCCGTCATCCTGGCCACAAGGGCGAGGTGACGGGAAAAGAAGCGCAGCCAGCGCATCCGCTGCGACAAACTCAAGCTGCAACAGCCCCTTGGCCAAACCTCGCCCCCACTTCCCCGCCTGAGCTGCAACCTGCGCCACCCTGCACGTGTCTCGTCGCATGGAGGGCTCGCCTGGCCTGCGACCTTAAGAGCGACGGGAGCGGATGGAGCGGGAGCGGCGGGGGTCACACCCGTTGCGCCGGTCCTGGGCATGGCTTAGGGCCGAGAGGGTGGAGGGGAACACTCGTTGGCTCCAAGGACTGGATCGCAGCCCCGCCTGCCCACGTCACCCTAGGGCTTGACCCGGGGGCGCAGGCTTAGGATTTAGGCGATAAGACCGCTACCATCCCACGGTCCTGGCCTGCAGCTCAACCATTCGCGGGGGCGTCGGCCTTCGTCGAAACGGTAACCTCTACCCACACTCCGGGCGAAGGCCCGGCGCCCCGACTGCCCATCCAACCGGATGCATGAACGCAGACCGGCCTTGTCGCGCGTTCGAACGCGCGGCGGGCGCTTATCCAGACCGGGGAAGAAGCAAGAACAGCGGCCATTCGCCGCCGTGGAAGATGGTACCGCCTCTCAGGCTTGAACTGAGGACCTCCGGCTCCACAAACCGGCGCTCTAACCAACTGAGCTAAGGCGGCCCGCTTTCGCGAGAGGCGTTGTCTACCGGCATGACGCGTCCGGATCAAGCACCGCGCACAGGGTTTTGCATCAAAGGCGACGGCGCTCGAACCAAAGAAAAAACGCCCCGCGGGCTGAGCCCACGGGACGTTCCATCTTGTTGACGCCAGCGCCTATTGGAGCTGGAAGCGCACGGTGAACCGCGCCTGTCCGCCTTGCGCCACACCATCGACGGTGCTCGGCGAGAAGCGCGCCGAGCGCATCGACCGAAGCGCCTCCTGGCCGAAGCCGGCGCCCGAGGGCGTCTCGGAGACGACGCTGCAGTTCGACGCCGAGCCGTTCGCGCCGACCGTGCAGAGCAGGGTCACCGATCCGGCCTCGATGCCGCGGTCCTGAGCCCGTTGCGGGAACTCCGGAGCCGGACGACGTCCCCACGACACGTTGGTCGTGACCGCCTGGCGCGGCGGGGCCGCGGGCGGAGCCGGAGGGGCCGGCGGCGGCGGCGGTCCGGGGACCACGACCGGAGGGCCGGTGTACTCCTGACGCTCGTCCTTCTTCGTCGGTTCGATATAGACCGGCGGAGGCGGATTCGGCGTCGTCACCGGGGCCGGCACGCGCACCTGCAGCTTGGGCGGCGGGGGCGTGTCGGTCGGCGGCGGCGGCGGAGGCGGCGGGGGCGGAGGCGGCGGAGGAAGCTCCACCAGCTCCACGTCCACCGAGTCGTCGACGTAGTTAAACTCCTTCAGCTTGAACTTGTTTTGATACAAGTAGATGCCAACCAGAGCGTGGACCACCACCGAGACGCCGATGCCGATGATGGCGCCGGTGGAGAGGCCCTTCTTCTTCTTGCGCGGGGGATCCAGGATCGGATCCCTGTGCGCGTGGGGTTCGGCTGCTGTCATGCGTTCCCCTTACGAGTTGTCTTCGCCGACCAGGGCGACGCTGTAGAAGCCGTTGTCCTGCAGGGCGTTCATGACCTGCATGAAGTCGCCATAGCGGGTCTGACGGTCGGCGCGAATGAAGATGCGCTCGTCTGTGGGATCACGGCCGCCGATCTGCGTGCGCAGATCGTCGCCCAGCACGCCCACGTCCGTCCGCGAGTCGCCCACAAAGACGTCGCCGTCGTTCTGGATCGAGATGTAGATCGGCTTGGGCGGGTTCTGGGCGGGCGGCGCGACGGCCGTGGGAAGCGTCACCGGCACCGACACGGAGGCGAGCGGAGCCGCCACCATGAAGATGATGAGGAGAACGAGCATGATGTCCACGAAAGGCGTGACATTGATCTCGGCGTTCGCCTCGACGGTGTACTTGCCGCCGCCGGAACCTGAGAGTTTGGCGGCCATCCCTCTTACGCCCCCCGGTCCAGCTGACGCGAGATGGAGTTAATCAGCTCGGCGTTGAAGCCGTCCGAACGCGTGCCGTAGTTCGAGATGCGGGTGTTGAAGTAGTTGTAGAAGATAACCGCCGGGATGGCCGCGAACAGGCCGATGCCGGTGGCCAGCAGGGCTTCGGCGATACCCGGGGCGACGACGGCCAGGTTGGTCGTGTTCGATTCCGCGATGCCGATGAAGGAGTTCATGATGCCGTACACGGTGCCGAACAGGCCGATGAACGGACCGGTCGAACCCACCGAAGCCAGGAACTGCTGGCCGCCCGACAGGCGCTTGGCCAGGCCCGACTGAACCGCGGCCACGGCTTGCTGCGCGCGCAGCAGGGCCGAGTCGCGGTGATCGCCGGTGACCGACAGACCGGCCTGACGCGACAGTTCGATTTCTTCGGTCGCCGCGGCGGCCATGTCGGCCAGCGGGTTGCCGTCGAACTCGTCCGAGGTGGCGACAGCGCGCATGTCCGAGATCGAACGGGCGCCGCGGAAGCTTTCCAGGAACTGGTCGGTCTTCTTGTTCAGCGCGCCGAACTCGAACAGCTTGATGAGCAGCAGGGTCCACGAGAAGATCGAGGCCAGCAGAAGGGCGATCATGACGACCTTCACGACCACGGTCGCTTCCATGAACATCGAGATCGGGGTGATGCCGCCGCTGCCGTGTCCGCCGCTGACCGTTTCCCCCACCGAAGCGGGATCGGCCGGAGCGGCTTCGGGGGCGGCGGCGGGAGCGGCGCCGGCGGGGGCCGGAGCGGCGGCCGGGGTGGGCTCGGCCGGAGCCTGAGCCAGAACCGGCGTGCTCGCCATCAGGACGGCGGCGCCGGCCATGGCGAGAAGGATGTTCGTCTTTTTGCTATCGAGCATAGTTCGCCAGTTCCTGCTTGGTCTGACTCGTGGAACCAAAGGCGCGACCGGTGTCGGCCGGCCGCCCCCCAACCTGAAATTTCCCATTTCGGCCGCGTCGTCTCCGACGCGCCGAATGAACCTTTGGCTTCTTCGTCCGGTCGCCCGCACGCTTCGGCCCTGTCGACCCCTTAACGAATAAGGCGTCCTAACCCCTTTGACGAAGCGGCCATGGAGCGTCAAGGCCGAAGCGGCCCTAACCGCCGCTTTGACGCAGGGTGACCAAACGAATGTGGGGCTGCAAAGGCGGCGGTTTCATGATTGAGGCCGCAACGCCGCATACCAAGGCGTTCAAGGGAGTGGTGCCTGGAGGCGGATTCGAACCACCGACACGCGGATTTTCAATCCGCTGCTCTACCAACTGAGCTATCCAGGCAAGCTTCCGCTCGCGGGAGCGGGGTCTATAGGCGAGCGGCGCCGAGGTGTCCAGCGTCTGAGTCAGTCCTTTTCGACATCTTCGCCTTTCGTCTCGACCGGCTCGGCCGGAACCGCATAATCGCCGCCGAACCAGCGGCCGAGATCGATGTCGGCGCAGCGTTTCGAGCAGAACGGCCGGTACTTCTGGTCGGCCTTGGCCTTGCGGCAGATCGGGCAGGTCGTCATGCGTCAAAGCTCCTCGAAACAGACAGCGCCCGCGGGCAGATCCGCATCAACCATCAGACCGGCGCGCGGTCCCAGGCGGGCGAGAAGCGGCCGGGCTGCGGCGGCCAGATCGGGCGCGGCGCGGGCCGTAATGCGAGGCGCGGTCGTATCCGTCAGCAGTTTTCGTCTCATGGCCCGAACCACGGCCAAGGCCTGGCTCTGAAGCGTCGGCGAGCCTTTGCTGTCGCAAAGTCGCTCGGCGATGGGTGCGCGTCGCCAGGGCAGCGCCAGTTGGACCAGACCAAAGCGGCTGACCGGCCCGAACGCCGCCGATTGGACGCCCGCAAAGGCGTCACGAGCGCGCCTGAGCATCGCCTCCCCTTCCCGGCCGTCGCCGATCAGGTCGATGACGACCAGGCCTCCCAGCTCCTTCAAAGCCAGGAGCCGCGCCGCCTGGCGCAAGCCTTCGGCGTTCGCCGCCGCTCGCGCCGTTGCGCCGTCACGCCCCGCCGGCGGCCGATGGTCGAAGTCCAAGGCGACAAGGGCCCGCGTGCGCTCGACCGAAAGGTCAAGCGCGCCGCCCTGAAACACGAAGTGTTCCGCCAGCGCCTCCTCTTCGGCCTCCAGAGCCGCGTCGATCGCCGCGACGCCCGTCTCGATGTGAAGGTGGGGTGCGGCGCGAATCAGGAGCGCGCGGACGTCGGGCGCCGGCTGAAGCATTCGCGGCTCACCCGCGCCGGCGCCCAGCCGCCGAAGGGCGACGCCCTTTCCCTCTCGCGGTTCCGCCGTCACAACCGCTTCGATGACCTCTCCCTGGTGCAGCCGCAGCTTCGGCGACAGCGGCAGGAACCCCGGCCTGTCGGTCCCCAGATCGACAAAGGCGCCCTTCAAGCCCGGACTGATCTCGATGATTCGGCCGATGCACCGCGCCTCCAGTCGGTGACGCGGCTCGTCGTCCTCGCGCTGGATGAGAAGACGTTCGTAGCGGCCGTTTCGGCGAATGACGCCGCGCGTCTCGCCAGGCGTTTCGTCAAGAAAGACCTCGACGTCTTCGCTCACCGCCGCCAGCCTACGCCGCGCAGCAGTTGCACGGCTTCGTAAAGCGGCAGGCCCATCACGGCCGGATGGCTGCCGACGATCCGCTGCACAAAGGCGCCGGCCGGCCCCTGAATGCCGTAGCCGCCGGCCTTGCCGCGCCAGTCGCCCGAGGCGACATAGGCGGCGATCTCGTCGTCCGACAGCGGCTTGAAGCTGACGCGCGTCTCGTTGACACGTGCGGACAGCCGGCCCGCTCGCACCACGGCCACCCCGGTGAAGACCCGGTGATTGCGACCGGACAGCAGTTTCAGAAAGCGGGTCGCCTCAGCCTCGTCCGCCGCCTTCTCCAGGAAACGACGTCCGACGGCGACCACCGTGTCGGCGGCGATGACCACGGCGTCGGGCCGCCGGGCGGCGACCACCTGGGCCTTGGTCGAGGCCAGCCGCTCGGCGAGACGCGGCGGGGTCTCCCCCTTCAGCGGAGTTTCGTCGATGTCGGCGGGATCGATGTGGTCGGGCGTGATCCCGACCTGCGCCAGCAGTTCGATGCGGCGCGGGCTGGCCGAAGCCAGCACGAGTTCAGGACGGCTCACCGAGAGCCCGTCCTTACTTGAAACGGTAGGTGATGCGGCCCTTTGTCAGGTCATAGGGCGTCATTTCCACCAGCACCTTGTCGCCGGCCAGCACGCGGATGCGGTTCTTGCGCATCTTGCCGGCCGTGTGGGCGATGATCTCGTGGTCGTTTTCGAGCGTCACGCGGAAGGTGGCGTTCGGCAGCAGTTCGCTGACGGTGCCGGGAAACTCGAGCAGTTCTTCCTTAGCCATGCGGCCTCTCGCGCCCGATCAAAACGGCATAGAGCCCGCGCCGGGCGGGCGCGCGGGCTGAAATGATCGGGCCTCATGCCCGAAAACCAACGAATAGTCGAGGTCAGCCGCGCCGGTACAGAGCGCAGACCAGGGTGAACAGGCGCCGGGCCGTCTCGTGATCCAGGGCGATCTTGCCCTCCAGACGATCCTGCAGCGCCTTGGCGCCCTCGTTGTGCAGGCCGCGCCTGCCCATGTCGACCGATTCGATCTGGCTGGGCGACGATCCGCGCAACGCCTCGTAATAGCTGTCGCAGATCAGAAGATAGTCCTTCAGCACGCCTTTCAAAGGGGTCAGGCTGATGGCGTAGGTGCGCGAGAAGGCCGGTCCCGACACGTCGAACACCAGCCGGTTCAGCTGCAGCGACAAACGGAGGTCGAACGGGCCGCCTTCCGCTCCCGTCGGCTTGAAATTGTTGTGCTCGATCAGGTCGAAGATGGCGACGCGGCGCTCGTGCTCGATTTCGGCCGTGGCGGCCGGCAGAGTGGCGCTGTCAAGCGTGACGGACGTCAGCCGGTCAGGCGTGCTCACGCGTCAGCCTCGCCGGGATGGGTCGGCGCGACCTTGGCCGGCCAGCGCTCGGACACGTCCGTGACCACCGCATCCAGGCATTCGACGTCGACGCGCAGGTCGCCACCGCCCGAAAACATCAGGATCACCCGCCCGCCCGGCGCTTCGCCCGGTTCGAAGTCGAGCGCCAGCAGTTCCAGGGACGCATCGGGATTGCGCGGCAAGCGACGGCTCTTGACCGCCTGCACGTCGCCGAACTGCATCGCCGACATCACACGCGTACCGCCGCATTCCCAGCAGAAGCGGCTAAAGGCGATGGTCAGCCTGCGCGCCGCCCTTTCCCAGACGATGTCGACCGGCCGCAGGATGGCGTCCTGCAGCGCCGCCGAGATGATCTGCAGGTCGACCGCGTCCTCCGCCAGCAGGCGCAGCGGCTCGACCGGGCCGGATGGCGCAGGCGGGGCCGCATCAATCTCAGTGCTCATCACCGCTTCCCTTGATCCGGCGGATGGTCGCTCCGCAGGCGCCGAGCTTTTCCTCCAAACGCTCGAACCCGCGATCCAGATGATAGACGCGTCCCACCGTGGTCTCGCCCTGGGCGACCAGCCCGGCGATCACCAGGCTGACGGAGGCGCGCAGATCGGTGGCCATGACGGGCGCGCCTCGCAGTTCCGGCACCCCGGTCACCTTCGCCTCGCCGGCGTGAACCGAGATGTCGGCGCCGAGACGGGCCAGCTCCGGCGCGTGCATGAAGCGGTTCTCGAAGATGTTCTCGTGAATGGTGCTGACGCCCTCGGCCGTGGTCATCAGGGCCATGAACTGCGCCTGCAGATCCGTGGCGAAGCCAGGATAGACCTCGGTCGCCACATCGACGGCCTTAAGGCGCTGCTTGGGGTCGCGCTTGATGATCACGCCGTCTTCGGTTGGCGTGATCTCCACGCCGGCCTCGACCATCCTGTCCGTCAGCGAAGCGATCAGATCGGCGCGAGCGCGGGTCAGGCGCACCTCGCCGCCCGCCATGGCGGCCGCGACGGCGTAGGAGCCCATTTCGATCCGGTCCGGGATCACCGACCAGGTCGCGCCGTTCAACGAGGTCACGCCCGTGATCGTCAGCGTATCGGTGTCCACCCCCTCGATCTTCGCCCCCATGGCGATCAAACAGCGGGCCAGGTCGCCGATCTCGGGCTCACGCGCCGCGCGCTTCAGCACGGTGACGCCTTCGGCCATGACGGCGGCCAGCAGGGTGTGCTCGGTCGCGCCGACCGACACGAACGGAAATTCGATCTCGGCGCCCCGCAGGCCCTTCGGCGCCATGGCCGAGACATAGCCCTCCTCCAGCTCGATGGATGCGCCCAGCTTCGAAAGGGCGTCCAGGTGCAGGTCCACCGGACGGGCTCCGATGGTGCAACCGCCCGGCAGCGACACCCGCGCATGGCCGGTCCTGGCCAGCAGAGGCCCCAGCACGTTGAAGGAGGCGCGCATCTGCCGCACCAGGTCATAGGGGGCGAAGGTGGAGCGGATCTCGCGCCCGTCGAACAGCGTCTCCTGCCCGTCCGCTCCGTCCCGCTCGGTCACTTCGATCCCGAACTGGCGCAGCAGCTGGCCAAGGAACCGCGTATCGGCCAGGCGCGGCATGTTGGTCAGCAGCAGCGGCTGATCCGTCAGGATCGAGGCGGCCATCAGCTTGATGGCGGAGTTCTTGGCGCCGCTGACCGGAATCGATCCGTTCAGCTGTGCGCCGCCCAGAATGGCGATGCTGTCCATGACGTCCTTGAGGCGAGCGCTCCGAAGCTGACTGCCGCTTCGGAGCCGGCCTCTCTAGCAAGCCCCCTCGCCGCCGCCAAATCCTGCGGGTGTCGCCGCGATGACTTTCAGTTGCGGCTGACCGGCGGGGCGGGATCGGACTTCGGCGCCTTGCGACGGCGCAGATTCTCCCGAAGCGCCTTGGCCAGACGCGCCGCGCGCTCGGCCTTTGCACGGTCCGCCGGACTGATCCGTACAGGCTCGTCGGCGGTCGGATCGAGCGCCGGTTCCGTCGAAAGCCGGTCGCGAGGAGGTTGGGTCATGGCGCGATGATGAGCCCGGCCGAAAGTTTTGATCAAGACGCGATATGGGCTTCCCACGCCGGAATCGTTTGGCTATACGGCCGCTTCCTCAGATCAGGGCCGCCGTAGCTCAGTGGTAGAGCGCATCCTTGGTAAGGCTGAGGTCGTGGGTTCGATTCCCCCCGGCGGCACCATCTAAATGGTTGATCTGAGAGAATAAAAAGGCCGCCCCGCAAGGGGCGGCTTTCTTTCTTTCGAGCCTCGGGTAACGGAACGGGTAACACGAAGCTAGAGCAGCTTCGCCGGTAGGTCCCCTGGGAACGTGTCGTCGCGCTCTCCAGCTTCTGCTCTCTCAGGCTTCTGTTCTGACGAGATAGAAGACACCGATTTGGCGTCCGCCGACCCTGATGCGAAGTCCGCGCTGAAAAGCGCAGTTCGCTTCGCGCCAACAAAATCGGCGAACACGCCTAAGACCGCTTTGGCTTCCACGCTTAGTGCAGTCAGCTCTGACCGAGATCGCGCATGGGCCTTCGCCTCCAACTCGCGAGCTACGGGAAACAGCAGCTGGGAGTTTTCGTCTTTTGCGAAAAACTCAGCAACTATCTCGGCTCGAAGTCCTGAAAACATCTCGTCAATCGCGTCACTTGTCTGCCGAGCGATGACTTTCCCGTTTTTCACGCCGGTAGCGATCACCTCAAGAACCGTATTGATGCTGGATTTGACCCGGCCATCACCGACATCGCCATAAGTCACCCCTGCGTAAAGCAGTTTGTGACGGACTGCTTTCTCTTCAAAAACGAGTCGTTCTGACGCCGAATCCAACGCCATACTTGCCAATGAGGCGGCAAAGTACGCGCCTCTGAGGGCCTGTTCTCGATGCTGGGGCCTTGTAGCGGCTCTCTCAGCGAAAAACCGAAACGCACTAATCGCCCTATTAAATGCCGGGTAGGGTGAAAGACTAACGAGCGCGGACTTGGCGTTGGCGATCTGCTTCAACCAGTCACCATCCTGCTTATGGGCCGAAAACTCCTGAATGTTCGCTGTGAGCTCTTCTAGACTCAGGCGGTCTGTTTTGCTCTCGACAGGACGTCGAAGGTATAAGGCGGGAACCAAAGCAACTTTCTGCTGTTGGGCGAACCGAGTGACTTTGGGACTGGCATCGGTTGTAGCGACAAAAGCCCGATCACACCCTAGCGCCAGCTGCATCCCACGGACCCAAAGGACCCGTTCGAACGCTTTCGGTGACTTCTTGTCCTTAACGTCCACCAGACCGCGTGTGCGGGTACCGGCTCCTTGTCGCCCATACAGCCAGACATCGACGTCCGTGACCTCCTCCTCCTCAAACTGGATGGAAACACTGCGGACAGCGATGAACCCTTGTCGGGCAAAGTATGCCCGCGCCAGTTCTTCGAGATCAGCACCCTTTGGCTGCGCCATCAGCCGCCACTCCTAAGCCGATCAAGCGTATCGTGAATGAAGCGCTTATCCGCAATCTCATTTCTTTCGCGCACCTCGGTCCTCGATGTGTGCGGCCCCTTGAACGCCCGCGCCGGGGACCCGTCCATCAGAACAGCCTCCTGCGCAGCAGCTCCGCCACGTATGATTGTAAGAGCGAGTTCGCCGACGTCTTTCTTAAGCAGCCGCATAGTGAAACGGCCATAGCTTTTTTGTGTGACTTCGACGACCTGGCGCGCTTCAAGCTCGCGATAATCTTCACCGATGGCCCTGACGCCCCCAGCCCTGGCTGCGAGTTCATCACCCCGCACCAAAGTGCGTATCAGAGCCTCAGGCATGGTGATTTGACCCCGTGTGTAGGTGCTCCGAGACTGCCCGTATGTTAGTGACGCGATCAGTGCCTTCGCATCGTCGATTGGGTCTTCCTCGAAGGGACGACCATACTTTTGGAAATCGTTCGGCGAGGCGACGTAACCCACGGACTCGGTGCTATTGCTGACTTCCATGCGGTCGAATAACCCAACGCTGACCAGTCGGTTATAAAGCTCCGTGCCAAGCATCTTCTCGACATCTGCATCGTACAGCGCGCCATGCCGCGAGAGCTTCTCCTGAACCTCGGTAAGACGGACGCGCTCGTCCGCCTTCAAGTGTTCCAGCACTCGGTGGGCCTTCTCAGCGTACTTGCCGTCGCGGAAAGTGTGCGAGTTGAAAAGAATACCCTGCCCTCGCTCCCCCTCCTCATCGATTAACGCCGTTTTCTTTGACAGTTCGACGAGCGATGTCGCGTCAGCCTTCGCCAGCTTATGCGTATCGGAAATGTACTCCTCGGCCTCGGCGCGCTTGACGGGCTTACCAGAGACGCGCTCCGACAAATCGATAATTGCCTGCTCGTCGGCACTAGGATTCTGATCGTCGAATATCTCCGCCGTCGCTTCCAAGACTGCTTGGGTGGTGGCGCCTAAAACTGCGACGGCTCCATCACTCGCTACGTCGATCCGCCCGGCGTCATGAAGGACTTGTAGCCCAAAGAGCCGGTCGGACTTTTCGATGCCGTTTAACTTGCACGTGGTCTCGATGGTCTGCTTGTTGATCGTAAACGTGCTCTGGTCATCTGCTTGGCGTCTCAGCAGATTATAAAGCCTGCCAATCTTGCCAGCGTGGCTGACATTCTCCAGCCGGGCAGCGCCCGCTCCGGTATACCCGCTCAGACTTTTTGACTGGGCTAGAAGCCAAGCGCCCTTCGTTTTCTTCTCCAACAGCCACCTCCCATTCTTATCATTGGGAAGACACTTAGGAAACGTGGCTACAAATGCCAGAGGTTGCTCGCCTATAGCGCGTAGGGGCTCACATCGGCAGCCCGCGCGCGGCATGGCGAGCAGAGCCGGTTTCCGGCACCTGTCGAATCAAACGCCCGGCTACAGCACAGACACGGCCGCCGGGTGATTGCTTTCGGCTCCCCGTCGGGGTCGTGGAAGAGGCGGTCGCGCGCCTTTGGCCCGCCGGACGGCATCAGTGGATGGCCTGGCGGGCAGTTTGGACAAGCGCCGACTGGAAGCCGAAGGCGATGGACTGACGCCGGGTGGCGCGCTGGCGCGCCAGCCAGGTCGAGACCTCGCCGGAGAGACCGTCCACCCAGATGGTCCGGCTGCCCTCGGTCCAGACGAGATGCCCGAAGAAGGCCGCCAGCTCCGCAGCATCGACCCCGAACAGCTTCGCGAAGGCCAAGGCGTCGGCAGGCGTGGGCCGCCCGCCTTCCCGCGTCAGCAGGGCCTTCTCGAAGCAGGCCCGCTGGGCCGCCCGCATCAGTGGGTCGAACAGGACCTCGTAGCCATCGACGATCTGCTCGGCGGTGAAGGCAGGCGCTCGGCCCCTCACGACGCCCGCTCGCCGTAGCGCTTGCGGACCTCAACAGCGTAGGCCGAGCAGCGGGCGACCTCGGCAGCATGGGCCAGGTCCATCAGCAACCGGTCGGACGAGAGGTTCTTCGCGAAGGCCTGCTCTGGGGTGACGTTCTGCCGAAGGGCGAGCTCGTCCGCCCGGCGGAACATCGCGTCCTCGTAGTCGGCAATGCCATAGGCCGGAGCGCCGCCATCCGCGACGGCAGCGGCGTTCTTGCGGATTTCTACGTCTGCGCCTTCGCCACGCTTCATGAGGACCGCCCGCGCGCCAACCTGGGCGGGGTTATCGACGGAGCTGATCTCGCTGAGCTTCAGGTTGGTGATGACTTGGCGCTTGAGGGTGGCGGACATGGTCAGGCTTCCTTTGGGTTGATGTCCCCGGCAGCACCGAGGTCGAGTTTCGAGGTGTGAGCGATGAAGTCGAGGAACGGCATGGCCACCGTGGGTGCGACGCGGAAACCCAGCGCTCGCGTCAGCCTTGGGGCCTCGGCAGCCACTTCCTTGGCAAGGTGGAAGGCGAACAACCGCTCGCGCGACTGGCGCAGATCGTTGAGGCAGGACTGCACGCGCTGATCGTCCGACAGGTAGAACTTGTCGTTGGCCGCCTTCAGGGCTTCGAGGGCGGCCTCTGCCTCTCGGATGGCGGCGACGAAGTCGCGGGCGGCCTGCTCCCTGAAGTTGACGGCGGCCTGACGCTCGGCGGCGATCCGCTTACGCTTGAGACTGATGAGCATGGACGCTCTCCTGTGTTGCGTTGCCGGCCGGCATCCGGGCCCTGATGCTCTGGACGACCTGCGCCGCCTGCTGCGCGGGAAAGCCCGCGCCGATCAGGTCCGACAGTCGCCCCAGCCAGAACGCCTCGTCGAACGGCGGCTTGAGCCGCTCCTCCTCGGCCCGGATCAGGTCGCACCGGTCCTGACTGGTCTCGGGCGGCCTCCGTCCGTCGAGAAGGGCGTCCAGCCTGTCCAGCGCCTCGACGTTGAACCCCGGCTGCCCAACGAAGTCCGGGCTGCGAACCAGCGCCAGTCGAAGGCGGCGGCGGGCGTCCGGCCCCATCAGGCGAAGCCCCACGAGGAAGGCGATCCGGTCCAGCGCGGCGTCAGGCGTCATCGGACACCCTCCCCTCGATCACCCTGAGCGGCTCGGGCTGGAAGGTCTGCGCCAGGCGCGTAGCGACTGACGCGACCGCGTCCCCCAGCAGGCTCGGCTCGAACTCGTGGGTGACGCGCTTGTTGACGGCCAGGGCGGCCGCGTCCCGGTAGGCGGGCAGCAGGGCCCGGGCCCGCAGCTCCAGCAGTCGGTCACTGTATCGGCGCACCGTGCCAACGACGGCTTCACGATATTTGCCGCCGAAGACCGGCTCGTCCACGCCCTCGGTCGAGCGGCGGTAGATTTCGTGCTCGACCTCGGAACGGGCGATGTCGATGGCCTCCTCCCACGCCCGGGCGAACGCGGGGTCGCGGTGACGTTCATCTGCGAAGGTGGACAGGCAGCCAGTCGGGCTCGGGCTATGCGGCGACGCCGCCCGGGCCGCCCGGTTCGCTATGCCGTGGCGCGCCAGTTCAGCGATGAACGCCGCTTTGCGCTCCGGCGAGAGGGGGATGCCGTTGGCCATGCTGCGAGAATAGCTGGCGACCGGTGCGAACGCGCCGGTTAAGACTTGGGCTATCCCCCGGTAGCAGGCGCGGGTCCGTACCGCCCCTCAAAATCGGCGTTCATGCAGGTGATGTCCGCATACAGCTTTGCCGTCGAGTATTCGCTTTCGCGGCCAGCATCCAAGTAGGCGTCCTGCAAGTCCCGCTTTGCCGCGCACTGCTCGCGCAACGAGCCGTGGCGTTCGACAATCTCAAGGCGGTCTTTGGCTTTCTCGACGGGGTCTGAGCATCCTCCGACCGCGACAGCCGTCGCCAGAAAAAGCAGGGTGAGTCGCATTCAGTTTTGCCCACGGTTCACCGCTCCGGCCCGACAGCCGGGACGGTTGATCGCGCGTGAACACAGGGAACCGCGCCCCGCGTATTCCCTTTCGGTATTATATTTCGCAGGCCGCCCGACCGAAGCCGAGGACCTGTGTTCGCCGCGCTAGTGCGGGTCGCCCCTCACGATCAAGATCGAGGCAACGGCGCGACGATAGGCGGGACCGCCGTGCGAGTCTATCGGCCGCCAAGTGTTGTCTGTCCTGCCGCGATTACCCCGAGCATTACCCCAGACGGCGACGAGGTGGACGAAAGCTCGAAAGCGCTGGCACGGCGACAGCGAGACCTGAGCCTAGCAGAGGGTCGGCGCTGCTGATCTGTCGCCCGCCCGCGCGCGTTGGGAGCACCGGAAGCAGCGGTTCACATCGTCCTCTGCCCACCGAGGAGCCAGTGCCCAGATGACAAGGCGTAACCCCCACCAAGCCGAACGTAACCCCATGGGGTTACGCGGAAGCCCAGCAATCTCGGGCTTCTCGGAGCCGTAACCCCCCGTAACCCCCCTCTAGGAAGGAGAGGAGAGGAAGGGCGAGATGCCATAGCTGCGCTGGGCTTCGCGGCAGGGTCGAAGAATGTGGGGTTACGGGGCGTTTGGGGGGTTACGGCCACGAAGACCGCCACGTTTTCGAGAGCTTAGGCGTAACCCCCCCCCATTACGCCTGCCGTGACCGGGGGGTTACGCTCAATAGGGCCCGTCGCCATCGCGTGCACCGAGGTTCAGCGTCGTCTGCCGCGCCGAGGTGTCGCCGCCTTCGAGAACGGCCTCCCAGCCACCGCGCTCTCCGTCCCCACTCGACACCCACTCCACAACGATGCGCCGCTTGCGCTGGCCTTCGTCACCGCGACGGTAGCAGTGTTCAGGGTCGCCGCCGAAACGCGCCTGGCCCCTCTCGAAGCCCAGATCGCGCATGGCGACGCCCAGACGCCGCTCCTGCTCGGGTGTCCGCATCCCTATCGGTGTCCCAATGATGTCCCAGACGTCGCTGCTGCGGACCTTGCCCTGTAGACTTCGGAACACGTCGGCCAGCGGGGCCACGAACGGGTCGAGGGTCCGGCGCTCGTCTTGCTCTAGCGCCGCCGCCTGCCAGAGGGCCTTATCCAAGCGGATAGCCTCACCGGCGGCCTCCCGCGCCGCTGCCTCGGCCCACAGCTGGTCGCGGTCGCGGGCTAGTGCCTCAAGGTCGATGTCACCGACCCGCACCGGCCAGAAGCGGCGATTGCCCGTGCTGTCCACAAGGTATCTGTCGTCGTTCGTCGTGCCCACCACGATGAAGTGGCGGGGGGCGTCGTGGGTCAGCCGTCCATACGCCATCCGCGAGCTGTCGCGCCGCCGCGACAGGAACCCCTTGAGGTGTTCGACCCCCTTGGGGCTCATTCCCTTCAGCTCGCCTGCCTCGATGATCCAGCGCCCCTGCGTGCGCTCGATCACCAACTTCGCCTCCGCGTTCAGGGGCAAGTCGTCACTAAACCAGTCTTCATGCACGGCCAGCACGGCCAGCGCGCTCGACTTCGCCTTTCCCTGCTCACTCTCCAGCACGACCATCTCGTCGAACTTACACCCCGGCTGGCGAACGCGCCGGACGGCGGCGACCAGCATGATGGTGCCGACGTGCCGAGTGTATTCATTGTCGGCGGCCTCCAAGTAGGTCGCCATCCAGCCGTCCAGCCGGGGGCCGCCGTCCCACGTCAAGCTGTCGAGGTAGTCTACCACCGGGTGGAAGTCGTCGCGTCGCGCCGCGTCGCCCACGACGTCGCAGAAGAACTCCTTGGGCACCTTCAGCTTGTGCTCTTCCTCGGCCCGCAACCGCAGGCGCGTCAGGGCCGCGTCGTCTAGGTGTGGCCCAAACCCTTCCAGCCCAGTCAGCGCGGCTCGGTCGGCAAAGCGGTCGTGGCGGACGCGGACGCCCATCTTGCTCAGCGCCAGCCGGATGTTGCGCTGGGACGGGAACGGTATGCCGTGTTTGTCCGTCTCAAACGGGTCACCATCGGCCGCGACCTTCCCCTCCGCACGCTCCACTTGCCGCCAAGCATAGCCCAGCACGTCGCGCCCGCCCTTGTCGCGGATATGGGCGGAGATGCCCCAGGTCGTGTCCGTGAGAATGCCCACGATCAGGCTAGCAGGGACCCGATGCCGGGTCAGCTCGCAGGCCACCGCGAACACGGCCTGGGATCGGTCCCCGCCCCATCGGCCGGGCTCGGTCGGGTCGGTTCCCTCCACGACCACGGCACCGACCCACGGGGGCACGCCCCAGCTTTCAAGGCTGGCAGGATCGTCCAACCTCTGGATCTCGGGACGCTCTTGGCGCGGTCGGTTCTCCTTTCCCCTTAGCGACCCCGGGTGAACCGGGGCGAAGTCTTCGAGCCCGTAGGTCTGGTCGGTCAGATCGACGATGGCAGCCAGGCTCGGCGTCCGACCGCGCTCCCGCTTCGCCTTGTCTGGCAGGTTGATGGTGCCAGGGATGCGGCAAACCCGGTCCACGTTGTGGCAATGGTCGCCGCCCAAGGCGTTCTCCAGCCCACGATTGTAAGCCTCGGCCTCGGCTATCTGCGCCTCGGCCCCGCCCAGGAAGAGGGGCTCTTCCAGACGCCAGAACGCCCAGTATCCCCCTCCCGAGAAGATCACGCCCGACGGCTTCGGCTGGAAGTCCGCGAGCCGCGCACGAATGGCTGCCAAGCCATCCTCCAGCGGCCCCTGCTTCACGTCCAGATCGACGTGCAGGAAGGCAAGCTCGGCCAGGTCCGCCTTCGAGGCCTTCTTGTCGACCGCTGCCGACGCCGGATTGACCATCACGTAGAGGTTGGAGCGGCCGTTCCGGGCCTCGATCCATGTGCGCGCTGCGGCAACGTCGGCACAGTGGCGCGTCTCGAAGGGGCCGTCGGCGCGCTTGGCCGAAAGAAGCCATGGCCCCGCCGGTCTCAGCCATTCCAAGAAGCGAATGGCCTTGTCGGTGTCCGTCTGTAGGTCGTCACTCATATCATCAACTCATCTCGGCCGGGGGCCGGGGTGGGTCGGTCAGCAGTGTGGCCCTTCGCTCAAGGATCGGAGCTCTGCTCCGGCAGCGGGGCGGTCTAATCTAATCCCCGGCACTTCTTGGTCGTGGTGCCACCTTCTGGCGCGGTCCCACCGTCGATTACTCCCCGGCGGTGGGACCTTCAGGCAGGCTCGCGGGCGTCGGCACGCTGGCCAATCCAGCCCAGCACCTCGGAACGCAGCCAGGCGACCTTGTTGGGGCCGAGGCGCACCTGCTTGGGGAAGCGCCTCTCTCGGATCATCTGATAGACGGTAGGCTTGCTGAGGCGGGTCAGCGCCTCGACTTCTGGCATCGTCAAAAGTTTGTCGTCGTTTTGCATCTCTGCCTCGGTTAGCGCGGGGATGACCCGGGCTAAGGCAGGCGGGACAGGAATAAACTTAGCGAAATGCCGTGCGGTTCTTGATGTGCTGCGCAGCAACCTTGAAGGCGATCTGCTCCATCTTGCCGCGCGGGAGGCTCGGCAGCCCGGATGCTTGAGGATTTTCGTACCCATCGCTGCCGATGGCCCACTCGTCGCTTCCATACCACCGGGCGATGTCGAGGAACTCGTTCGCGAGGAATCTGACAGTGGCGCTCGGCTTCGGCTGGCGAGCCGTGAGCTTGGCCGAGCCCCGGCCGAGGTTGGCGGTGATCTTGTGACCTTCCCCCATCCACCAAGACAGCAGCAGGACGCCAGCCGCGTGATAGGGGCCGTGATCGCGCTGCCCCGGGCCGCCCGCCTCGACGCCCAAAGACGCCAATGCCTCAGGAAGGCTGGACATGAACCTCTGCTTCTTCTCTTCGAAGGGCAGCCTGGCGAAGTCTGGCTCGTCCAGCTCGCGACCCTCCCAAAGACCGCCCCCCAGCCTCAAGTCGAGGCCCGCCACCCCGCGCGGCGAGTTGACGTTGCGGATGCGCTCGCGCGCGAGGGCCAGGGCGCGGGCGTCGTCGCGCAGCATCTGGACCTCCCAGAACGCATAGCGGGCGTCCTCGCGGACTTCCGCCGGGGCCTCGGGGATCACTTCCATAGCTTCCCCCATGCCTCCAGCGCGGCCCGCTTCTCGTCCAGATAGGAGTAGCGGTTGTAGGTGCCGGCAACGCCCTGGACCACGTGACCAAGCACGCGCTCGATGTGCTCTTGGGGGGTTCCCGTCCGCGCCATGTGGGTTGCTACCGAGCGCCGGAGGTCATGGACGGTCCACGGCTCCATCGGCGGCAACTCCTCCTTCTCACCCCGCTTGGCGATCAGTTCGTCCAGCCGCAGCTTCGCCTTGGAGAAGCCGCTGACGGGGCGCTTGCCGCCGGTCGTGCTGAACAGGCATTCGCCGCCGTTCCACTTGGGCAAAGCCTCTACCAATGCCCATGCGGGCCGCGACAGCGGGAACACGTGCGCGCGCTTCGTCTTGTAGCGCGCGGCCGGTATCTCGACGACGCGCTGGCCAGCGTCAATCCAGCCCCGCTCCATCTCCGCGATCTCCGAGCGGCGCTGCCCGGTGAGCATGATGAGCCGAACCATGTTGCCAAACGGATAGGCAGCCTCCCCTGCTGCCGTCCAGACGCGGCCGAGTTCCTCCATCGACAGAACCCGCTCACGCGCGGTGTAGGCCAACTCGGGCCTGCGCATCCCCGCCAGGGGGCTGGCTGGAACGTGGCCCCGATCCGCCGCCCAATTGAACAGCGAGGTCAGCGCCTTGCGCAGCTCGCGCGCCATCGCGCTGCCGCGCTTCGTTATCACATCGTCCAGCAGCTCGTGGACCTCGGCGCGAGTAATCGTCTCGACCCCCCGCCCCCGCCAGACCGGCAGCGCGTTCTCGGCGATGATGCGTTCTGCCGCGACGCGCCCGAGCTTGCTGTTAGGGCCAGGCGGGAGCCTGACCTGGCCCGCCTTCGCGCGCTCCATCGCTGCGGCGCGGTCGCGGGCGAAGCGGCCCTCCTTCGTGTTCTGCTTGACGTGCAGCTCCACGAACCGCTCGAACACCGCCTCAAACGAACCAGCTATGCGCCGGGCCGCCTGTTCGTCGCGCACGGCCGCCGGGTCTATGCCCCGGTCGGCCTGCTCCATGACTTCTCGGGCCCGCTCGCGAGCCGCCTTGAGGTTCGTCACCGGCCAATGCCCAATCGAGATGCGCTGGAGCTTGCCCCGCACGTTCTCGCCGCGCTGACCCGGGCCTCCGGTCGCGGCGACCCGATACAGCACGTTCCACGTCTTGTTGCGCGGGCCTGACACGCGAAGCGTCAGGCCAGGGGTCGCCGCGTCCACCACCTCCAGCCGCTTGCCCGGCTCCTTGGGCAAGAGCTTCTCGACCGCCAACTCCGTCAACCGCACCGGCATCCCGCGTCTCCCTTCGGGTAATCCTACGGGTAATCAAAAGCGGGCTATTGGGGCAGCCCGCGCGTTACCCGCCCAGACGCCTCTTAACGCCAAGTCCCTACCATAGCTATATTTTTCCCACCCGGACCTTACCCTAGAAGACTCACTCAGCTTGGTCAGCTGAGAATTGGTAAGGCTGAGGTCGGCAGTTCAATCCTGCCCGGCGGCACCATCATCAAGGGGCCAGGTCACCGACCTGGCCCTTTGGCCATTCTCCTCATCGTCTCTGATCGGATCCAGCGCGTTTCGCGTCGCAGCTACACCGCTTCGGCGTAGGAGCGCGCGCTGGCTTCATAACTGGACAGCGAGCGCATCCGCTCGGGGTTGAGCAGCACGGCCTTTCCGCTTCGGATGTCCGCCAGGCCCTCCTGGCGCAGCTGTTGCAGCGTGCGGTTGACGTGCACGAGGCTCAGCCCGAGCATCGAAGCGAGTTGCTCGTTCGTCAGCGGCATGTCGAAGACGCCGGCCTCCGCCAGACCCACCGCGCCCAGCCGGTCATGAACTTCCAGCATCAGGGTGGCGAGCCGTTCGACGGCGGTCTGCTGACCCAGGCGGACGACGTGGTCCAGCAGGCGCATCTCGTCGTGGCGCGACACCAGGGTCAGAGCCTCCCACAGGGCGGGATTGACGGCGCCGCGGGACGTCATGGTCTCGATCAGCGCGGAGGCGTCGCAGGTCTGGACCGAAGTCACCGCGACGGTTGAAGACAAGGCTCGCGGGCTCGGTCGCCAGCACAGGCCGATCAGGTCGCCTGGGAGAACAAGCGCGAAGACTTGGCGGCGGCCTGTCGGCAGGGTCCGCGTCCGCCACGCCCAGCCCGAGGTCAGCACGCGGGGGCCGAGAACTTGCTCCCCCTGCTGCAAGAGCACAGAACCGGCCGCATGCGGTGCGCCGGGCCGGACCATCTCCTCGACGAATCGCGCCTCGTCTTCGCCAAGAGGGCAGAGAGCCGACAGACGGCGCACCAGATTCTCGCTCGTGATCTCTCTCATCCCCATCTCCAATGGCGCCGCCTGATCCGGCGACGTGTCGAGGCAGCTACGAACCGGCGACCGGGGCGGATGACCAAAGCCGGCGATCGCCGTGGATGTGTCAGGCAGAGACATGGAAGTCGTCCCGACCTCCTCGCTGCAAATCTCGCGCAAGGGTCTGCTGGCGGGCGACGACGTTCCGCGCGATAAGGCGGGCGATGAATACGACTTCTTCCATCGACGTGCTGCTGGTCGGCGCAGGTCTGGCCAACAGCCTGATCGCGCTGCGCCTCCGCAGCCTGCGTCCGGAGCTTCGCGTCGTGATGATCGAAGCCCGGCCGGCCGCCGACGACGCCCATACCTGGTGCCTGTTCGACGCCGATGTGTCGACTTCCGACCGCGCCTGGGTGCGGCCGCTGCTGGACCATCATTGGGAAGGCTACGATGTCGCCTTTCCGGAGTTCCGGCGGACTTTGTCGACCGGATACGGCTGCCTGACCAGCCGCACCCTGGCCCATGAGGTCGAGCAGGCGCTGGGCGAGGACATGCGCTACGGCTGCGGAGCGGCGGCAGTGGGCGCGCGCTCTGTGACGCTGGACGACCGGGAGCGCCTGGAGGCGTCGCTGGTCATCGACGGCCGCGGCGCCCGAGGTTCGGACGCGGTGTCCCTGGCATGGCAGAAGTTTGTCGGGCTGGAGCTGCGCCTGAAGTCGCCGCATGGGCTTGAACGGCCGATCGTCAAGGACGCCACCATTCCGCAGCGGGACGGCTATCGTTTCATCTATGTCCTTCCCCTGTCGGGCGACACCCTGCTGATCGAGGACACGCGCTACAGCGCCGGGGCCGAGCTGGATCAGGACGATCTCTCCAACGAGGTCCTGGCCTATGCTGCGGCCAAAGGCTGGGCCGTAGGGTCGGTGCTGCGGCGCGAAAGCGGTGTCCTGCCGATCACCTTGGGCGGCGATCCGGACCGCTACTGGTCCGAACTGGACGGAGACGCAGCGCGCTCCGGTCTGCGCGCCCTGCTGTTTCACCCGGTGACGGGCTACTCGTTGCCGGAGGCGGTCGGCCTGGCGTCGGCGATCGCCTCCTGTTCAGCGCTGGACACCGCGACGGTGGCCGCGTTGGCGCGACATCGATCCGACGCCCTGTGGCGGCGCAACGCCTATCTGCGCCTTCTGAACCGCATGATGTTCAACGCCGCCGAGCCCGCGGAACGCTACAAGGTGCTGCAACGCTTCTACACCCTGCCTCAGCCGCTGGTGGAGCGCTTCTACGCCGGACGGCTGACGTGGGGCGACCGACTGCGCATCCTCAGCGGCAAGCCGCCCGTTCCTGTTCACAAGGCGCTCCGCGCTTTTCGCCTCAAGGGAGATCGTCCGCATGGCTGACGCGGTTGTCATCGGCGCCGGCTTCGGCGGTCTGGCCCTGGCCATCCGGCTGCAGTCGGCGGGGCACCAGGTGACGCTGGTCGAGGCGCGGGATCGCCCCGGCGGCCGGGCCTATGTCTACCAGCAGGACGGCTTCACCTTCGACGCCGGCCCCACCGTCATCACCGATCCCTCGTGCCTGGAGGAGTTGTTCGCCCTGTCGGGCCGCAAGCTGTCGGACTATGTCGAGCTGCTGCCGATCACGCCCTTCTATCGCCTGCTGTGGGACGACGGGACCTCGTTCGACTACGTCAACGATCAGCCCGAGCTGGATCGCCAGATCGCCGCCATGAACCCTGACGACGTGGACGGCTATCGCCGCTTTCTCGACTACTCCACCTCCGTCTTCGAGGAGGGTTATCTGAAGCTCGGCCATGTGCCTTTCATGACCGTCGGCAGCATGATGCGCGCCGCGCCGCAGCTGGTCGGCCTTCAAGCCTGGCGCAGCGTCTATTCGATGGTCTCCACCTTCGTGAAGGACGAGCACCTGCGTCAGGCGTTGAGCTTCCACACCCTGCTGGTGGGCGGCAATCCGTTCTCCGCCTCGTCGATCTACGCCCTGATCCATGCGCTGGAGCGCAAGTGGGGCGTGTGGTTCCCGCGTGGTGGAACGGGCGCGCTGGTGGATGGAATGGTGCGCCTGTTCAAAGACCTGGGCGGCGTTCTTCGCACCTCTAGTCCGGCCGAGCAGATCCTGGTCGAGAACGATCGCGCCGTGGGCGTGCGCCTGGCGGGCGGCGAGGTGCTGCGCGCTGATCTTGTCGCCTCCAACGGCGACGTGGTCCACACCTATGACCGCCTGCTGAGTGAAAGCGGGCGGGGCAAGAAGGCCGCTGCGGGGCTGAAGAAGCGCCGCTTCTCCATGTCGCTGTTCGTGGTCTATTTCGGCCTGAGAGCGCCCGCGCCGGCCGACATGAAGCATCACACCATCCTGTTCGGGCCCGAATACAAGGCGCTGGTCGACTCGATCTGCGGAGCCAAGCCGCTGCGCGAGGACTTCTCGCTGTATCTGCACGCCCCCAGCGTCACCGATCCCTCTCTCGCGCCCGAGGGGTGCAGCGGCTACTACGTCCTGTCGCCGGTGCCGAACCTGTCGCAGGACATCGACTGGGTCGTCGAAGGACCGAAATACGCGGACCGAATTCTTGAGGCGCTGGAGCGCCGCGCCATTCCGGGCTTGCGCGAGAACCTGGTCACGATGCGCACCTTCACGCCCGCCGACTTCAAGACCGAGCTGGGCGCGCACCTCGGCTCCGCCTTTTCTTTGGAGCCGATCCTGACGCAGAGCGCCTATTTCCGGGTGCACAACCGGGACGACGTCTTGGGCAACGTCTATTTCGTGGGCGCGGGCACCCATCCGGGCGCGGGCGTACCGGGCGTGGTCGGGTCGGCCAAGGCCACCGCTTCCGTCATCGCCGAAGACTTCCCCTCGGCCGTCCCCGCCCAGGCCGCCTGACATGGACCAAATCGTCCAGCAGAGCCGCGAAACCATGGCGCAGGGCTCCGCCAGCTTCCGCGCCGCCACCCGACTGTTCGACCGCCCGCTGCGCGAGGACGTCTGGGCGCTCTACGCCTGGTGCCGCTATTGCGACGACGAAATCGATGGTCAGGAGCTGGGTCACGGCTTTCAGCCAATGACCCGCGAGGAGCGGCTGGCGCGTCTTCAGCGGCTGCGCGTCCTGACCCGCAAGGCGATGGCGGGCGAGCCGACCGCCGAGCCGCCGTTCCAGGCGCTGGAGCGCGTCGCCTCGCACCACGCCCTGGACGATCAGTGGCCGCAGGAGTTGCTGGACGGTTTCGCCATGGACGTGGAGGAGCGCCGCTACCGGACCACCGACGAACTGCTGGAATACTGCTGGGGCGTGGCCGGCGTGGTGGGCGTGATGATGGCGGCGATCATGGGCGCGACCACCACGCCCGTCCTGCGGCGCGCGCAGGATCTCGGGCTCGCCTTTCAGCTGACCAACATCGTGCGCGACATCATGGAGGACGCCGAGGCCGGCCGTCTCTATGTGCCCGAACAGACGCTGGCCCGCGCCGGTGCGCCCTCTACGCCTGACGCCCTGGCGATCGCGCGCCGCGAGGCGGTGTTCCAAGCCGCGCTGGAACTGCTGGATCTGGCGGAGGTCTATTATTCCTCCTCTCGGGCGGGCCTTCGCGCCCTGCCCTTCCGCGCGGCCCTGGCGACCGCGGCGGCGCGGGGCGTCTATCGCGAGATCGGCCGCCGCATCCGACGCGCCGGCCCACACGCCCTGAACGGGCGCATGACCGTGCCGCGCCGGATCAAGCTGGTTCTGGTGCTGCGGGGCGCGCTGGTCGCCTTGTGGAGCCGGATGGAGAAGCTGACTCCTCTCCCGCCGCGCCAGCCCCTATGGTCGCGGATCTGAGCCGGCGCGCTCCAGCCGCCGCTGTCGCAACTCGGCCGAGAAGCGACGCACGTCTCCAGGCAGAAGAAAGCCGAACGAAACGCCGTCCTCCTTGCCCTTAACGGCATGGTGCATCCGGTGGGCCTGCACCAGCCGCTTGAAGTAGCCTTTGCGCGGCGTGTAGCGGAACGGCCAGCGCTGGTGCACCAGACCGTCGTGCACCAGGGCGTAGAGCGCGCCATAGGCGGTGATGCCCGCCGCCGTCCAGAACATCCACGGCTGGTCCAGCGTCGAGCCCAGGGCGAACAGGCCGATGGCCATGCCGGCGAAGATCACGGCGAACAGGTCGTTCAGTTCGAATGCACCGTGCCGCGGCTCATGGTGCGAGCGGTGCAGCACCCACAGCGGGCCATGCATGACATAGCGGTGGGTCGCCCACGCCACCCACTCCATGCCCACGAGCGCGCCCAAAAAACAGGCGCCGTTGATCAGCCATTCCGACATGGCGCCAGCTTACGCGATCCGACGGCATAAGCCGAGCGGCGCCGTTCGTATTGACGCGGAAGCCGCGAACTGGCGTTGAGGTCCCGTGCGGTTCCTCTTCACCACCTTCGAGGGCGGCGGGCACGTCGCCCCGGCCATAACCTTCGCCATCCGGCTTCAGGCGCGGGGGCACGAGGTGCTGTTCGTCTCAGACGAGGCGAATCAGGCGGCCGCCGAACGGGCCGGCCTCGCCTTCCGAACTTGGCGGCGGGCGCCCAACAGATCCGCCGGCGGCCGGGCCGACGATCCGCTTCAGGACTGGCGCCACATCTGGCCGCCGGCCGTGGTGAAGGCGGTGTGCAACGCGGTGATGACCGGCCCGGCCGAGGCCTATGCGCTGGATGCGCGCGACCTGATCGCAGACTTCCGCCCGGATGTGGTGGTCTCCAACGAACTGCTGCTCGGCGTGGCCGTCGCCGCCGAAGCGACAGGGACGCCCCTCGCCTTCCTCTCGGCCAATGTCTGGAGCCTGCCGACACGCGCCGACACGCCGCCTTTCGGACCGGGGTTTGCGCCTGCGCGCACCAACTTCGAACAAAGGCGCGAACAGTCGGCGCGCGGCATGATCGCCGGCTTCTATGACGTGGGGCTTGCCGATCTGAACCGCTCCCGCGCCGCGCTGGACCTTCGGCCGCTCGCGCATGTGATGGATCAGATCGACGCCGCCCGGCTGATCGTGCTGGCCACCAGCGCCGCCTTCGATTTCGGCGACGCTCCGCCGCCCGAGCCCTTCGTCTACTGCGGTCCGCTGCTGGAACAGCCGGCGTGGGCAGACGACGGCTCGATCGAACATCTCGTCAGCACATCCTCGCCCAATGTGCTGATTTCATTCAGCACCACCTTTCAGGATCAGCGTGGCGTCATGGCCCGCTGCATCAAGGCCCTGTCCAGGCTGCCGGTGCACGGGATCGTCACGACCGGGCCGGCGGTTCAGCCCGGTGACCTGCCTTCAGCCTCGAACGTGGTGGTGGTGCGGAGCGCGCCGCACGATCGGCTTGTTCCGCGATGCGCGGCGGTGATCTCGCACGGCGGTCACGGCACGCTGCTGCGGCCTCTCCTGCACGGCGTACCTGTCGTCTGCGTCTCCATGGGCCGGGACCATCCGGAGAACGCGCGGCGTCTGACCGAACGAGGAGCCGGCCTGCGCGTCTCGCGCTGGTCGTCGGCCTCGACCATCCGCCGGGCGGCCGCGCGGGTGCTCAACGACCCTGCCTTCACCGATGGCGCTCGGCGCCTGTCCGCGTCGATAAAGGCGCTGGGCGACGAATCAGAGCCGGCGATGGAGCGGCTGGAGGCCTTGGCTCAGCGAAGCCGCAGGGTCTGAACGCTGTCGCCGCGCACCTCGAACGACGCCGCCTGCCAGGACGCCGGGCCGAAGCGTCCCCGTGCGTTGTTGGAAAAGCCGTAAGGCTCGCTGGGCATGCCGATTGGCCAGGTGTTCAGGCGCCCGTCGTTGTTCTTGTCGTGAAAGACCATCAGGCCGTAGCGGCCGGGCGCCAAGCCCTCGATCCGGAGCCGGCTGTCGGGGCCGGCGGCGACCCTCTGGGTGCGGACGGGCCGATCACGCGACTTCCAGTCCGCCTCCTTGTCGAACACCGCGACCACGACGGAGCCCTCTGCGGTGAGACCTGGCGTGCGGACCTCAAGGGCGGCGCCGCGCGATTGCGCCACGGCCGCGCCGGCGCCCACAGCGACGACAAGGGCCGCGCAGGCCAGCGAGATGGATCGAAACATGTCAGAACTCCCCCGAGCGTGACGTTGAGATCAGTCGTTCAGCATCGATTCGAGCCGCTGCTCGCGCCACGGCTCTTCGCGCCTGTCCCGGCTGTTGCTCCAGTCGAGACCCACCGCCACGCTGCGGCTGCGCCCGACGCGGTGAGGATCATATCCAAACCCGCCCAAGCGCCCATAGCCATAGCCGTCCAACGCGCCCGGACCGTAGCCGTAGCCGTACGGCAGGTTGTGTCCTTCGCTGTAGGCGACGGTCAGATCGGCCTGTTCGCCGATCGGCATGGTCACCGCCGCGCCGAAGCTGCGGTAGCCGCCGGTGCCGATTCCAGCCGAGACGACCCCGTGCATCTTGCGCTCTTCGGGCGAGCCGACGAGGTCGTCCTCGGCGTAGGGCGCGGCGTCCGAGCGGGTTCGGGCGGCCAGCCAGCGCTCAATCTGCTCGTCGGTGGTCAGGTCGTGCGGCGCGGCGTCCTGGCTGGTCGGCGTGGCGGCGACCACCGGTTCGGGTGCGGTCAGGGCGCGTGCGAGAGCTGCGGTGTCGTTCGGGGCGGTGGTCACCACGCCGTCGGGATCACCGGCGAGGCTCGCCAGGGCCGCAAGAACAAGGATCATGGCCGTCTCCTTCGCCCGCTATCTACCACAGCGAATACGGCCAACGTCAGGCCGTTCCGTCGCCGCGCTGCAAAGGATCGGGCAAGGCCTCGCCTTCGGCCACGAACTCCAGCGCCACAGAGTTGATGCAGTAGCGGTTTCCCGTCGGCGGCGGGCCGTCAGGGAAGACGTGGCCCTGGTGGCTGTCGCAGCGGGCGCAGCGCGTCTCGATCCGAACCATGCCGTAGCTGGTGTCGCGGATCGCCAGCACATGGTCCTCGTCCACCGGCTCGGTGAAGCTGGGCCAGCCGGTGCCGCTTTCGAACTTGGTGCGGCTGCGGAACAGCGGCAGGCCGCACTCGCGACAGCAAAAGACGCCCGCGCGCTTTTCGCCCAGCAGGGTGCCGCAGAACGGAGCCTCGGTGCCGTGCGCCAGCAGGACCCGCTTCTCTTCGGGGCTCAGCGCCGCCTCCAGCTGGGCGCGCTCGTCGTCGCTGGGCGGCGTCAGGTCAAAGCCGGCGGCCGAGCGGGTCTTCGTAGGGGATGCGATGTCGGTCATGTGTTCGAAATAGGCATGACCGGAGCGGGTTCCAGCGCCGTCGTGTCGCCGAAGATGCGGCGAAAGCTGAGCCGCAGCGCCTCGTCCGCCTCGTCCATCGTGGCCGGCACGCCCAGATCGACCAGGCTGGTGACGCCATGCTCCTGGATGCCGCAGGGCACGATGCCGCCGAAGTGATCCAGCTCCGGCTCCACGTTCAGGCTGATGCCGTGAAAGCTGACCCATTTGCGGACCTTCACGCCGATCGCGGCGATCTTGTCCTCCCGCGACCATCCCGGTCCCTTGCGCTCCACCCAGACGCCGACGCGGCCCTCGCGCACGTCCGCCTCGACGCCGAACTCGGCCAGGGCGCCGATGATCCATTGCTCCAGCCCGCGCACAAAGGCCCGCACGTCGCGTCCGCGCCGGTTCAGGTCCAGCATCACATAGACAACCCGCTGGCCGGGCCCGTGATAGGTGAACTGGCCTCCGCGACCGGTCTGGTGCACCTCGAACCTGTCCGGCTGCAGCAGGTCCTCCGCCCGCGCCGACACCCCGGCGGTGTAAAGCGGCGGGTGCTCGATCAGCCAGACCCGCTCAGGCGCTTCTCCGGCGGCGATCGCCGCCGCACGCGCCTCCATCTCGGCCACCGCCTGGGGATAGGGGACCCGCGCCCGCGACACGACCCATTCGACGGCCTGGCCGTCCTCACGGCGCAGCTTCAGGAGGTCGGGACTTAACGGCTCGGCAAGCATAACCGCTTCAATGTGGATGGCGGGGCGGCGGCGCAAGGTCGCGCGGCATTCGTCGTCCTTTCGGAAGACCAGTCTCTTGAGCCAGATCAACGCCGTCGACGTGGAGATTTCCGTCGTGCTGGGCCGCTCGGTCCTGCCGATGAGCCAGCTGCTGCGCATGGGTCGCGGCGCGGTGATCGCCCTGGACGCCTCCGAGCAGGACGAGGTCTGGATCCTGGCCAACAACCATCCCGTGGCGCGCGGCGAGATCGAGATTCGCGACGACCGCATCGCCATCACCGTCACCCGGCCCGCCGACGTCTATGACTTCATGGCGGGCGCGGCCTGAATGTCACGCGGGGTGTGACAAACCTCTTCCTTTTGCCCCCGACCTCCGCTATTGCCGCCGCTCCGATGCGAGCGGTCGTGGCGGAATTGGTAGACGCGCAGCGTTGAGGTCGCTGTGGGGCAACCCGTGGAAGTTCGAGTCTTCTCGACCGCACCATCTGACTGAACAGGATAGGCGTTCGGCTCTACCAGGCTGACATTTCGAGGGAGGTCCACCGCGATGAGCGACGCCGCAACCCTCGAACCTCCTGTTGATGTCGAGGAGCACGCCGCCCTCGACGAGGATTACGTCCTCACCACCGGCTTTGTCGAAAAGGTCGTGGACGCCGCCGACGACGGCGACGGCATCCGGCTGCGCTCGCTTCTGGAAGACCTGCACCCGGCCGACGTCGCCGACCTGATGGGCTTTCTGACGGCCGAGCACCGGGCCGTGGTGGTGCTGTGGCTGCCGCCCGAACTGCTGGCCGACACCCTGCCCGAGCTGGACGACGGCATCCGCGAGGAGGTGCTGGAGCGGGTCCCCAACGCCACCCTGGCCGAGGCGCTGCAGGAGCTCGATTCGGACGACGCCGCCGCCGTGGTCGAGGACCTGGAGGACGACCAGCGCGAGCGCGTACTGGCCGCCATGCCCGAGCTCGACCGGGCGGCCATCGAAAGCTCGCTGGGTTACGAGGAGGACTCCGCCGGCCGCCTGATGCAGCGCGAGGTCATGGCCGCGCCGCAGTTCTGGAGCGTCGGCGACACCATCGACCACGTCCGGGCCCAGGGCGAGGACCTGCCCGAGTTGTTCTTCGACGTCTATGTTGTCGATCCGTTGAACAAGCCGGTCGGCGGCGTTGCGATCAGCCGCCTGCTGCGCAGCCCCCGCGACACCAATCTGACGGACCTGATGGAGCCGGTGAACGCCATCGCCGTGGACCAGGATCAGGAAGAGGTCGCCTATATCTTCGAGAAGTACCACCTGATCTCGGCGCCGGTGACGGACGCGGCCGGTCGGCTGGTCGGCCAGATCACCGTCGACGACATCGTCAACATCATTCAGGAAGAGAACCGCGAGGACATCCTGCGCCTGGCCGGCGTCGCCGACGAGGATCGGGGCTCGGGCGTGCTGGAGATCGTTCGTGGTCGCGTGCCCTGGCTGACCATCAACCTGGCGACCGCCGTCCTCGGCGCCAGCGTGATCGGTTGGTTCGAGGGCACCATTCAGCAGATCGTGGCTCTGGCCGTGCTGATGCCCATCGTCTCGGCCTTGGGCGGCAACGCCGGCACCCAGGCGCTGACCGTGACCGTCCGGGCGCTGGCGACGCGCGAGCTGAACGCCTCCAACGCCGTGCGGACCTTCTGGCGCGAACTGCTGGTCGGCTGCGCCAACGGCCTGGTGCTGGCGCCGCTGATCGGCGTGGCGGCTGGATTGTGGGCCGGAGACTGGCGCATGGGGGCGGTGATCGGCGCGGCCATGGTGCTGAACCTCCTGGTCGCCGCGACCGTGGGCGTTCTGACGCCGCTGACGCTGTCCAAGCTGAAGTTCGACCCGGCGGTATCGTCGGCCGTTTTCGTCACGGCGACGACAGATTTCTTCGGCTTCCTGATCTTCCTGGGCCTTGCCACGGTGGTGCTGCTCTGAGCGGGAACCGTCAGTCGGGCTCGGACCTTGCTAAGCCTTCTGAAAACCGTCCCGCTCGTCTTCAAATGGAACAGATCGTGTCCTCCGACAGGCAGAAACCGACCCGCATCTCCCGCGAAGGCGTGGTGCTCATCAAGAGCTTCGAGGGCTTCCGCTCGCGCGCGGTGTCGCGCCCGGACGGCGGCTGGATCATCGGCTACGGCCATACGGCCTCGGCCCGGGAGGGTCTGACTGTTTCGGAAGCGGACGCCGAACTGCTGCTGCAGTACGACCTGATCCCCGTGGTGCGCGCCCTGCACGAAGAGGTGCGTGTCCCTCTGAACCAGCATCAGTTCGACGCCCTCGCCAGCTTCGCCTTCTCGGTCGGCATCGAGCGCTTCCTCGCCTCGCGCGTGCTGGACCGCGTCAACGCCGGCGCGCTCGGCGAAGCGGCCGAGGCCCTGACGCAGGAGCCGGAGGTCGAGCGCGCTCCGACCCCGCCGCGCCGCCGCACGGCCGAGCGCGCCCTGTTCGTCGCCGCGCCCGGCGCGCCGGTGACCCTGTCGGACCTGTTCCTGACCGCCCTCCCCTTCCCCGCCCAGGAAGACGGCCTGGCGGCCAACGACGCGTCCGGCGACTTGGCGCAGACCGCCGAGGTGCTGCCCTTCCCCTTCGCGGCTCAGGACGCTGAGCCCGAAGGTAGAGAACCCGCCGTTTCTCTGTCGGAGCCCGTCGACCAGCCAGGCCCGGCCATGGTCTTCGCCTCGCCCTACGTCGCCGCCGCAGGCTCTCTTCCGGACCTGACGCCGGCGGCGAACGCGGTGGACGCCGCGGCTCCGCTGGTCAGCGAAGGCCCGGCTCCTGAAACGGCCATCACGGTCGCACCCGTCGAGGCTGCCGCCGCATCGGCTATCGCTCTGCAGCCGTCGCCGGAGCTTGCCGGCGAGATGCAGCCTCAAGCCGAGGCTGCGCCCGCTGTTGACGCGCCCGTCGCCGCTGAAGCGACGCCGGCTCCATCGCAGACTCCGCCGCTGAAGAAGGGCAAGCAGCGATCGAACGCGGGCAAGTTCGACTGGAACGAAACAGGCGCCTTTCTGATCATGGGGGGCATCGGTCTGGTGGCGTTCGGCGCCGCCGCCGCCGCCTTTCGTCGCGCGGGCGTCACCTCGAGCCGGGAGGCGTTCGTCATAGGGTCGGTGCTGGCGGTGATCGCCCTGGTCTGCATCGTCACCTCCAGCTTCAGCCTCTACTCCAAGTGGAGCACGCCGGACGCCCGGTGACGCTTTCGCAGCCCGGCGCCCGGTGCTAGGCCAACGGCATGAGCACCCATGCGCCCCTGAACTTCGGCCTCGGCGAGACCGCCGACGCCATCCGCGACACCACCGCCCGCTGGGCCGCCGACCGGCTGGCTCCGCTCGCCGCCGAGATCGACGCAAGCAACAGCTTCCGCCGCGAGCTGTGGCCCGAGATGGGCGAGCTGGGCCTGCACGGCGTCACGGTCGAGGAGGAATACGGCGGCCTTGGTCTCGGCTACCTTGAGCATGTGGTGGCGATGGAGGAGGTGTCGCGCGCCTCGGCCTCGATCGGCCTGGCCTACGGCGCCCATTCCAACCTGTGCGTCAACCAGATCCGCCGCTGGGGCACGCCCGAGCAGAAGACGCGCTACCTGCCCCGGCTGATCTCGGGCGAGCACGTCGGTTCGCTAGCCATGTCCGAGGCCGGCGCCGGCTCCGACGTCATGTCCATGCGCACGCGGGCCGAGAAGAAGGGTGACCGCTACGTCCTGAACGGGACCAAGTTCTGGATCACCAACGCCCCGCACGCCGACACCCTGGTCGTCTACGCCCGCACGGGCGAGGGCAACGGCGGCGTCACGGCCTTCCTGATCGAGAAGGGCATGGCGGGCTTCAGCGTGTCCAAGAAGCTGGACAAGATGGGCATGCGCGGCTCCGACACCGCCGAGCTGGTGTTCGAGGACTGCGAGGTTCCGGCTGAGAACGTCATGGGCGGTGAAGGACGCGGCGCGGCCGTACTGATGAGCGGGCTGGACTATGAGCGGGCGGTGCTGTCGGCCGGGCCGCTGGGCATCATGCAGGCGGCGCTGGACGTGGTTCTGCCCTATGTGCGCGAGCGCAAGCAGTTCGGCCGAGCGATCGGCTCGTTCCAGCTGATGCAGGCCAAGGTCGCCGACATGTACGTCGCCCTGAACAGCGCCCGCGCCTATGTCTACGCCGTGGCGCGCGCCTGCGATGCGGGCCAGACCACGCGCTACGACGCCGCCGGCGCCATCCTGCTGGCCTCGGAGAATGCGGTGAAAGTCACGCTCGAAGCCGTGCAGGCCCTGGGCGGCGCCGGCTACACCAAGGAGTGGCCGGTCGAGCGCCTGGTGCGCGACGCCAAGCTCTATGACATCGGCGCGGGCACCAACGAAATCCGCCGCTTTCTGATCGGGCGGGAGCTGCTTGGCGCCTGAGGGAACGGGCGCGACCAGACGGCTTTCCTCTGAGAACGCAGAGGAGAGCTCGTCATGCCCGCCAAATCCGCCGCCCAGCAGAAGGCCGCCGGCGCCGCCCTGTCGGCCAAGCGCGGCGACACGCCCAAGTCCAAGCTCCAAGGGGCTTCCAGGTCGATGGAGGAGTCGATGTCGGAAAAGCAGCTGGAAGAGCTGGCCCACACCAGCCGCAAGGGCAAGCCCGAGCACAAATCCAACAGCTGACCCGACCTACAAATTCAACAGCCTGGCGGACGGCGGTGGTCACGGCGAGGCGCAGGCTCTACATGGCGCTCACCGCCTAGTGAGCCCCGCCATGTCCGAGTCCAGTCAGTCCAGCGACGCGCGCCGCTTCTCGGACGTGCTTGAGCAGTTGGCCGGCGGCGCCGAGCCTCGTCTGACGCTGCGCGAACTGGTCGCCGCCTTCGGCGAGCGGGGCTTCGGCGCCCTGATCCTGGTTCTGTCGCTGCTGGCGCTGCTGCCGTGGCCGCCCGGCGGCAAGGCGGTGTTCGGACTGCCGATCATCCTCTTGTCGATCGAACTGGCCTTGCAGCGGGACGAGGTCTGGCTTCCGCGCTGGATCTTGCGGGCCTCGGTCAGCCGATCGGCCTTCGGGCGAGGCATCCGCCGGATCATGCGGCCCGTGCGATTCGTGGAGAATCTGACGCGCCCTCGCCTGCTGTTTATGACAGGCGAGGTGGCGGACGTCTTCACCGGCGTGGTCTGCGTGCTGCTGGCCATGATGATGGCGCTGCCGATCCCATTCGGCGACATGCTGCCGGGGGTCGCGCTCGCCCTGTTCGCCCTGGGCATGATGCAGCGTGATGGCGTGGCGGTGCTTCTGGGCGTGGTGGGCGCCTGCCTGTGCGGCCTTTACCTGTTTCTGATCTGGACCACGGTGGTCGAGGTCGGCGGCCGCGTCTGGCAGTGGATCACAGGTCTGTTCTGACCTACGGGCGAAAATAAAAAGGGCCGGCGGATCGCTCCGCCGGCCCTTCATTGTCTGACCGCTGTGACGGTCCGACCACATCGACCTGCAAGGTGATCAGGCCTGAACCTCTCCGAGGCTCAGGGTCGCGGCCGCCGTACGCGATTGATGACAATGAGACACTGGATCACCTCCTTTCGACTGTTGAACAGGGAGGACCAATCTAGGTCATCGACGCCGTGCTGCAAGCGTGGCTGCTGTCGTTCTTCAGGCGGCTTCCGCCCTCGCGCCGGCGAGCCCCTGCATCATCATCCGGTTGATGTCGATCAGGGTCGAGAAGTCCTCGTCGCCCCGCATCACGTCGGACGAATGCTTGTTGATGAACAGGCTCAGCGAGATGATCGAGGCGCGCAGCGGCTTGGCCATCTGATTGGACGGATCGCTGCAGTCGGACGCCAGCGCCGTCCACACGCGCCGGTTCCAGTCCAGCGCCTCGATGCGGGTCTTGAAGTCGGATTGATCGGTGGTCGAGGCCTCGACCAGCGCGCGCGTCACCTGGGCGAACAGCCGGAACTCGGTGTCGCGCGGCGCTTCACTGCGCGCCGCCGCTGTCGTGTAGGCTTGGAACGACATTCAGCACCTTTTCTTCGTAATCAACGATCTTACGGGCGGCCATCAGGGCCTTGTAGTAGTCGCGGTTCAGCACATGCTTGGACACCGCGACGCACTCGGCCAGGATTTCGGGGTTGCGGGATGCGCCCATGAACTCGGTGATCCGCAGCGCCATCTCGTCGTACAGCTTGGAGGCGTCCGTCTCGTCCAGGTACATCATCATGACCGGGAAGTAGATCCGGCGGGCCGGCGTGTTCACGTCCTCGACCTGCATGATGTCCTTTTCGCGCAGGACGCTGGCCTTGTTCTGCAGGATCAGGACGCTGCGACGGTCCCCGTTCTGCACCACGGCGCCGTTCAGCACGAACTTCTCGCCGGGCTTCAGGGACAGTTTCAGCGGCATTGCAGCGGGCTCCAGGACCAACCCGACGCCACACATAGGCGGACAGGCGCTGATCGTGGCTAAACGATCATGGTTAACCGTGTGTTGTGCCGCCCGGCCGGAACGCCGTGAACCGACGGCGCGTTGATGCGGCGAAGAGGAGCCCGCAATGCCCGACTATGACGAACAGGACCAGGCCGAGGTCTATGATGAGACCCATCTCGACGATGAAGGCGACGGCGAGTTCCTGCTGGACGAGGCCGACAGCGTCCTGGACGTGACCCAGGCGGACGGCGACGCCGACGAAGAGGAGTTCGACGAGGACGACATCGACATCGACGGCGAACTCGCGCTAGACGGCGTCGAGGCGGAGGCGGACGCCCTGCTCGGCGTCGACGGCGAGAAGATCAACCAGTCGGACGCCGGCTCGAACGGCCTGCAGGCCGACGACGAGGTCGAACTGGTCTACGCCGGACTGATGGAGAACGAGCGCGGGGCCCAGGCCAGCGCCGCCCATTGGGAAGCCAAGAACCTGTCGGACGACGACATCGCCGATCTGGGCTACGGCCCCGAAGGCGACGCCGCCGATGAAAGCACCGCCTGAGGAGAGCCGGAAATGACCGTCAAGACCGACACCAGCACCCAGAATGAAAGCGTCGACACGCCGCACGCCCGCCGCATCGATCCGAACGAGGGCGGCCACGACCACCTGAAGCGCGGCGATGAGAGCGAAGACCGTCAGGAAGCTCTGCTGGACGAAGGCGTGGAAGAAACCTTCCCCGCCAGCGATCCGGTTTCGGCCAAGCACATCACCTGATCGCTGTTCAGGCTTTCGCCGATCCGCTAACCCGCTTCGTGACCATCACGGAGCGGGTTTTTCATGAGCCGGTTTGAAGGCGCCGAGCGATACGTCGCAACCGAAGACCTGAAGATCGCCGTCAACGCCGCCATCGCGCTGGAGCGGCCGCTGCTGATCAAGGGCGAGCCCGGCACCGGCAAGACGGTGCTGGCCTATGAGCTGGCGGCCGCACTGGATGCGCCGCTGATCACCTGGCACGTCAAGTCCACGACCAAGGCGCACAACGGCCTCTACGACTACGACGCCGTCTCACGGCTGCGCGACAGCCAGCTCGGCGATCCTCGCGTCGCGGACGTGCGCAACTATCTGAAGCCCGGGAAGCTGTGGGAGGCGTTTACTTCGCGGGTGCGGCCTGTCCTGCTGATCGACGAGATCGACAAGGCGGACATCGAGTTCCCCAACGACCTTCTGCAGGAACTCGACCGAATGGAGTTCTTTGTCCAGGAGACGGCGGAGACGATCCGCGCCGAAGTGCGGCCGATCGTCATCATCACCTCCAACAACGAAAAGGAACTGCCGGACGCGTTTCTACGCCGCTGCTTCTTTCACTACATCCGCTTTCCCGACGCCGAGACCATGGCGGCGATCGTCGAGACCCACTTCCCGGGCGTCAAGTCGCGGCTGGTGGCCGAGGCCCTGCGCGCCTTCTACGACCTGCGTGACACGCCAGGCCTGAAGAAGAAGCCCTCCACCTCCGAGTTGCTGGACTGGCTGAAGCTGCTGCTGGTGGATGACGTGGATCCGGAGACGCTGCGCCAGACATCCGCCGACAAGCTGATCCCGCCGCTGCACGGCGCCCTGCTGAAGAACGAGCAGGACGTTCACCTGTTCGAGCGGCTGGCCTTTCTGGGGCGTCGCGGCGGCGGGTGATTACCGCGATTTCACTGGATCGGCGCCGTCGCCGGGGCACAATGGCGGTCATGAACCGTCGCCTTTTGCTCACTCCCTTGCTGCTGGTCGCCGGACTGCTGTCCGCCTGTGACGGCGACGGCGTGCGGATCACGACCAGCACCTCCGACAGCGGCGACAAGGGCGTGCTGAAGGTGGTGGACGCCCTGCAATGCCCTGAAAGCGAGGGCGTGCTGACGCGCAAGGGGTCGGCGGCGCCGGGCGGCGACATCTGCACCTACGGCGGCGCGCGCGGCGCGGAGGTCACCCTGCACCTGGTGCGGCTGGACGGAGAGACGCCGGACGCCGCCTTGGCGGCCTTCGAGCAGCGTCTGAGCGCCTCCATGCCGGACGCGGCGAACCAGGCGAGCGCGAACGGCGACGCCCGCGTCCGCATCCGCGCCAACGATGAGGACGCCTCAGTGGACCTGCCTGGTCTCAAGATCCGCGCCGAAGGCGACGCCGCCGACATCCGCATCGGCGGCTTGCGCATCAACGCCAGCGACGGCGGAAACGCCGGCTCCTCGACCCAGGTGTCGACCGGCGGCGACCAGGTGGACGTTCAGGCGTCCGGCGACATGGCCGTCGTGCGGACCTCCGAGGGGGGCGACAGCACGCGCGCCACCTTTCTGCTGACCGACGACCAACCGTCCCCCGAAGGTTGGCGCATGGTCGGCTTTCAGGCGCGCGGACCGAACGGCGGTCCGATCGTGGTGGCGACCGTGCGCTCCAAGGATCGTCGCTCGGACGAGCTGATGGACGCCGCCCGGCGGCTGGTGACCCTGAACGTCGGCCGTTAGCGACGGCTTCGGCGCCGGCGTCTTGATCCCAGGGCGGCTTTGCGTCACCAGACGCGCCCAAGATCGATCAGGACAAAACCCGTTTGGCCGAACGCCCTCGAAAGCCTGCTGAAGTCCGCGCCTGGCAGCGCATGCTGTCCGGACGACGTCTGGACCTGCTCGACCCCTCGCCCTTCGACATCGAGGTCGAGGATATCGCGCACGGCCTGGCCCGGGTCGCGCGCTGGAACGGCCAGACCGTCGGCGAGCACGCCTTCTCCGTGGCCCAGCACAGCGTCGTGGTCGAGGAGATCGCCGCGCACATCAAGCCGGGGCTGGAGCCGAAGTGGCGGCTGGCCGCCCTGCTGCACGACGCCTCGGAATACGTCATCGGCGACATGATCTCGCCGTTCAAGGCCGCGCTTGGCGTCTCCTACAAGGAGTTCGAGACGCGGCTGGAGGCGGCCATCCATGTCCGGTACGGCCTGCCGCCCAAGACCCCGGCGGCGATCAAGACCCTGATCAAGAAGGCGGACAAGGCCTGCGCTTTCTTCGAGGCGACGCAGCTGGCCGGCTTCACGCGCCAGGAGGCCCTGGGTTTCTTCGGCCGTCCGCCCGAGGGCTACGACCTGACCATCGAGCCTCTGCCCCCCGCCCAGGCCCAGGCCCGCTATCTGGAGCGCTATCGGGTGCTCGCGGGCGCGGTCGGCATCATCCCCGCTCCCGACGCCTTTCACACCGAGTGAGCGATGGCTCAGCCGATCCAAGCCGGAGTTCGGATCGGCCTGTCGGCGGTCGTGATGGCGCTGCGTGATCGCCAGGCGGTGGTGTTGACCACCCCGGCCGAGGACGGCGGGCGCGCCCTGCCCTTTGGGCCGTTTGATCCCGTTCGCGATCGCACTTTTGAGCGCGCCCTGCGCGACTTCGTGACGGCCCAGACTGGTTTTCGGCTCGGCTTCGTGGAGCAACTCTACACCTTCGGCGACGCCGGGCGCGGCGCCCCGCGCGCCGCCCAGGGGCCCGAGCGCCAGCGTGAGGTGTCTGTGGGTTATCTGGCGCTGACGCCCGACGCCGGGCGTGACCAGCAGACGCCGCAGGCCCGCTGGAACAGGGTTCTGGACATCTTTCCCTGGGAGGATAGGCGCGACGCCTCCGCCCGCGTCTCTTCCGTCATAGTCGATCGGCTGCGGGAATGGAGCGACGACGATCCACGTCGTGGAGCGCGAGCCGACAGCCTTTTTGCGCTGACGCCCGGTCACCGGTGGAATGAGGAACGCGTTCTGGAGCGATATGAACTGCTCTATGAGGCGGGGATCGTGGAAGAAGCCGCGCGGGACGCCGGGCAGCCGCCGATCCCCCATGCGCCCGGCCTGACCATGGCGTCCGACCACCGGCGCATCCTGGCGACGGCGCTGGGTCGCCTGCGAGGCAAGTTGAAGTACCGGCCCGTGCTGTTCGACCTGATGCCGGAGGCCTTCACCCTGTCCGATCTTCAGACTGCGGCCGAGGCCGTGTCAGGTCTGGCGCTGCACAAGCAGAACTTCCGCCGCGGCGTCGAGCGCACGGGCCTGGTCGCCCCGACCGGACGGACGTCTTCAGCCACGGGCGGACGACCGGCCGAACTGTATCGGTTCCGGGGCCTCGATCCCCAGGATGGATCGGCGCCCGGCCTGTCGCTGCCGGCGCAGCGCTGATCCGCTTCACTTTCTTCGATCAACCCGCTTGCGGCCCGCCCCCGGTCCGACTACACAGCCCGCTCGCTCAACCATGCCTTCATGGAAACGGCCTCGCGGAGAGGTGGCAGAGTGGTTGAATGTACCGCACTCGAAATGCGGCGTGCCTTTACGGGTACCGGGGGTTCGAATCCCCCCCTCTCCGCCACTTCCATTGTTTTCTTCTGTTGAACAGCGCCCTACGGGGATGACTGGCTGACCTGTTGTCGATGCCGGTCACGGTGTTGTCGCACTCCGTCAAATGACGGGGTCTGGCGAGTGTTAGTCGGCGTTCGCCAGCTAAGGCCGAGCGGGGGTCTTCAACCCATGTGCTGAGCATTACTGCACGTCCGGCGTAGCAGGCGGGCCTGACGGAGCGAGGTTGCCCAGCCTCTTTCGGTCACCGGACTTCGCAAGCCGGCGCGTTGTCCAGTTCGAAACAAATGTTCTTGCTTTGTTCTTCATGTTGCGTCATGTTCTCCTCATGTCGGCGGCGATCAAGGGACGAGGCGCGAAATCGAATGCGACAGGCCGCTACGAAGCCGGTGTCCGCGAGGCGTTCGATGACGGCTGGACCGCCGACGATGCGGATATCCAGCCGCTCCGCACCACGCTCAGTCCCGAACACGCCCGCACTCTCATCAGCCGGAACACCAGTCCGGACATCGGTTTCGACCGCTCCATCAACCCGTACAAAGGTTGCGAACATGGCTGCGTCTACTGACTCGTTACACACTTCTCGCATGACGGCGCGACCGATGCCATCGTGGGCCTTCCCGCGCGCCTACATAGCCCGCCCAGACGCCACGTCTCGCCGTGTGGCTTGGAACCGGCCGTCCCGCCCCTCCGCCTAAAAACCGATGACTGCCGCCGCAACATTGAAATCGCCGGCGCGAGGACGTGGCGCGCGATCCAACGCCAGCGGCCGGTTCGAGTCGACGTCGACCGAGACTTTCGATGATGGCTGGACTGACGATGACGCCGCCTTGCCCAGCCAGATACCGACGACGGTGACGCCGCTCCGGTCGAGGACGATCATCAGCAAGAACCAGAGCCCCGACATCGGCTTCGAAAGGTCGATCAACACCTACAAGGGCTGCAGTCACGGATGGCTCTATTATTCTGTTACACAGTCATGACCGAGGCCGTGAAGCTAGGGCCCCCGGTCCGAGGTCGGGGAGCCAAATCCAACGCCAGCGGTCGGTTCGAAGCCACTCAGGTCGAGGCCTTCGACGACGGCTGGACCGATGAAGACGCCCCCTCCTCCACCCAGATCCCAACAACAATAACCCCGCTCCGCTCCAGAACCATCATCAGCAAGAACCAAAGCCCAGACATCGGCTTTGAGCGTTCCATCAATCCTTACACAGGTTGCAGCCATGGATGTAGCTACTGCTATGCTCGCCCGTCCCATGCCTACTTGGGCCTATCCCCGGGCCTGGATTTCGAGAGCCGGATTTTCTTCAAGCCCGACGCCGCGCGTCTCCTGGAACAGGAACTCAGCGCCAAAAAATACGTCTGCAAACGAATCCACATAGGCGGCAATACCGACCCCTATCAGCCGGATGAGCGCGACCTGAAGATCACGCGTGGCGTGCTGGAAGTGGCGACCCGATTCAACCAGCCGGTCAGCGTCATCACCAAGTCCAACCTGATCACTCGGGACTTGGACATCTTGGGGCCGATGGCGCACGAGGGGCTGGCGACGGCCTTCATCTCGATCACGACCCTCGATCGAGGACTGGCCCGTGCGATGGAGCCACGCGCCTCGACGCCGCAGCGAAGGTTGGATGCGATCAAGGTTCTGGCGGATGCCAGCGTGCCCGTCGGGGTTGGTTTTGCTCCGGTGATTCCGGGCCTTAACGACCATGAGATGGAATCCATTCTCGAAGCGTCCGCCAAAGCCGGTGCAACGACGGCCATGTACGTCACCCTTCGCCTTCCCCTTGAGATCAAGGATCTGTTTCGGGAGTGGCTCGCAGATGCGCGACCGGATCGGGCGGCGCGCGTGATGTCGCTTGTTCGGCAGACGCGCGGAGGGAAGGATTACGATGCGGATTGGGCTCAGCGCATGAAGGGAACCGGCCCCGTCGCCGATCTTATTGGAACACGTTTCAAAGGTGCGATCAGGCGTTACGGTCTGGACGGCCCAAGGCCCTCGCTTGACGTAACGAAGTTTAGAATCCCGGCCGGCTCCAGACCACAAATGGATCTGTTCGAATAGGTCGGAACTCGCCGGGCGGCTTCTCGACACCTCGGAGCAATTGACGTGCCCCCTTCCTGATCCCCCGATTTGAGTGAGAGTCCGTTTCATCAAGGAGACGGACGTGAAGAAGAGCAGGTTCAACGAGGCGCAGATCATCGGCGTGCTGCGCGAGCAGGAGGCCGGGAGCCAGACGGCGGAGGTTTGTCGTCGCCACGGGATCAGCGAACAGACCTTTTATCGGTGGAAGGCGAAATACAGCGGAATGTCGGTGTCGGACGCCACGAAGCTGAAGGCGCTGGAAGACGAGAACCGGCGGCTCAAGAAGGTGCTGGCGGAATCGATGCTGGACGTGTCGGCGCTGAAGGATCTTCTGGGAAAAAACTGATCGGGCCTGCAGCGCGCAGAGCGGCCGTGCTTCGCCTGATGGCGGAGCGCGGCTTCTCCCAGCAGCGCGCCTGCGGGCTGGTTCAGATCGATCCGAAGACGGTGCGTCGCGAGCCTGAACAGGGCGACGCAGAGGTGCGCGAGCGGCTGCGCAGCCTGGCGGCCGAGCGCCGCCGGTTCGGCTACCGACGCCTGGGCATCCTGTTGGAACGGGAGGGCGTCAGCATGAACAAGAAGCGTTTGTTCCGGCTCTATCGGGAGGAAGGCCTGGCGGTGCGGCGACGACGGGGCCGAAAGCGGGCCACCGGAACCCGTGCGCCCATGGCCCTGCCGGACGGCCCCAACCAGCGCTGGTCGTTGGACTTCGTGGCCGACAGCCTGTCGTGGGGCCGACGCTTCCGCATCCTGTGCATCGTGGACGACTTTACGCGTGAGGCTCTGGCTCTGGTGGTCGACACCTCGATCGGCGGCCAGCGCATGGCCCGGGAACTGGATCGGCTGATCGCCCGGCGCGGGCGTCCAGCCATGATCGTGAGCGACAACGGGACGGAGATGACCAGCCGGGCGATCCTGGAATGGACCAACCGCACCGACATCGCCTGGCATTACATCGCGCCGGGCAAACCCCAGCAGAATGGCTTCGTCGAAAGCTTCAACGGCAGGCTCCGCGACGAGTGCCTGAACGAGGAGGTCTTCGCCACCCTGGCCGAAGCCCGCGCCGTCATCGAGCGCTGGCGCATCGACTACGACCACGTCAGGCCTCACTCGGCGCACGGCGGACTGACCCCGGAGGCGGTGCGCCTGAACCCCGCGGCCGTTCGGCTGCGCAACTTGATCAGCTCCGCCGCACGGCCGCTCCCGCCGGCGACGCAGATCGGCTATCAACCCCCTGGGCTCTCATAATGATCGAGGGACCAGAGGGGGGCACGTCAGTCCCTGCCGCATGACGGACAGACCTTCGGTCGACTTCTGGTGCGGGGCGCCACCATAGCCCGCGCCTATTTCAGGGAGCCGACGATATCCGTGCTAGAGGACGAGGACTTCTTCGACACCGGCGATGTCGCCACGGTGGACGACCTGGGCTTCATGCAGATCACCGACCGAGCCAAGGACGTGATCAAATCGGGCGGGGAATGGATCTCATCCATCGAGATCGAAAACGTCGCGGTCGGTCATCCGAAGACCCTCGCCGCCGCTGTCATCGGAATTCCCCATCCCAAGTCGGATGAACGCCCCCTTCTCGTCGTATGGTTGCATCCAGGAGAGGAACAGAACAGGCAGGAACATCTCGACTTTCTCGTCGGAAAGATCGCCAAGTGGTGGATGCCCGATGACGTCCTCTTCGTCGACGCCATTCCGCTGGGAGCGACAGGCAAGATCGACAAGAAGGCGCTACGCGCGCGCGTCCTCGGCGCTTGATGCCCGACAGGGAGATGATTGCGCCTGAAGGGTTGTAGGCGTGAAGGTAACCCACTCCGCTTCTTTCGTCGATGCTGCTCCGCGCCAATGACAGTCCTTCGTGCTGCTTCCGTCCTTTAATCCTGCTGGTCGCCTTCGTCCGGCGCCGCCTCAGGCGGACCGACGACGACCACAAACGCCTCCGGCGCTTTCATGGGTATGATCCCGATCGGCGGCTCCGGCCGCGGCTGCTTGCCGCGGTCGATCCACTCCTGGTCCGTTACTTCGCGATCGGTCCAGACCCAGCCCTTGTAGCCATACCAAACCATCACCGAACGGATCAGGTCGGCGTTCACGAGATGGGCGATCGCGTTGTCGGCGCGTCGGCGCAGGACGGCGATCTCTTCGGCCGTCGGATTGTGATCCGGCGTATGAAGCGCATTGACGATATCCTGACGCGCCACAGGAGCGTCGGCATCGTCCAGCAGTCGGCTGAAGACCGCCACATCGGCGTAGACGCCGCCGACCGTATCAGCGTCCTCTTTCGTAATATCGGCGTAAAAGCTGAAGGGCACGTTCGGCAGACCCAGCGTCGCGGAAGTACTTTCGCGACGCTGGATCATCCGATCCGCCGAAGCTTGATCGAGAAGCTGCGTCAGCGAGCCTTCCACGGTGATCCGAACCGGACCCACGCCGCGCCCGTCTTCCCTCCCCTCGACCTCCAGCGGCACGACGCTGATCTTCGTGATGAAGCTGCGGATGATGTCGCGGGCGCGGGCGGCGTCACGCTCCGGCCCCGTCAGCGCGTTTCCCAGATCGTCCAGCAGCGACCCCAGCCGCGCGATGACGGCATCGGTTTCGAGGGAGAGCGGGGAAGATGCGGGCGGGCGTGACGCCTGGCGCTCGATCTGTTTGCGGACAGTCCCGAGACGGTCGAGTTCCTGATGGAGCAGTTGGGCGCCGGGACCAACCGACCCGGACCGGATCACCTTCATGATGTTCTCGATCTCGACGTCGAGGTCCTGGAGACGCGTCTGCGACCCGACCAGACGGCTTGCCTGATCCATGGCGGCCTTGGCGACCTCCCGCCTGTACTCATCCAGGTAAAGGTCGAGGATATGCGGTTGGAGGATCCTGGCCTTCAGCCCGCCCAGCACGGCGTCCTGAAGTTCCTCGCGGGAGACGCGGCGGCGGTTTTTGCAGCCCGTCCCCTGACGCCGGCCCTCGCAACCCAGCTTCCTGCTGACCATCGGGAACGACTGACCACAGCAGCCGCAGTGGATCAGGCCCGAGAACACATAGGTCGGGTGACGGGTGCGGTTGGGAATGGGATTGGTGCGATTGTCGAGGATATCCTGAACGGTATGCCACAGTTCGTCGGATACAATCCGCAGATGCGGCACGTCATAAACGACCTGATCGCCCACGAGCCCCGGCGTGACCTTGGTCTGCCCTGTCGAACTGATGAGCTTGGACTGGGTCTTTCCATAGACCAGCTTGCCGACATAGAGGGGGTTGCGGCCGATCCCCGTCCTCAGATGAGGATTCCCAGTGATCGCCTTCGGGCGCCAGAGCTTGCCTCCACCGGGCGGCGCCACGCCCTCGGCGTTCAGCGCATTGCAGATCGCATGGGTGCTCATGCCGGCGGCGATGTCTTCATAAATGCGCTCGACGATCGGCGCCGTCTCTTCGTTCCTGATGCGGGTGTGACCATCCGCATCGGGCTCGTCGAGCAGGTCGTAGCCATAGGCGACGCCGCCCATGACCTTTCCTCGTGATGCGGCCCCGCGTTGCCCCCGGATGACCTGCTGGGCCTTCTCCTCGGATTGTTCCTGGGCGACCTGGGCCCGGATCACGAGTTCGAAGCCGCTCAGGACGCCGCCGCCGGTGGTGCAGATGACGACGCCGAGTTCGCTGAGTTTGCGGGCGGTCATCAGCATATCCGCCGCCTCGCGCGCCATGCGGCTCACACTTTCGATCACCACGACATCGCATTCACCGGCTTCGGCGCACGCCATGACATTGTAGTAGCCCGTGCGCCCGGCGGTGGTCCTGCCGGTGCGCGCTTCGTCCTTCTCGGTGAGAACGACAATCCATCCCTGCCGATGACAGTAGGCCACCGCTTCGCGAATCTGGTCATCCGCCGAGCGAGGATTCTGCATGTCGGACGAGAAGCGGGCCAACACAGCCGCGCGTGATCCCGCCGGCGGCATCGCGTTCTTCACGCTTGAACCCCGGAACGATGTGCGGCGATCACTGCGGCATCACGCTGAGCTGCCAGTCTGGCGAGCGCCAACACGAGCGGCGCCAGCGGCCTGACGTCGTCGGGCAGGCCCGCGATCAACTCCAATTCCCGGCGGTCGTGCCGACGCACCCACAATTCGCGATCAAGGGTGCTGCTTTGGCTGGCGCCGGCAGACGGCGCCCGAGGCCGCTGATTATCCGGCAGGACGACAGGGTCAGTCGTCATGCGACTGACCTTCCGATTCTGCCCTGGCGCAGTCGTCGCACAGTGCCGGCGGGTCCGGCACCACACCGACCACGACACCGACCGCACCGAGATCATCGAGCACGCTTTGGGCCAGTTCGGGGTTGCGTCCGAAACGATCGAGGTCACGTACGAGCATGACGTCGAACAACCGCGCAGCGGCGTCCCCCATCATCTGCAGCAGACCCTGACCCATCTGGAGGCCGCTCTGGGGCGCATCAGTATAAACAGCGATCACATCCCATTCATGGCCCTCCGCGAACAGGCGACAGAGCGCGATCTGATCAACGACTGCGGGGTAAGGCTGAATGCCGATTTCCTGCTGATCCATCAACGCAGCACGGGCGTAGACGGCGACGCGGGCGCCTTTCGGCGGCGGCCCGCTCAAGACATACCCTCGCCATCATCGAGCGTGGCCAAGGCGATCGTCGGCAGTGAAGGCCAGGCGTCGACCTCGGCCCAACCCTGGCGCTTCGCGACAATGCGGCACTGGGCCAACTGCTCCTCAATGGAATCGGCGCTCACGCGGTAACCTCCTGACAAGGCTTCCGATGGCTGCGCCGCGCTCTTTCGGAACGTTCGTCGTAGAGGGACCGGCTCATAAGGCTCCGGACAACTCCCTCCAGCGGATTGATCACACCACCGACACCAGAATGAACAGGGATCGCCATGGCGCTCAACTCTGTGAACAGCGCCTTGATTGGCTCGGCGCTGCGGCCCAGCCGAGCGAGATCTTCAGTCGAGACGGCTGTGATGGTGACAACGCGGCCGGCACCGGCGTCGGCGACGATGACCTCGAACTCTCCGCCACCGAGGCGATCCACCAAGGCGTTCAGGCGCGTTCCTGCAAACCCAACATCAGGGACATCTTCGTAGACCATGGTCACGATCCGAAAGCCGGCGTGTTCGGCGTGGCGCGCGCAGGTCGGCAGGACCGATCCTTCAGCCGCATAGAGCGCGGCGCGGGCTCCGACACTCACCGGATCAGCCGCCTCCTGGTCGAGGGCAGCGCCTTGACGGCTTTCGGCATGGACCTGGCGCTGAAGGCCGAGCAGGGCGCCGGACGAAGCGTCGCCTTGCACCGACTGGGGATTCATGAGGACGGTCGCGGGGTGCGACTGGCCGCGAACTTCACGCTCGGGGCGTTGTGCGATGTCAGACATATTGATTCTCAGGACTCCTTCATATAGCCACTGACGATGGCGCACCTTCGCGCCGTCATCTGCAGCGGTATTGTTGAAGGCGTAGTCTCACTACGGTATTAGAATGTCAACCGGTACTCACGGCGCCTTCGTTTTTCGAGAAGGCTTGTTCACGCCCGCGCAAACCGCGCTTTGCACGGGGCTCTCGCCGGCAATGCAACGGAACTGGCGTCAGGCGGGGCATATCGCGCCGAGGACCAGCGACATGGCGCTGTTCAGTCCACGCGAACTGGCGGCCATCCGAATAATGGTCGTACTGCGCGACGTCGGACTGGGGCCACTTCTGAGCCGATCTATCGCCGAAGAAGCAGCCCCGAGCGTGATCTGGTTGGCATTATCCGACCATCCCGAGACCTGGACCGTCGCGGGCGACACGAAAAATGCCGACAGCTATCGTGATCGAGTCCTGGCCGATGACGGAGGGCTGCGAGAAATGGCCGGCTTGACCGGGCCCGCGTTCGCTTTTGGAATCGCCCAGGGGGGCTCGGTCGACTTGGTCAGCGACATCGATGCGGAATCGTTCGGCGAGGACGACGAGGTTGAAAGCGTCGTGAAGCTGGCGGCCGTGGCGAAACGAATAGCCTCCACCATCAGCCAGCCGCTCGTGACGGTCATCCCACCTTCGGCACGCGCCTAGTCCAGTCGTGACTCGACGTTGGGTTCTACCCTTCGAAGCGATCTATCGCCCCTTACGATGGTGGTCGATGTAGGTCGCCGACCAGACCGGTCGCATCGCGCCCGGTCCGCTCCACGCCTGATATTCCACGGAGCAATTCTCCCTGACCCGTCCCAGCTGTTCCGCCGAGCCAACGGTGCCCTTGGTTGTCCACGGAAGCGAGCGACGATCAATCTCGCACAGTCAAGGGCAAGGATGCGCCAACAGCGGTCATTGGCGAAGTTGCGAGAACCAGACATGAGCTTGGGTTCGATGACCGAGCTTAACTGCGCCGATCCCGGCACCTCATTGTGCCGCGATGGCGATGGATGACAAATCGGACGCGGCGTCGACCGGAACGCCCTCCGCCTTTCGTTCGGAATACCGATCGACGAGCTGGACGGCGTGGGGCCGGACCAGAATGGTGAAGCGCACCAGTTCCTCCATCACGTCGACGATCCGCTCATAGTAGGCCGAGGGCTTCATCCGGCCGGCCCCGTCGAACTCCTGGAAGGCCTTGGCCACGCTCGACTGGTTGGGGATGGTGATCATCCGCATCCAGCGGCCCAGAAGGCGCAGGGTGTTGACGGCGTTGAAGCTCTGCGACCCGCCCGACACCTGCATGACGGCGAGGGTCCGGCCCTGCGTCGGGCGCATGCCGCCCTGGCTCAATGGCAGGTGATCGATCTGCAGCTTCATCAGCCCGGAGACCTGGCCGTGCCGTTCCGGACTGCACCAGACCATGCCCTCCGACCAGAAGGCGTGTTCGCGCAACTCGCGCACCGCCGGGTGGTCGTCGTCGCCGGGCGCGCCCGGCAGGGGGAGGTCGGAGGGGTCGAAGATGCGGGTCTCGCATCCCATGCGCTGCAGTAGGCGGGCCGCTTCCTCGACGCAGAGCCGCGAATACGACCGCTCGCGCAGCGATCCGTACAAGAGAAGGATCCGCGGCGCCGGGTCGGTCGAGCCCAATCCCCGGGCGGGCTCGGCGGACAGATAGGCCGCGTCCAGGGCCGGCAGGTTATCCGGATCCGGCAGCGAACGCAGACGGGTGAAGGTCATTCAAAGGTCCTTGGTCAAATAGACGGCAGACGCCGGGCAGAGGTCCGCGAACTCGCGAGTTTGCCGGATCGCGGGCGGCGCGGACTCACGATCGGCGGCGACAAAGCCGCGCCCGGTGAAGAAGCGCTCGGCCGTCGTGGTGAGCAGGTGCAGACGTGCAGCGCCCAGGTCGCCGGCGGTGGTCTCGGCGGCGGCCAGCACCCGACTTCCCAGGCCGCGGGCCTTCTGGTCGGCAAGTACGACCAGGGAGCGCAGCAGCAGGTCGCGCCGGTCCCCTTCCAGCCCGCCGTAGCCGATGACCGCGCCGTAGTGGTCGGCGCTGAAGTATCGCCCGGCGCCCGGCTCAGGCAGGTTCTCGCCACGCAGGGCCGCGATCAGATCGACATCGGTCGAGTCGACCAAATGCAGACTGACCATCAGCCGGCGTCCTTCGGCGGGGCCGTGTCCGGGAACCAGCGTCGGCCCATCCAGAGCGCGACCGACACGAGCAGGATCAACACCGGCACCTCGACAAGGGGGCCGATGACGGCCGCGAAGGCGACCGGCGAGGTCAGGCCGAAGGCCGCGATGGCCACCGCGATGGCCAGTTCGAAATTGTTCGAGGCCGCGGTGAAGGCCAGGGCGGTGGTGCGCGGATAGTCGGCTTCGATCAGCTTGCCCATGAGGAAGCTCACCACGAACATGACGAGGAAGTAGATCGTCAGGGGAATGGCGATGCGCAGGGCGTCCAGCGGCAAAGCCACCACCTCCCCGCCCTTGAGGCTGAACATGACCACGATGGTGAACAGCAGAGCGATCAGGGTGATCGGCCCGATGCGCGGCAGGAAGCGCCGCTCGTACCAGTCGGCGCCGCGGCGAGCGATCAGGCTGCGTCGGGTCAGGAAGCCGGCTAGGAACGGTAGGCCAAGGTAGACGAGCACCGCGCCGGCGATGGTCCAGACGCTGACGTCCACCACGCTGCCCTGCAGGCCGAACAGGGGCGGCAGGACGGTGAGGAAGATCCAGGCATAAAGGTTGAAGAACAGGATCTGGAAGATCGAGTTGAAGGCTACGAGGCCGGCGACATACTGGTTGTCGCCCCGCGCCAGCTGGTTCCAGACCAGGACCATGGCGATACAGCGCGCCAGCCCGATCAGGATGACGCCGGGCATGTATTCCGGCTGATCACGCAGGAAGATCACCGCCAGGGCGAACATCAGCACCGGGCCCAGCACCCAGTTCTGGAACAAGGACAGGGCCAGGACCCGCTTGTCGGCGAAGACGCGCGGCAGTTCCTCGTACCGGACCTTGGCCAGCGGCGGGTACATCATCAGGATCAGACCGATGGCGATCGGGATATTGGTCGTGCCGATTGAGAGGCTGTCGACCCAGGTCGGCAGGCCCGGCGCCAGCGTCCCCATAGCCACGCCCAGGCCCATGGCCACGAAGATCCACAGCGTCAGCCAGCGGTCGAGGAAGGACAGGCGACGCGGCGCAGCGTCCTCCACGCGGGTGTCGATCATCGCTTCACCCGCTGGCCGGCGGCGTCGATGACGACCTCGCCGTCCTCCTTGGTGAAGGGCTTGAGATCATCGGCGGGCAGGAGGTCCAGAACGGCCTCGGACGGTCGGCACAGGCCGACGCCGAGCGGACTGACGACGATCGGGCGATTGAGCAGGATCGGATGGGCCTCGATCGCATCGAGCAACTGATCGTCCGTCAGGCCCGGGTCCCCTAGGCCCAGTTCGGCGAAGGGCGTGCCCTTCTCGCGCAACAGATTGCGCAGCGGCTTGCCGGCCCGTTCGGCCAGCCAAGCGACCATGGTCCGCGACGGCGGGGTCTTCAGATACTGCACGACATGCGGCTCGATGCCGACGTGGCGGATCAGCTCGAGCGCGTTGCGCGACGTCCCGCAGGCGGGGTTGTGATAGATGACGATGTCCACGGGATCCTTAGGGGCAACAGGGCGCGAGTTCAGCCAGCAGGGGTTCGCACAGGTCCGCCCTGCCCCCGCAGCAGTCCTTGAGCAGGAAGAGGACCAGGTCGCGAAGCCGATCCAGGTCGGCCCGGTAGATGATAGACCGGCTGCGCCGCTCCGACCTGATCAACCCCGCGCGCGTCAGGACGCCGAGATGGGACGACAGGGTGTTGGCCGGGATCACCAGATAGTTGGAGATGTCACCGGCCGGCAGACCATCGGGTTCGTGACGCACGAGGAGGCGAAACGCCTCCAGCCGCGTCGATTGCGCCAAGGCGGCGAGAGCGAGAATCGAAACTTCGGTTTCCATATTTCCAAATTAGTCGAAATATGGAAATGTTCAAGCCCGCTCGTCTGCGGGTGCGGCAGTTCAGGCATCGGTGACGACCTGATCTTTGACGACTGCCGCCTAAAAGATCGCAGAGTAGCGACAGCCGAGTTTAAGGGTCGCTGGGCTATACTCTCCGTCGAGACCATGGACTTTGGCCACGAGGTCGACAGTTGGCCGATTTCGCACGTCTGTCGGTCCGGACGCGGTGCGCTGATCTCGCGATCAGGCGGCGGGAGCCGCCGACGCTCCCTTCTGGGCGAGCCAGGCGTCGATCAGGGTGATTTCGCGCTCCTGCGCCGTGATCACCTCCTGGGCCAGGTTCCGCGCTTGGGCGTCCTTGCCTTGCGCGAGCTCCACACGGGCCATCGAGACGGCGGCGACGTGGTGACCTCGCATCTGCTTCATGAGCTTGATGTCCGCGTCCCCGGTGAAGGCGGGCATCGCCTCCATCATCGTGTTCATCGAGGCCTTGTAGCCTTGGGTGGCGACGGAGTCGCCGGGCGCAGGCGCAGCCATGCCGCCCTCCATTCCGCCATGGGCGTCCGCCGCTGCGGGGGCCTCAGGCGCGGCTACGGCGGGCTCTTCGGCTTGCGGGGAACAGGCCGTAGCCAAGGCGCAGGCGGCGAGGACGAGGCTGATGCGTTTCATGACGGCTCCTTGGGATCCCGACGTTAGCGACCAGGAGGGCCCATTCGTTCCGCCAACTCTACCGTCCGGCCCGCGCCAAGAGCTCGATCAGCTCGCCGGCCTTTGCCTTGCGATCCTCGGGATCGTCGCCGGTCATAGCGCCCATGACGCAGTGGTCGAGGTGATCCCGTAGCACTTCGGTCTCCACGCGATGGAGCGCGGCTCGAACGGCCTGAAGTTGGGTCAGCAAGTCGACGCAATACCGGTCATCTTCAACCATGCGGGAGATTCCCCGCACCTGGCCTTCGATCCGGCTGAGCCTGTTGAGGACTTTGGGTTTCGTGTCGGTTTGCATGGGGCCTGTTCTCCTGAGCACCCCCATATACCCCAGACGGGTATCTTGCGATATACCCCGCATGGGTATATGTTAGCTCTTCGGTCAGCCGGAGAGAGCGACATGTCCACGCATCCTCACAATCATGCCTCGGGTCACGCCTGCTACGGGGCGAAGGCCTCGGATGGCGCGGCAACGGTCAAGGATCCCGTCTGCGGCATGTCGGTCGATCCGACGGCCACCGCTCACCGAGCCAGTCATGACGGTCAGGACTATTTCTTCTGCTCGGCGGGGTGCCGGACCAAATTCATCGGCGATCCGATGCGTTACCTGAACCCTCCCGTGGAGGCCGAGCCGGCCGTTCCCGGCGCCATCTACACCTGCCCGATGCACCCCGAGATCCGGCAGGAAGGCCCAGGCTCCTGCCCGATCTGCGGCATGGCGCTTGAGCCGGAGACGGTCACGGCGGAGGCCCCGCCCAACCACGAGCTGATCGACTTCACCAGACGCTTCTGGGTCGGTCTGGTCCTGACCCTGCCGGTCTTCGCCCTGGAAATGGGCGGACACCTGGCCAATCTCCACATGTTCATCCCGGGCCAGATGTCGAACTGGATCCAATTCGCTTTGGCGACCCCCGTGGTTCTCTGGTGCGGCTGGCCCTTCTTCGAGCGCGGCTGGACATCGCTGCGCACCCGGCGGCTGAATATGTTCACCCTGATCGCCATGGGGGTCGGCGTGGCATGGCTTTACAGCGTCGTGGCCGTCGTCGCGCCAACCCTGTTCCCGCCCGCCTTCCTGAAGGCCGACGGCAGTGCGCCGGTGTATTTCGAGGCGGCGGCGGTCATCACCGTGCTGGTCCTCGTTGGGCAGATTCTGGAACTGCGCGCCCGCGAACAGACGTCGGGCGCGATCCGCGCCCTGCTGGACCTCACGCCCAAGACCGCGCGCCGAATCCGGGCGGACGGCATCGATGAAGATGTCTCGCTTGACCAGATCGCCGTCAGCGACCGCCTGCGGGTAAGGCCCGGAGAGAAGATCCCGGTCGATGGCGAACTCCTGGAGGGTCGGGTCGCTGTCGACGAATCCATGGTGACCGGCGAGTCCATGCCGGTGACCAAGGATGTCGGCGACCGCGTCGTGGCCGGCGCGCTCAACAAGACCGGATCCTTCATCATGCGCGCCGACAAGGTGGGCGCCGACACCCTGCTGGCGCAGATCGTCCAGATGGTGGCCCAGGCCCAGCGCAGTCGCGCCCCGATCCAGCGGCTGGCCGATACGGTCTCCGGATGGTTCGTTCCCACGGTGATCGCGATCGCCCTGCTCGCCGCCGTCGTCTGGGGCCTGGTCGGTCCCGAGCCCCGTTTGTCCTACGCCCTGGTCGCCGCCGTTTCGGTGCTCATCATCGCCTGTCCCTGTGCGTTGGGTCTGGCGACGCCGATCTCGATCATGGTCGGGGTGGGACGTGGCGCCCACGCCGGCGTCCTGATCAAGAACGCCGAGGCGCTCGAACGCTTCGAGAAGGTCGACACTCTCGTTCTGGACAAGACCGGCACCCTGACGGAGGGCCGTCCGTCGGTGACGGCGATCCTGCCCGCCCTCGGCTTCGTGGAAACGGACATCCTGCGTCTTTCGGCCAGCCTCGAGCGGGGCAGCGAACATCCGTTGGCCGACGCAATCGTCCGGGCAGCCAAGGACCGGGACATCCCCCTTACCGAGGCCGCGGACTTCGACAGCCCGGTCGGTCGCGGCGTTCGCGGGACGATTGAGGGCCACCAGGTCGCCCTGGGCAACACCCGTTTTCTCGGCGAGCTTTCGATCGACGTCTCCGCGCTGGAGCCGAAGGCGGAGGCCCTTCGCCACGACGGCGCCACCGCCATATTCGTGGCGATCGACGGAAAGGCGGCCGGGGTCATCGGCATCGCCGATCCCATCAAGGCCACCACGCCGGCTGCGATCCTCGCGCTGAAAGCGGCCGGCCTGCGGCTGGTGATGATGACCGGGGACAACCGGACGACGGCCGAAGCGGTCGCGCGGCGCCTCGGCATCGACGAAGTCCAGGCGGAGGTTTTGCCGCAGGATAAGGCGTCTGTGGTTCAACAGCTTCGTTCGCAGGGTCGGATCGTCGCCATGGCGGGGGATGGCGTCAACGATGCCCCTGCCCTCGCCGCAGCCGATGTCGGCGTCGCCATGGGGGCGGGTTCGGACGTCGCCATCGAAAGCGCCGGCGTCACCCTGCTGGGCGGAGATCTGCAAGGCATCGTGCGCGCACGGCGTCTGTCCCGCGCGGTGATGGGCAACATCCGCCAAAACCTCGTTTTCGCCTTCGGCTACAACGCCCTTGGCATCCCCGTGGCGGCTGGCCTGCTTTATCCCGTCTTCGGCTGGCTTCTCTCGCCTGCCCTTGCGGCGCTCGCAATGGCGCTCTCCTCGGTCAGCGTCATCGGCAATGCGCTGAGACTGCGCGCGGTGAGGCTTTAGCCAGGATAGGCAATCAACAGTCCGCCCACCCACCCAAGGGAGGAACCGGCTGTGACGGGCCGGATTGATTCAGACGCTGACCGCAGTCTCCAGGCTTTCGCAGCGGCAGGCGAAGACGAACTGAAATTTCTGAAGAGGATACGGACGATGTCTCATCAACAGATGGACCACGGCGGGCAAGGCAACGCTCGTGGACTCGGCCCTTATCGGAGCCTGTACCTCGAGTTGGCGCTCGATTTCGTCATCATGTACCTGGTCATGTACACGATGATCGCCACGCTCGGTCACTTCTATCTCAATTTGAACAACGTCTACATGACCCTGATGATGGTCGCGCCGATGGCGGTCCTCATGCTCGTCTTCATGCGGTCCATGTACCCGTCGCGCAAAACGAACCTGGTCATTGGAGCGGTCGCCGTCGTGATCTTCGTCGGCAGCTTCGTCGGCATGCGCACCCAGGCGTTCGTTGGCGACGACGAATTCCTGCGATCGATGATCCCGCACCATTCCGGGGCTGTGTTGATGTGCGAGCAAGCCTCCCTGACCGATCCGGAGATCATCGCCCTGTGCGACGGCATCGTGCGTGGTCAACAGGAGGAGATCGCCCAGATGCAGGCGCTCCTCGAGAAGCGTCGCCGCTGACCCCGGCGTGCGGGGGAAGGCCTCAGCCGCCCCCCGCTTCCTCTTCATGAGGGACGCGGTCGTGTGGCGCGTAGAGAAGCAGAAGGCCGGGACCGGCCAAACGTCTGGAGACTGAGTATGCGTTACTTCAACCCCGCACCCTTCATCGCCGTCGCGGCGGTCGTGGCCTTCGCCGCCGGACCGGCGGCGGCCCACGCTCGCCTGGTCAGCGCCACCCCGGCGCCCGACTCCACCGTGGCCGCGACCCGGACGCTGACCCTGACCTTCAGCGAACGCAGCGTTCCCGCCTTTTCCGGCTTCGACGTCGTCAATGCGGCGGAGGAGAAGATCGCGATCCGCACCTCGGTCGCCGAGGACGGCAGGACCCTCACGGGCGCGCTGGCTCGCCCGCTGGCCGCCGGCGCCTACCGTGTCGACTGGCGTATCGCCTCGAGCGACGGCCACCGCATGACGGGATCCTACACCTTCACGGTGCGCTGACGCCGTGCTGGAAGTCGCGGTCATCGCGCTTCGTTGGCTTCAATACGGCGGCGGCGTCGTCCTTCTCGGCGCGCCGCTGTTCCTTCTCTACAGCTTTAAATACGCCGACGCGCCGAACCTGGAATGGTCGCGACCGACATTGCGCCTCGCGGCGATCATCGTCGCGCTCGGCTCGCTCGCCGCCCTGGTGGCCCAGACTGCCGTCATGGCGGGGTCGCTGAGCGAAGCCGTGAAACCCGCGTCTCTGTCCTTTATGGTCACCGGCACAGCCCTGGGCATGGCGATGGTCGTGCGGGCCGCCGCCGCCTTGCTTGGGCTTGTCGCCTTGGTCGCCCTGAAACCCGGTCGCGCGCTCTGGAGCGTGACGGCCGCCTTGGGTCTGATCGTGGCCGCCAGCTTCGCATGGACGGGTCACGGCGCGGCCACCGAGGGTCCGGGCGGGCCCATCCATCTTGTCGCCAACATCATTCACGCGGTGGCAGCGGCCTTGTGGCTGGGCGCCCTGGCGGCGTTGACGGCCCTGCTTCTGCGCCGAGCCGGTCCGGACGACTTTGCAATCCATCGCGCCCTGCATGGCTTCGCCGGCCTTGGAACGCTCGCGGTCCTGTTGCTGGTGCTGACCGGTCTCGTGAACAGCTGGTTCCTGATCGGTCCCGAGCGCGTGGCGTCGATCGCGGGCAACCTCTACGGCCAGCTTCTGGTCGCCAAGCTCGTCCTCTTCGGTTTGATGCTTGCGCTGGCGGCGAGCAACCGGTTCCGGCTGACGCCGACACTGGGCTATGCGCTGGAGACGGGCCAACCCTCCGTCGCCGCCATGAGCGCGCTCCGGCGCAGCCTGTTGATCGAAACGGGTCTGGGACTCGCCCTGATTGGCGTCGTGGCGGTCATGGGAACCCTGCCGCCCCCGGCGTCTCTGTAGGCTCGATTGCGATGATCAAAATGAGATCGTCGCTCCGCCGACCGTTGAAGTATGATCAGACAATGCCGTTCCTGCGTCATGACCTCCTCCGACTGACGACCGCGCTGCTCGCGGCGTTTGCCGTGCTGTTCATGTCCACCGCTTCGATCGCCTGCGAAGCTCCGGTCGATCAGGATATGGCGTCCATGTCGATGAGCGGCGACGGCGTCCCGTGCGAGCCGAAGACCGTCAGGATCTCGTGCCATAAGGCGTGTCTGGCCATCTGCCAGGGCCTTGTCCCCCAAGGCGGTGAATCCACCCCCGCACGGGTCTATGCGTCTGTCCTCTATCCATCCCTTGATGCGCGGCATGCCGATTTCACCGTGGAGGCGGACGACCCGCCCCCACGACGCTGATCCTGTTGAAGATGACCGGACTCATTCAATCAAACAGAGATCAAAACCACGAAACGCACTCTCACCCTCGCAGCCCTGGTGCTGCTGGCTTCCGGTTCAGCCGCCTTCGCGGCCGCGCCGGACGCCGTGGCGCAGGCCGTATGCGCTTGCTGCGACGCTATCGCAGCCTGCGCGGAAGCCTGCACCTGCTGCTGATCGTATTATCGGGGACGCCCGCCCGCGAGGGCGGGCGTCTTCCCGATGTTCCTCACCGACGTCGCAGGGCCGGCGACCCGCTGGCGCGGGCCTGAGCGTCAGCCGGGCGCGCGCGACGACCAGTGAATGTGGTGGATGCGCCAGCCGTCGGCATGGCGTTTGAGGACCATGGTTTCGGTCGTCAGGCGGTCTACGGCGCGGCCGTTGAATTGGCCCGTGGTGCGGCCTTCGCTGGTGATCCAGGCGATGTCCCCGTCGGCCCATCCCGATCTGCGCGTCACCGTCGCTTCAGAGGCGGCGGCGAAGGCGGCGTCCGAGCCCAGGTGATGGGACGCATACTCGTCGCGCGATCGCTCCGCGCCACCCTCCTCGAAGATCATCACATCCGGCGCCATAATTGCCAGGGCGACGTTCGTGTCGCCGGCCTTCAGGGCGACGTGAAAGGCGTCGACGGCCGCCGCCGCGTCCGCAGCTTCCGCGGCGACCGAGCCGGCGGCTTGGGCATGCCCGTGGGCGTGGTCCTGGGCGAAGGCGGGTGTCGCCGAAAGAACGGCGAGCGACAGGACGAGGGCGAGAGAGGTGCGGGACATGGCGAACTCCGGATTGTGGGTGATCTGAACGGGCTGAGCGCGATCTGCGTCAGGCCGGCGGGTTGTGGCGGGCGAACACGCGGGTCGCGCCCGAGCGAAGCACCAGCAGGGTGTCGTAGGGCTCCTTGCGCCCCTGCGGCGTCTCCATGCCGGGCGAACCGAGCGGCATGCCCGGGACCGCGACGCCCACCGCCGCCGGTCTCTCGGTCAGCAGTCGAATGACGTCCGGGGCCGGCACATGACCCTCGACCAGATAGCCATCGATCAGACCGGTATGACAGGAGGCGAGCGCGTCCGGCATGCCCCGGCTGCTCCGGACCGATTGAAGGCTTGGAAGGACGGTGATGGTGGTGGTGAAGCCCGCCTGGCGCATGTGCGCGATCCAGGCGTCGCAGCAGGCGCAGGTGGGCGTCTTGAAGACCGTGAGGTTTCTGGACGGACGGGTCTGGGCGCAGGCGGACCCGCCCATGCCGATGAAGACGGCCGCGCCCATGAGTAGACGACGGTTCAGATTGGCGGGATTCAAAAGGGTTCTCCCTGATCGCTGTGGACGGATCGCTGCGCCTCGACAGGGTCGGCGCGCTGCGGCGCCAGCCGCGCCCGCAACCACCGTCGGCCAGGCTGCTCGACGAAGACATGGATGGCGGCCGCGGCGGCGAGCGTCAACACAAGCATGGCGGCCAGTTCGACCAGGCCCATTCGATAGTCCGCACCCCAGCCGGAGAACGCCTGCGCCGCATTGCGCCACACCATCAGGATGGGGATGTGGACGAGATAGAGGGCGAACGACGCTTCGCCGGCGAACAGAAGGACGGGGTGAGACAGGAAGGTCCGGACCGGAGCCTTGGCCAACAGGGCGAGCGACAGGATGAAGGGACCGGCCGCCGCCACGATGACCCGGTCGTCGGCGCCGATCTGCATGAGCGTCAGCAGCAGGGTCGTGGCGACCAGGGCGCCCATGAGGGACATTCGCGGCGAAGGCGTCCAGCGCTGACCGAGATAGTAGAGGCCAATGCCGTAGAGGAATTCGGGAATGATGCGCAGGATCCCGAGGCTGTCCTCGGCGCGAGGCAGCATCCGGCCGAACCAGGCGCGGTAGAAGGCGTCCAAAGCGACGAAAAACAGCATGGCGAGTGCAATCAGGACCCACGGCCTGGCCCGCAGCCGGAGCGCGAGGGCGGCATAGGCGGGGAAGGCCAGATAGGCGAACCACTCCGCCGACAGCGACCAGGCCGGTCCGTTCCAGAGCGCCATGCTCTCGCGCGGGAACCACGCCTGTACGAGCAGAAGGGTGCCCGCGAAGTCGACGGGATTAAACCGGCCAGGCTCCAGCCCGACGCCGAACACAGGCGCGATCAGCACCAGCCCAAGCATGGCCAGGAGGATGAACAGGTGAGCCGGATAGATCCGGGCCAGGCGCGCCGCCAGGAATCGACCGTAGTTCGGGGCCCGGTCTCCCTGCAGGTAGACGTGGGTCAGGATGAAGCCCGACAGGATGAAGAAGACATCCACGCCCAGGCGCGCGCGGTTCAACAAGCCCGCGCTCTCCGCCGGGAGGGTCCAGTAGAGCTGGAAGTGGAACAGCACGACGCCGAGGGCGAGAAAGAACCTCACGCCCGTGAGCGGATCGAGCACGTCGGGGAATGGAACCCGCCTGGGCCCTGCTCTGTCGCTCACGTCTTTTCCCCGGACGACAGGGCGCGTCCCGGTCGTCTCTGGTATCTACGCGGGCGACGGCTCGTCCCCTCGTGAGGGGACCGGAAGGCCGGCGCGTATGGCAAGTGGGGCGTGACGCGGGTGCGCAATGACTGACGACATGAATGAGTTGATCGCAGCGGTCGGGCCGGGCGACGCCGGCCGGCTGGTCGGCATGGAAGACGCGGTCTGGGTGCGGATCGGCGAACGCAGGGAGCGTGCCCGCATGGGTCAGGTTCGGGTCGCCGCCGTTGCGCTCGCTCTGGTGATTGGCGTCGCGAACGGAGGGCTGATGCTCATGGCTCCACGGCCGGAGCCGTCCGAGATGCGGATTTTCACGGTCTCGGCGGGCTTGTCGCCTCTCTCCGGCCTGGACGTTCGGGGATGAGGGCCGCCTGGAAGTCGATCGTTATCACGGCCATCCTGGCCGCGCTGGCCAGCGGCGCGGCGACCTGGGCGAGCGCGACCTGGGTCATGCGGGAGCGGCAGCCGCCAAGCCTGCACAGCGTCGTCCATGAGAAACTCGACCTGAGCCCTGAGCAGGATCGACGGCTCGACGTGGTCGAAGCCCGGTTCGCCGCTCAGCGGCCGGCGCTCGAAGCGGAAGTCCGCGCGGCCAATCGCGAACTGGCGGCCGCGATCGCGGCCAGCGATGGCGATACGCCCCAGGTCCAGGCCGCAGTCGATCATTTCCATGCCGCCATGGGCGATCTGCAGAAGGCGACCATCGCCCACGTCTTTGAGATGCGATCGGTGTTGACTCCGGCTCAGGCCGAGGTGTTCGACGCTGCGGTGGTCGACGCCCTGCGCGACGACGCTGGCTAAGCGCGGCGCGTGGGGGCCGAAGACAGCATAGAGGCCCGTGCGGCGCGCGGCGATCCGGCCGCGTTCACCGCCTTGATGACCGCGTCAAAGGCCGAGCTCTACCGGTTCGTTCGCCGCTATGTCGGCGACGAGGCCGAGGCTCACGACGTGCTTCAGGAAGCCTACGCCTCCGCCTGGCTGGCCTTGCGGCGCTATGATCCGACGCGGCCATTCGATGTTTGGATCCGCTCCATCGCCCTGAACAAATGCCGCGACTGGAGTCGTCGGCGTGCGGTGCGCCGCGTCGTGCGAGGGGTCATGGGGCTGGATGCGCCCGAGGCGACCGCGGTTGGCGACGAGGCGCCCCTGCCGGAGACCCGTCTAGACGACCGGCGCAGGGCCGAGGCCCTGCAACGGGCGCTGTCCGACCTGCCGGACGCCCTCAAGGCGCCGCTCCTGCTCGCCACGCTGGAAGGGCGGTCTCATGCCGAGATCGCCGCTATCCTGCGCATCACGCCCAAAGCCGTGGAGACCCGCGTGGCTCGCGCCCGCAGGAAACTGGCGGAGGCGCTGGCCTGGTCACCGAACGCAGACGCTTGACCTTGCCATGATGGGAAGGTGCACAAGGCCACGATCCCGTTGGCTGTGGCGTCCTGACGCAAGGGGCGCGCCGCCGGGATGCGTATCTAAACGAACGGCCGAATAGCCGACCAAGGATTCAATCGCCCATGTCGACCCCAAGTCTCGATCGCCGAACGCTTCTCCGCGGCGCCGCCGCCGGCGGTGGGCTGCTGGGGCTGCAAGGCCTTCTGCCGGCCTGGGCGCAGACCGGCTCGGCAGGCCTCCGGGCGGACATGCCGACGCTGACGGGGCCGAACGTTGATCTGACGGTCGGTCACTCGCCGTTCACCGTCGGAGGTCGGACGGGGCACGCGATTACCATCAACGGTGTCCTGCCGGCGCCGCTGCTTCGCCTGCGGGAGGGCCAGAACGTCCGGCTGTCGGTGGCCAACACCCTGGACGAGGACACTTCGATCCACTGGCACGGCTTGCTGGTGCCGTTCCAGATGGACGGCGTGCCCGGCATCAGCTTCCCTGGCATCAAGGCGCGTGAAACCTTCGTCTACGAGTTCCCGCTCCGGCAGTCGGGGACGTTCTGGTACCACAGCCACTCCAACCTCCAGGAGGCGATGGGCCACTATGGACCGATCGTCATCGATCCGGCGGGCGCCGATCCGGTGGGCTACGACCGCGAGCATGTGCTGGTCCTGTCGGACTGGAGCTTCATGCATCCGCACGAAATCCTCGACAAGCTGAAGAAAAGCCCCGGCTACTTCAACCAGCAGCGCACCACGCTCGCGGGCCTGCTCGACGGCAGCGACCGCATGAGCCTCGAGGAGCGCCGCATGTGGGGTCAGATGCGGATGGACCCGCGCGACATCCTCGACGTCAACGGCTCGACCTACACCTACCTCATCAATGGCCACGGACCGCAGGAGAATTGGACCGGCCTGTTCCGGCCCGGCGAGCGAGTCCGGCTGCGGATCATCAACGCCTCGGCCATGTCGATCTTCAACATTCGCATCCCCGGCCTGCCGATGACGGTGGTCCAAGCCGACGGCGAGAACGTGCGCCCGGTCGAGACCGACGAGTTTCAGATTTCGGTGGCGGAGACCTACGACGTCATCGTTCGGCCGACGGAAGATCGCGCCTACACAATCGTGTCCGAGGCGATCGACCGCTCAGGCATGGGGCGCGCGACGCTCGCACCGCGTCTGGGCATGACGGCCGAGGTCTCGCCGCTCCGGGAGGTTCCTAATCTGACCATGCGCGACATGGGCATGGGCGGAATGGATCACGGTTCGATGGACGGCATGTCCGGAATGGATCATGGCGCGATGACCGGCATGGATCATGGAGCCTCGACGCGAGGCGGGGCTCCGACGGGAGACATGGGCGGCATGTCCATGAGCGGAATGAACATGCGCGACCCCGAAAACGCTCCGCCAGACATGGCGGTTGGCGTCGGCGTAGACGCCATCGCCATGGATCCCGCCAATCGCTTGGGTGAACGGCCGATGGGGCTGGAAGACGTTCCGCACCGGGTGCTGGTCTATACCGACCTGGTGTCGCTCGCCCCCAACAAGGACCAGCGCCCCCCGTCGCGGACCATGGAAATCCACCTGACCGGCAATATGGAGCGGTTCATGTGGGGCTTCGACGGCCGCAAGTTCAGCGAGCTGGTCGAGCCCATCCGTTTCGAGCGCAACGAGCGAGTGCGGGTGACCCTGGTCAACGACACCATGATGGCCCACCCAATCCACCTGCATGGCCACTTCTTTGAGTTGGTCACGGGCGGACCGGCCGGGCATCAGCCGCTCAAGCACACCGTCAACGTCGCCCCCGGCGGCAAGGTGACCTTCGATCTGACCGCCGACGCACCCGGCGACTGGGCCTTCCACTGCCACATGCTGATGCACATGCACGCCGGAATGTTCAACGTCGTCACTGTGCGGCCCATGGACGGAGCCGCGTCATGAACCGCCTCGCCGTCGCCCTCGCCCCGCTGGTGCTCGCCGCCAGCGCCTTCAGCGCCCAGGCCCAGGACCCTCACGCGGGCCACACGATGCCGGCGACCGCGGCGCCGACGCGCCCCGCGCCAGCACCGCGGCCCACGCC
>JAEYAO010000015.1 GCA_023456105.1 Pseudomonadota bacterium | reverse complement strand
GGCCCAGACCGCCCAGCCGGCCCAGCCCGCGCGCGCCGAGCCGCGCCGCGAGGCGCCCGCCGCGCGGCCTGAGCCGGTGATGGAGGAGGACGACTACGACCGGGATCACCGCCGCAGCGGCTGGAGCCTGTTCGGTCGGGGCAAGCGTCCGCAGCCGCAAGCCTCCTACAGCCCGCGTCCGCAGCCGCAGATGCGCCAGGCGACACAGACGGCCGCCGCGCCCGAGCCGCAGGCCTCGTCCAGCGATGACGATCTCGAAATCCCCTCGTTTCTACGCCGCCTCGCCAACTGATCGAGGCCGCGCCTGACCTGAAGCGCCCCGGAGCTCGCTCCGGGGCGTTTTACGTTTCCGTCGCCGTCCCGTTACGAAACAATCGGAAACCGGACTTTGCTTTCGGCATTGCAGTCCTCGTTCTAGAGGACTCATGAGGCGCGAACCGCGAGCGGTTCAACCGGCGCCGATGCGAAGAAGCGAGTTCTGCCTTGTCGGTCAGCCACGACCATCACCAACGCACCATCCTGGCGCCGGCCATCTGCGCCGGCGTGGGCGTGCACACCGGCCGCCGCGTGCGTCTGGTGGTGCGTCCCGCCCCGGCGGGCGCGGGGATCGTCTTCGTGCGCACGGACGTCAAGGACCGCGAGAACCGCATCCGCGTGTCGGGCGAGGCGGTGGTCGACGCGCGCCTGAACACCATGATCGAGAACGCGGCCGGCGTGCGCCTGTCGACCATCGAGCATCTGATGGCCGCCTTCGCCGCACTCGGCATCGCCAATGTGACGGTCGAGGTGGATGGGCCGGAGCTGCCGATCCTTGACGGCTCGGCCCTGGGCTTCGTGCAACTGCTGGACCGGGCGGGCTTCCGTCGCCAGCCGACGCCGGTGCGCTACATCGAGATCCTGGAGCCTGTCCACGTCACCGAGGGCGACAAGCACGCGGCCCTGACGCCTTGCGATCGTTACGAGATGCGGTTCGAGATCGACTTCCCGACGCCCGTCATCGGCAATCAGGTGATCGACTTCGTGGTGGACGAGGCGACCTTCCGGCGTGAGATCATGGCCGCCCGGACCTTTGGCTTCGCCCACGAGGTCGAGGCGCTGCGTCAGGCCGGTCTGGCGCGCGGCGGCTCGCTGGAGAATGCGGTCGTGATCGACGGCGACCAGATACTGAACCCCGGCGGCCTGCGCATGGAACGCGAGTTCGTGCGGCACAAGGCGTTGGACGCGATCGGCGACCTGTATGTGCTGGGCGCGCCGCTGCTGGGCCGGTACGACGGCTACAAGGCTGGGCACGCCGTGAACAACAAGCTGGTGCGCGCCCTGCTGGCCCAGCCGCACGCCTGGCGTGAGACGGTTCGGGTGCCGGAGCTGGCGCGGGCGGGCTGAAGGTCGGTCGCCGCTAAAGGGTGACGACGCTCATCATCCGCCCAAAGTCCGGCTCGCCCCGCTGGTGCGCCCGACGGTTGGAGAAGAAGCGGGCCTCGTCCACGCAGGTGTCGTCGCCGGTCCACGCGGCCTGACCAACGCCGGCCTGCTCCAGCCGCCACAGCACAAAGCCTGGCAGGTCGAACAGTCGCTTGTCCGGGGCGGAAGCAGCGTGAAAGAACCGCTCGCTGCCCGGATCATGATGAGCGAAGCGGTCGAGGAAATCAGCGCCGACTTCATAGCTTTCGGACGCGATGCACGGGCCGACGACGGCGCTGATCCGCTCCGGCCGCGCGCCCAGCGCCTCCATGGCCGCCACCGCCGAATGGATCACGCCGCCCAGCGCCCCCTTCCAGCCCGCGTGGGCGGCGCCCACCACGCCGGCCTCCCGGTCCGCCAGCAGCACGGGTGCGCAATCGGCGGTCAGCACCGCGCAGATCACGCCGGGCGTCGCCGTCACCACCGCGTCGCCCTCGGGCCGTTCGCCGTTCCACGGCCCTTCGGCCACGCGCGTCACCGCCGAGTGGATCTGATAACAGTTGGCGAGGTCGGCGGCGGTTCCGCCCATGGCCTGGGCGATGCGGCGGCGGTTCTCGGCCACGGCGGCGGGATCGTCCCGCGAGCCGATCCCTGTGTTCAGCCCGGCGTAGAGGCCCGTCGAGACGCCGCCCGCCCGCGTGAAGAAACCGTGGCGCACGCCGTCCAGCAGCGGACGGGTGATCGGCTCCGGCGCGCTCATGCGTCCCACCCCGGCACGACCAACGAGCGGGGCGAGAAGATCGCGGCGGCCTTGAACAGGGTTCCCATCTGGTCCTCCGCGGTCAGGCGGTTCAGCTGGCGGTCGATCACCGGTGCGGCGTCGGGGCGCCCAGTCTTCAAGGCCTCGGCGCGCGCTTCGATCCCGAGACGACGCAGGAACTCGCCCTGGCCGAGACAGCCGGTCACGTCGGCCCCCGCGCGCACCGCCGCCTCCAGCACCAGGGGGAAGTCCGCCCATTGCGTCAGGTCGGCCTGGCCGGGCGCCTCCAGCGGATCGACCTTCTGGTGGCGCTTCAGCGCCTGCAGGGTGTCGCCGGCCTCGGGCCGCGCCCGGCCGTAGTCGATCAACAGGGCCGCGCCGGACGCCTGCTTCATCAGGGCGCCCAGGTCGCGCCCGAACGCCGCCTGCTGGTCCGAGATCTCCAGAACCTCGCCGGGCGCCATGTCGAAAGCCGGCTTGCTGAAGCCCGCCGTCACGCCGGTCAGGCCGAAGAACAGGCCGCCGCCGTCGGTGACGCCCACGCGCCGCTCGGCCCAGCCGCCCTCGGTGCGCACGAACTGGCGCGCCGGCATGCAGTCCAGCACCTCATTGGCGATCAGGATGACCGGCGCATCCGTTTCAACGCCGTCCAGGCCGCGCACCCAGCGGGGCTGAAGGTCGGAGCCGGCCAGGGCTCGCGCCTGCTGCGCGCGCAACGGACCGCTGGGCTCGATCAGCACGAGATCGCAGGCCTCCAGAAAACCGGGCGCGAGCCGCGCCGCCCGCAGAGCGTCGCCGATCAGGGTCCCGTCGCCGGGCCCGACCTCCACCAGCCGCACCCGCTCGGGCGCGCCCAGCCGGTTCCAGGTCTCGGCCGCCCACAGGCCGATCAGCTCGCCGAACATCTGGCTGACCAGGGGCGCGGTGATGAAGTCGCCGCCCGCGCCCAGCGCCGGATGCGCCGCATAATAGCCGCCGGCCGGATCGTGCAGGCAGCGGGTGACGTAATCGGCGATCGTCATCGGCCCCGACAGCGCGATCTCGCGCGCCAGCCGGCTCTGGAGGCTGTCGGCCGTCATCCCCGGACGGGCGGACGGCTCCACGCCCGCCACACCAGCCAGCCGCCGACCAGGATCATCGGGATCGACAGCATCATTCCCATGGTCAGGCCCAGCGGGAAGTCGGGCATGCCGACGTCCGGCTGGCGCACATTCTCCAGCGCGGCCCGCGAAAGGCCGTAAAACAGCAGAAACAGGCCGGTGATGTAGCCGGGCTTCTTCAGCAGGCCGATCTTCCAGATGCCGAGCGAAAGCAGCCCCAGCAGCAGCAGGCCCTCCAGGCCCGCTTCATAGAGTTGGCTGGGATGGCGCGGCGCATCGCCGGCCGGGCAGAAGCCGTACATCCGCTCGATGCTGTCGTTGCAGAAGCGAACAGCCCAGGGGACGGTCGTTTCCCGACCCCATAGTTCGCCGTTGATGAAGTTGGCGATGCGGCCAAAGAACAGGCCGATGGGCACCACCGGCGCCACCATGTCCCCAAGCCGCAGCATGTCGATCTTCTGTCCGCGCGCGAACAGCACGATGGCCAGGCAGACGCCCAGGAAGCCGCCGTGGAAGCTCATGCCGCCGGTCCACAGCTGGAACAACTCCAGCCGTTCGGCCCAGCTGTCGCCGGTGAACAACTGGCCGTACATGGCCGGATCGTAGAACAGGGCATAGCCGAACCGCCCGCCCAGAATGATGCCCAGCACGATCCACAGCACCAGATCGTCCAGCTGGTTCGGCGTCAACGGCGGCCGCGCCGGCGCCCAGAGGCGTTCGGTCTTGATCAGGCGAGAGGCGTACCACCAGCCCAGCACGATGCCCGCCACATAGGCCAGGGCGTACCAGCGGATCGGGAAGGGGCCGATGCTGATCAGAACCGGATCGAATTCGGGAAAGGGCAAGGGTGGTCCTCGAGCGCTTCGGTTCGGCGTGGTTTAGCAAGCGTCGCCGTCGTCGTCGCCGGTTTGTTGCGGCGGCTGCGACGCTTTTGCCGGATGCTGGCCCTTCGCCGTGGCCGAAGCAGGGCCTATATCCGCTGCAGACCCTTCAACCAGCCCGGCGCGCCGGGCGGAGCACGCCGATGCAGACCCGCAACCCCATCCTTGACGAGTTCGCCAAGCTGACCACCGGCGCCATGGGCCTGGCCCAGGCCGCGGGCGAGGAGGCCAAGTCCGCCTGGCGCGCCCAGACCGACCGCCTGGCCGCCGACATGGACCTGGTGCGCCGCGACGAACTGGACGCCTTGAAAGGCGAGGTCGCCGCCCTGCGCGCGGAGATGGTGGTGATGCGCGCCGCCTTTGCCGCCAAGCTGGCTGACAAGCCTGAGGCGGGAAACTCCACAGACGGAACTCCCCCGCTCGACGCAGCCGGTTGAGCCGCGACCCCGAACACGTCTAGCGTCCGGTTAAGAGGTGATTCACCAATCGCTTCGCCGTTCCAAAGGACGAGTTCGCCGCATGGATGTCGCCGGGCCGCAAGAGGTCGATGTTCCCTTCGATCCGCTGGATGTGGTCGAATATGTTCTGACGGCCGAGAATCTGCCGTTCGACCGCACCGATGAGGGCGATCTCGCCTTTGCGATGGCGGGCGACTGGAAGGATTACGAGCTGTGGTTCGCCTGGCGGCCCGAGGGCGACTGCCTGCAGCTGTGCTGCGCACTGGACCTCCGCGCGACCAAGAGCCGCCGCACCGCGGCCTATGAGCTGGTCGGCATGATCAATCAGCGCACCTGGATGGGCCATTTCGAGGTCTGGGCCGAGGACGGCGAGATCGTCTTCCGCCACTCCCTGTCGGTGCCTCACGGCGAGCGCCCGACGCTGGCGCAGGCGGCCTCAATGATCGATGCGGCGATGGAGGCGGCGGACCGCTACTATCCCGCCTTCGACTTCATGATCCGGGGATCGAAGAAGCCGCAGGAGGCTATTGACGCCTGCCTGTTCGAGACGGTGGGCACCGCCTGATGGCGGTTCCCGGCCCCGTCGTCCTCCTGGGCTGCGGCCGGCTGGGTTCGGCCATTCTGGAAGGCTGGCTGCTGACCGGGACGATGGCGGCGTCAGACCTTGTTGTGCTGACCCCCTCAGAAAAGCCCGCGGCCGAGGCGGCGAGGGTTCAGGGCGCGCGGATCAATCCGTCGCTCGAGGCGCTGCGTGACGCACGCTGCGTTGTATTGGCCGTCAAGCCGGCGATGTGGCGCGAGGCGCTTGCGCCGCTGCTGCCGCATCTAGGCGAACAGGCCGTCATCCTCTCGGTCATGGCCGGCGTCACGGCGCCGACCTTGGCGGAAGGCGTCGGTCCCTGGCCCATCGTGCGGGTGATGCCGACAACGGGCGTCGCGCGCGGGTGCGGTGTGGCGACTGTCTATGCCGCCGACGCCGAGGCGCGGGCGCTGGGGCGCGCGCTGTTCGAACCCATGGCCGTCACCGTCGATCTGCCCGACGAGGCCGCGATGGACGCGGCCACCGCCGTGGCCGGCTCAGGCGCGGCCTATTTCTATGCGATGACCGAGGCCCTGGCGCGAGGCGGCGAGGCGGCCGGGCTCGATGCGGACACGGCCCGCACACTGGCCCGAGCGACCTTTGTGGCGGCCGCCGAAAGCGCCGGTGATGAACCGCTGACCGAACTGATCGGGCGCATCGCCTCGCCCGGCGGATCAACCCGCGCCGGCCTCGACGTCATGGCCGAGGGCGCTCGCATCGAGGTCCTGATGGCCGAGGTCGTCAAGGCCGCGGTCCGACGCAATCGCGAGATGGGCCGGGGCTAGAGGTCGCCTTCGGCGATCTTGCGCGCCACGCGGTCGAACACGCGATCGGCCTCCCACCAGGTGGTGAAGCCATAGACGTCAGCCAGGCTTGAGTTGAAGCGGTCGTAATCGAACGGCAGACGACGGCCGTCGGCGGTGACGATCTCTCCTTCCACCGCCGCGCCGCCGATGCTGACGCTGCGGATGCGGTCCAGGCCCGGCTTGTCCGACAGCTGCTGCAGCGTCGGCCGGTTTGGTTTGAGGTCCGTCAGCACTAGGCTGACCGTGGCGGCGTTCAGGTCGTTGCGGCGCGCCAAAGCTTCGCGCACCTCTTCGGTCAGTTGGTCGGCCTGGTCCTGCACCTCGCGCGGGCCCAGGTCCTCGACCTGCTCCTGCAGCTTGGGCCCCAGGGTCACGGCGACGTTCGGCGCCTGAGCTTGAGCGGCGGCGGCCAAGGCGATCACGGCGGCGGCCGGGGCGAAAAAGGCGAGGGGTCTCATGATGGATCTCCGACAAAGCCCTGTCTGCCGAAGAGATGCGCCTTCCTCTCCCGTTTCGCCAGTCCCCGCTTCCTCAGCCCGGCAGGCGGATCTCGGCCTTCAGCCCGCCGAGGTCGCTGCGCCCCAGGGTGATCTCTCCGCCATGGCCGCGCGCCACGTCGCGGGCGATGGCCAGGCCCAGGCCCACGCCCTTGCGGTTCTGATTGCGGCTGTCGTCCAGGCGCGAGAATGGACGAAACGCGTCCTCGTACATCGCCTCCGGTATGCCCGGCCCATCGTCCTCGACCCCGATCTCAAGCCCGCCCGATGGCAAGGGGCGAGCTGACAGCCGAACGCGCTCGCCGTGCGCCGCCGCATTGCCGGCCAGGTTGGTCAAGGCGCGCTTGAAGGCCAGCGGCCGCAAGGGAGCGGTCAGGCCCGGCGAGACCTCCACCTCGACCTCGGCTCCGGCCCGGCGCGCATCCTCGGCCACGGCGCCGAGCAGATCCGCCAGCGCCACGGTCTGGGTGTCCTCGCCCGCCTCGCCGCGCGCAAAGGCGAGATATTCGTCGATCATGTGCTCCATCTCGTCCAGGTCGCCGCGCATGGCGTCCTGACGCTTGAAGGGCGGCGCCAGCGCGAGCTCCAGCCGCAGGCGCGTGAGAGGCGTGCGCAGGTCGTGGCTGACCGAGGCCAGCATGGCCGTGCGCTGGTCGATGTGGCGCTGGATGCGGTCGCGCATGGCCATGAACGCCGTGGCCGCCTGGCGCACCTCGCGCGCGCCATGCGGCTTGAAGCGCGGCACGCTTTCACCCCGCCCGAACGCCTCCGCCGCATCGGCCAGCCGCTCGATGGAGCGCACCTGGTTGCGGATGAACAGGATGGCGACCCCCATCAGCAGGATGGTCGCCACCGCCAGCCACAAGACGAAGATGTGGGCCTGGGTCGCCACCGCCCGTTCGCGCGGCGCGATGAAGCGCAACACGCCGCCCGGCTCCTGCACCTGGATGTCGATGTAGGCCGGGTAGCGGGTGGTGTCGAACCAGTAGGGGCGGTCCAGCCGCCCCTGCAGCGCCCGCTCCATCACCCGGTCCACCACGCCGATGGCGCCGCGCCGAGTCTCGGTTGGCAGGGTGCGGTCTTCCTGAAAGGCGACCGACAGCTGCATGGCGCGCTCGGCTCGGTCGGCAATCACGGCCATGTTGGCGGGCGTCGGATCGTCCTCATAGGACTGGACCGCCCAGGCGATATCGCCGGCCAGCCCTTCGGACAGGCGGGCGGTCACGGTCTGCCAGTGGGCGTCGAAGAACACCCAGGTCACCGCGATCTGCATCGCCAGCACCGGCAGGACGATGATCAGCAGCGACCGGCCCCACAGCGAGGTCGGCAGCCGCCGCTTCAGAAAGCGCGGCCACAGGTTCAGCCGCCGGCGCAGCCGCATCTCAGTCGGGCGCCAGCATGTAGCCGACGCCGCGTACGGTCTGCAGATAGCGCGGGTTCTTCGGGTCGGCCTCCAGCTTGCGGCGCAGGCGCGTCACCTGCACGTCCACGGCGCGCCCGGTGATGTCGGCGGTGTCCGGCGACAGGCTCATCCGCTCGACCGGCGCGTGCGCATGGAGGGCCAGGGTCTTCAGAAGCTGCGCCTCGGCCTCGGTCAGCCGCTGCGGCGCGCCGTCGCGCGTCAGCTCCAGCCGCTCCATGTCGAAGGTGGCGGCGCCCAGCCGGACCTCCTTGGGCCCTATCGGCTTGCCGCCGGTGCGCCTCAGGATCGCGTCGATCCTCAGCGCCAGCTCGCGCGGCTCGAACGGCTTGGACATGTAGTCGTCGGCGCCGCGCGACAGCCCCTCGATGCGGTCGTTGGCGTCACCGCGCGCGGTCAGCAGCAGCACGGGGGTGCGCGACAGCTCGGCCTTGCTCCGGACCCAGCTGGTCAGGTCCAACCCGCTCTCGCCGGGCATCATGATGTCCAGCACCACCAGGTCGAACTCGATCAGCTCCATCAGCCGGCGCGCCGCCGCAGCGTGCGCCGCGCCCGTCACGCGATAGCCTTCGCGCGCCAGGAACTCCTTCAGCAGTTCGCGGATGCGGTCGTCGTCGTCGACGATCAGCAGGTGGCGGCCGACGCCCGGGCCGGCGACGGGACCCGAGCGTCCGTGGGGGCGCGAATCGGTCATGCTCATCGGGCGGGTCCTTCACATGAGGCGTTGACCTCGGCGGCGCCCGGGGCTCTAACCCCTGAAGGTTTCCGGGAGATGTTCTTCAATGGCCTTCGTTCCTTTCGACGACCGTGACGGCTGGATCTGGTTCGACGGCGATTTCGTGCCCTGGCGGGATGCGAAAACGCACATTCTGACCCATGGTCTCCACTACGGCTCGTCGGTGTTCGAGGGCGAGCGTATGTATGGCGGCGAAATCTTCAAGCTGACGCCCCATACGGAGCGGCTGAAGCGGTCCGCCAACCTGCTCGACTTCGATATTCCCTACAGCGTGGCCGAAATCGACGCCGCCTGCAACGCGACCTGCGCCAAGATGGGCCTCAGCGACTGTTATGTGCGCCCCGTCGCCTATCTGGGGCCGGAACAGACCAGCGTCTCGGCCCTGAATAACAAGCCGCACCTGGCCATCGCCGTGTGGGACTGGCCGAGCTATTTCGACCCGGCGGTCAAGGCGCAGGGCATCCGGCTGGAGTGGGCCAAATGGCGCCGGCCCGATCCGGCGACCGCTCCCACCACCGCCAAGGCGGCGGGTCTCTACATGATCTGCACCATGTCCAAGAACGCGGCGGAGAAGCGCGGCTTCGCCGACGCCTTGATGCTGGACTGGCGCGGCTATGTGGCCGAGGCGACCGGCGCCAACGTCTTCTTCGTGCGCGACGGCGTGATCCACACCCCCCGCGTCGATCACATCCTGGACGGCATCACCCGCCAGACGGTGCTGGAGATCGCCGCAGAGAAGGGCATCGAGGTCCAGGTGCGCGACATCCTTCCGGAGGAACTGTCCACCTTCAGAGAATGCTTCCTGACCGGCACGGCGGTCGAGGTCACGCCGGTCCGCGAGGTCGGCGACTACACCTTCACCCCCGGCGCCCTGTCGCTGGAGCTGATGGAGCACTACGGCAAGCTGGTCCGCCGCCAGCTGTGATCCCTCTCCTCCCTGTCGCGGGGGGGGGGGGGGGGGGGGGGGGGGGGGGGGGGGGGGGGGCGGGGGGGGGGCGGGGGGGGGGGGGGGGGGGGGGGGGGGGGGGGGGGGGGGGGGGGGGGGGGGGGGGGGGGGGGGGGGGGGGGGGGGGGGGGGGGGGGGGGGGGGGGGGGGGGG
>JAEYAO010000073.1 GCA_023456105.1 Pseudomonadota bacterium | reverse complement strand
GGCGAAAACAGCCCGGCCAGCGCGCGCGACCCCGTGGGTTTCAGCGCCCGCGCCGCGCCCTCCTCCTCCTCCACCATCCGCGCATGGGCCCGCGCCCGCGCATCGCCCATGGACTTCTTGGTGAAGCCGTCGCGGCAGGCGTAGCGATAGACCGAGGACGGCGCCACCTTCCACTTGGCCCCCAGCGCCTTGGCCGTCGCCCCGTTCTTGTACTCCTCGGCGATGATCGCCCAGGTCTCCGCCGTCAGGCGATAGTGGGTGGCGGGAGCTTCGGCATAGGCGCGGGTCATGGCGGGGAGCCTAGCGGAAGGGTCAGCTACGGCGGGTAAGTCGGGCTGGTCGGCCGTCAAACGCCCGTGCAGCGGAGAGCTGAGATGCGACATAGATCGTCTTGACCCGCGTAACACGGCGGCAGCCTTGATCGGACCTGGTCAATCGCGCGTCCGCCGCTAGTCTCCGAAACAGGAGACGCCGTGGCCAGCCCAGCAAAGACCGGAACAGACTGGAGGGCTGACGAGCTCGACGCCATAGTCGCCGACTACTTCGCCATGCTCGCGCTCGACGCCGCCGGGCAGCCCTTCGTCAAGGCGCACCGCGCCCGCGCCCTGATGGAGCAGACGGGCCGCAGCCACCGCTCGGTCGAGTTCAAGCACATGAACATCTCGGCCGTCGCCAGCGAGCTCGGCCTGCCGACGGTGCGCGGCTATCGCCCCTTAGCCAACTACCAAGCCGCCATCTTCGACGCCATCGACCGCCACCTCGACGCCCACCCGGAGGTCCTCGCCGACAACGCCTTCTCTCTCCTCCCCCATTTTGGGGGAGGGGGACCACGAAGTGGTGGGGGGGGCCAGCCTCACACTCAGACTTTCGCCGGAGTCTCCGAACCCGCCTCAAGGTTCGGCGGAGACGGAGAGATTCAAACCCTCACCCTCACCGAAGCCCCTCCCCCCGGCCCGCCCCGCGCGCCGCGCCCAGAGGGCCTCGCCCGCCTTGTCCGCAAATACGACCCCGCCGCCCGCGACCACCGCAACCGCGCGCTCGGCCTGCTGGGAGAGGAACAGGTCTTCCACCACGAACGCGCCCGCCTGACCGCCGCCGATCGCCCCGACCTCGCCCGCCGCATCGAATGGACCAGCCAGGAACACGGCGACGGCGCCGGCTACGACATCAAAAGCTTCGACCCCACCGGGGCCGAGCGCCTGATCGAGGTCAAGGCCACCCGAGGCGGCCCCACCACGCCCTTCTACCTGACCCGCACCGAGCGCGAGGTCTCCCTCGAACACCCCGCCGCCTGGCGCCTCTACCGCCTCCACGACCTATCGGTCGCACCGGGGCTGTTCGTGTTGCCGCCGCCGCTGGAGGAGTCGGTCAAGCTGGAAGCGGAGACGTGGAGGGCGCATTACTGAACAACTCGCTACCACTCTCATCCACACTTCGCCTGTCGCCTGCGTGATGCACTGACGCGATCGGCGCAAGTCATCTAACCTTCAGGCCGCTTGAGCTGTCGTCTTAGCGATAGTCGGCTCAGGATCACCTTCCCACACCATCGTCCAGACATCGCCAGGAGCGACCGACTGAACAACGTGCGGTGAGAGTGCCGCGAAGCAGACGCCGCCTCGATGACGAACGGATGGATACTTGATTAGATTGATGCCTTGCGACCGCGCAGCCTCTGCAATGGCATTACCTACCGGGTAGCCAATCTCGGCTGAGGGGTGCAGGCACTCGTGATCGTTTGAAGCCGTTAAGTCCAAAAAAGAGCCGGCGAAGCTTGCGTGCATCTCCGCGTACTCGACGCGGGTGTCGAAACGGTCGATGTTCTTCAGTTCCTCCACGATGTGGAACTTCACTTCTTGAAGGCAGGTGTCAACGCAGAGAGCGGCATACCATGCACCTCGGGTACCGTCGTTGAACCGGTTCGGCTTAGATGGCTTCGCATAGGCGAAGCTGGCGTTGATGAAGTGGGCGTGTGGGACGTCATAGACAAACTCAGTCTGCTCGATGCCGTGAGTACCGCGCCACTGCCCATTCAGGCGTCCGCTGGTTGCACCTTCGATTTCATAGAGGTCCTGCAGGAATTCCTCAGAAACGACATCCCCTAGCACCGGCGGGCGAAGACGAGCGGTTGATACTAGCCGCACAGTCCGTTCGAAGGCTCCGCGGGCTACTGGAAGGCCGTCGATCATCTCAGAGCCCGCCTCGCAGAGCATCAACGTGGCGGCGCACATCGAGCATCCTTGGGATTCCACCTTCCATCATGGTCGCAACAGGAGTTTGTCCATCGAACAAACTTCCCTTGTTCTTCAGCTTCGGCCACTCGTCAGCCAATCCGTCGGCGAACAGCAGACGCAACCCCTTCAGTGTGCCTATCAAGGCGGACACTCGCGTTAGTTGGTCCTGATTGAGATCGCCCTTCCAGTCAGGCTTCTTCATCCGATCCCAAGTGCTAGGCGACACGGCTAAAAGCGCGGCGGCCTCCGTACCAGTTAACTGCCAAATCTCGACCAGCTTGCGAAAGGCCGACATGGCTGCAGGGGTCAGCCGTGCCCGATCATTCTCCTGCGAGAACGTCTGCGGCTCCTGCGGTTGCAGGCGCCTGTAAGCACCCGTAGCCTGTAGCTTCTGGATCATAGTTGCACCGCTCTCTACTCCACACGCTCCCCCATATGAGGGGACCTGTCAACATCATCTGACGGACAGGAGTTGCATGGCGTTGCGCCAGTTATGGTCGTAGATGGCTCGTAGAGGTGTCCCGCCCTCAATCCTCGTCCATCTTCAGCGCGGCGATGAAGGCTTCCTGCGGGATTTCGACCTTGCCAAACTGGCGCATGCGCTTCTTGCCGGCCTTTTGCTTCTCCAGCAGCTTCTTCTTGCGCGTGGCGTCGCCGCCGTAGCATTTTGAGGTCACGTCCTTGCGCAGGGCGCGGACGGTTTCGCGGGCGATTATCTTGCCGCCGATGGCGGCCTGGATCGGGATCTGGAACAGGTGGGGCGGGATCAGCTCCTTCATCTTCTCCACCATGCCGCGGCCGCGCGTTTCGGCGCGCTGGCGGTGGACCAGCATGGACAGGGCGTCGACCGGCTCGGCGTTGACCAGGATCGACATCTTGACCAGATCGCCGGTCTTGTAGTCCGTCAGCTCGTAGTCGAACGAGGCGTAGCCCTTTGAGATCGACTTCAGCCGGTCATAGAAGTCGAACACCACCTCGTTCAGCGGCAGCTCATAGACCACCATGGCGCGGCTGCCGACGTAGGACAGCTCCTTTTGCTCGCCCCGGCGGTCCTGGCACAGCTTGATCACCCCGCCCAGGTATTCGTCGGGCGTCAGGATGGTGGCCTTGATCCAGGGTTCGGCGATGCTCTCGATCTGCATCACGTCCGGCAGGTCGGCGGGGTTGTGCAGGTCGATGGCGGTCCCGTCGCGCAGCTGAATCTTGTAGACCACGCTGGGAGCGGTCGCGATCAGGTCCAGGTTGAACTCGCGGCTGAGGCGCTCCTGGATGATCTCCAGGTGCAGCAAACCCAGGAACCCGCAGCGGAAGCCGAAGCCCAGGGCGGCCGAGCTCTCCATCTCGAAGGTGAAGGAGGCGTCGTTCAGGCGCAGGCGGCCGATGGCGGCGCGCAGGTCCTCGAAGTCGGCGGCGTCCACGGGGAACAGGCCGCAGAACACCACCGACTGGACCTCCTTGAACCCCTTCAGCGGCTCGGCGGTGGGCTTCTTTTCATCGGTGATGGTGTCGCCGACGGCGGCGTGGGCCACTTCCTTGATCTGGGCGGTGATGAAGCCGACCTCGCCTGCGGCCAGCTGGTCGACCGGGGTGTTCTTGGGCAGAAACACGCCGACGCGGTCCACCAGGTGGGTCGAGCCGGACTGCATCATCTTGACCCGCATGCCGGTCTTCAGCACGCCGTCGAACACCCGCACCAGCAGCACCACGCCCAGGTAGGGGTCGTACCAGGCGTCGACCAGCATGGCCTTCAGCGGCGCGTTCACGTCGCCCCTGGGCGCCGGCAGGCGGGTGACGATGGCCTCCAGCACGTCCTCGATGCCGAGGCCCGACTTGGCGCTGGCCAACACCGCGTCCGAGGCGTCGATGCCGATCACGTCCTCGATCTGGGCGCGCACGCGGTCGGGCTCGGCGGCCGGCAGATCCACCTTGTTCAGGACCGGCACGATCTCGTGGTTGTTCTCGATCGCCTGATAGACGTTGGCCAGCGTCTGGGCCTCCACGCCCTGCGACGCATCCACCACCAGCAGCGAGCCCTCGCATGCGGCCAATGAGCGCGACACCTCATAGGCGAAGTCCACGTGGCCGGGCGTGTCCATCAGGTTCAGGACGTAATCCAGCCCGTCCTGCGCCTTGTAGTGCAGCCTGACCGTCTGCGCCTTGATGGTGATCCCGCGCTCCTGCTCGATCTCCATGTTGTCCAGCACCTGGCTGGTCATCTCGCGCGCCGTCAGCCCGCCCGTCGTCTGGATCAGCCGATCGGACAGCGTCGACTTGCCGTGGTCGATGTGGGCCACGACACTGAAGTTTCGAATGCGCTCGACGGGGGTGCTGCTCATCCGCGCGCCCCTATCACGCGCGGGCGCGGTGAGCCAGCGGGCGCGGTCCGCCGCGTTCGCCCCCCGCTCGTCACAAGGCGTTGAGGCTTTGCAATAAAGGCTTTCGGCGTTTGAGAACGGTTATCGGACGCGGTATGGAGATCGCCCTCGAACAACCGGCGCAGGCCGGCCCTTCGTTTCGCCTTCAACCGAGGAACATCCCCCGTGGCCAAGACGACCCGATCCGCTTTGGGCCTCAGCGCCGCCGCCCTGTGCGCATTCGTGCTGACGAGCTGCGGGGGCCATGGAGACGACGAAAAGGGCGGGCCACAGCCTGCCGGCGGGTCGCGCCAGACCGTCACGGCCGCCACCGTCGCCCAGGGAAGCCTGGATCGCACCATCACCGCGTCCGGCACCGTATCGGCCTGGGAGGAGGTGCCGATCGGGGCGGAGACCGGCGGCCTGGTCGCTACGGCCGTCTATGTCGATGAAGGCGCCTATGTGCGGCAGGGCCAGCCGCTGGTGCAGATGAACGACGCCCTGCTGCGCGCTCAGGTGCGCCAGCAGCAAGCGGCGGTGCAGACCGCCCAGGCCAATGTGGCGCGAGACGACGCCGCCCTGAGCCGCGCGCAGGAACTGCGCGAGCGCGGCTTCCTGGCGCAGGCGGCGCTGGACACGGCGCTGGCCAACCAGCGCGCTTCCGCGGCCAACCTGGCGTCGGCGCGCGCGGCGCTTTCCGAGACCCAGACCCGGCTGTCGCAGGCCACAATCCGCGCGCCCGTCGCCGGCCTGGTCATCAGCCGCAGCGTCACCAAGGGCCAGATCATCGCTGCGGGAACCGAGCTGTTCCGCATGGTGCGCGACGGTCGGCTGGAGCTTGACGCCCAGGTGCCTGAAACCGAACTGCCGCTGGTGCGCGCCGGCCAGTCGGCCGTCGTAACCTCCAGCGAGGCCGGCCAGACCACCGGCACGGTCCGCATCGTCACGCCGGAGGTGAACGCCGACACCCGCCTGGGCGTGGCGCGCGTTTCGCTTGCGGCCGGCAGCCAGCTGCGGCCCGGCATGTTCGCCCGCGCCGAGATCGCCGTCGGCGCCCAGCCCGCCGCCACCGTGCCGACCGGGGCGGTGCTCTATCGCAACAACCAGGCCGGGGTGTTCCTGCTGAACAGCGACAGTTCAGTGCGGTTCCAGCCCATCACCGTGCTGTCGCGCACCGACGCCCAGACCGCCGTGAACGGCGTCGCCGCAGGCGCCCGGGTGGTGGTGGACGGCGCCGGCTTCCTGAACGAAGGCGACCGCGTCACCGTCTCGACCGGCGCGGCGCGTCCGGCCGCCCAACCGGCGCCGCAACCCGCCGCCCAACCTGCTGCGAAGTAGGACCGATCATGAACCAGATCTCGTCCTGGGCGATCAAGAACCCCATTCCCATCATCCTGCTGTTCGTTCTGCTGACGCTCGGCGGCGTCGTCGGCTTCGCCGGGATGCGGATCAACAACAACCCCGATGTCGATTTTCCCCTGGTCGCCGTCACCGCCGCCCGGCCAGGCGCCGCGCCTGCGGAAATGGAGGTGCAGGTCACCCGCCTGATCGAGGACTCCCTCGCCGGGCTCTCCGGGGTGCGCCACGTCAACTCCAGCATCACCGACGGCGTATCCTCGACCACCATCGAGTTCGAACTCGGAACCGACACCGATCGCGCGACCAACGACGTCCGCAACGCCATGACGGGCCTGCGGGCCAGCCTGCCGCAGGACATGCAGGAGCCGGCGGTTCAGCGCATCGACATTACCGGCGACGCCCTGATCACCTATGTGGTCCGCTCTCCGACCATGTCGCCGGAAGAGATCAGCTGGTTCATCGACAACGAGATGAGCCGTTCGCTGCTGGCGCTGGGCGGCGTGGGCGAGGTCAATCGCTCGGGCGGGGTGGACCGCGAGATACGGGTCGAGCTGGACCCGCAGCGGCTGTCCGCCTACGGCGTCACCGCCGGTGAGGTCAGCCAGGCCCTGACCAGCGTCAACAACAACCTGCCCGGCGGTCGCGTGACCCTGGCGGGATCGGAACGCGCCGTGCGCACCCTGGGGGCCGCAGGCTCGGTCGAGCAGCTGCGCGAGACCCTGGTGCCGTTGGGCGACGGCCGGACCGTGCGTCTGGGCGATCTGGGCACGGTCGAGGACAAGTGGAGCGAACCGCGCCGCCTGGCGCGCTACAACGGCCAGGAGGCCGTGACCTTCAACTTCCTGCGCTCGCGCGAGGCCAGCGAGGTCAAGGTCGCCGAACGCGTCCGCGAGGAGGTCGCCCGCATCGACGAGGCCCACCCGGAACTGACCATCGAACAGGTCACCTCCAGCGTGCAGTACATCGAGGAGAGCTATCTCGCCTCGCTCGAAGCTCTGCTTCTGGGCGCCGCCCTGGCGGTTGTGGTGGTGTTCATCTTCCTGCGAGACTGGCGCGCGACGGTGATCGCGGCGACCGCCATGCCGATGTCGCTGATCCCCACCTTCGCCATCCTGGGCCCGATGGACCAGTCGCTGAACGTGGTGACCCTGCTGGCGCTGTCCCTGACCATCGGCATCCTGGTGGACGACGCCATCGTGGAGATCGAGAACATCGTCCGGCACATGCGGGACGGCAAGCCGCCCTACGACGCCGCCATCGAGGCGGCCGACGAGATCGGCCTGGCGGTGGTGGCGACCACGGCCACGATCATCGCCGTGTTCGCGCCCGTCGGCTTCATGCCGGGGATCATCGGCCAGTTCTTCAAGGCCTTCGCGCTGGCGGCGTGTATCTCGGTGTTCTTCTCGCTGGTGGTGGCGCGGACGCTGACGCCGCTGATGGCCGCCTACATGCTCAAGCACACCCATCACGAGGACAAGGATCCGTTCTGGATGGGCGGCTATCTGCGCGCCCTGCGCTGGTCGCTGGGCAACCGCTGGAAGGTGTTCGTGCTGGGAGTCCTGTTCCTCGTCGGTTCCGTGGGTCTGTCGGTGGCCGCCAGGATGTCGTTCGAGTTCATGTCGCCGGGCGACGAGGCGCGCGCCGCCTTCCAGGTGGAGCTTCCGCCGGGATCGACGCTGCGCCAGACCGACGAAGTGGTGCGGCGTGTCACGGACATCCTGGAAGCACGCCCTGAGGTCACCTCTGTCTACGCCGCGATAGGCGGTCAGGACGTGAACCAGGCCAATGTCTACGCCGACATGGTCCCCAAGGGCGACCGCGAGCTGAGCCAGCAAGCCTTCGCCCGGGTGATGGTGGACCAGCTGAAGCAAATTCCCGGCGCCCGCATCCGCGCCGGCATCGCCCAGCAGGGCGGCGGACCGAGCGACGGCACCAGCTACACCTTCTCCATCCTGGGCGACGATCCGGCGACACTGGAAACGGCGGCGCGCCAGGTCGAGAGCGAGATGCGCGGCGTGCCGGGCCTGGCCAATGTGGTCAACACCGCGGCCATCGCCCGGCCGGAGATCCTGGTCACGCCGCGACCGGACGAGGCCGCCCTGGCCGGCGTGTCGGCCGGCGCAATCTCTCAGGCGGTGCGGGTGGCCACCATCGGCGACATCGACCAGAACCTGCCCAAGTACAATCTCGGCGACCGGCAGATCCCGATCCGCCTGCAGCTGACCGAAGCGGCGCGCGAGGACCTGTCGGTTCTGGAAAGCCTGCGGGTGCCGGCGAACAACGGCGCCCAGGTGCCGCTGAGCGCGATCGCCGACATCAGCTTCGGCGCCGGGCCGGCGACCGTCAGCCGCCAGGACCGCTCGCGCATCGCCTCCATCACCGCCGAACTGGACGGGATCACCACCGGCGCGGCCGGCCAGGCGGTGCAGCGCCTGCCGTCCGTTCAGAACCTGCCGGCGGGGGTGCGCCAGGTGCCGGCCGGCGACGCCGAGTTCATCCAGGAGATGATCACCGGCTTCGCCATCGCCTTCGCCTCGGGCATTCTGCTGATGTACGCGGTGCTGACGCTGCTGTTCAAAAGCTTCGCCTATCCGATCACCATCATGGCCGCCCTGCCCCTGGCAATCGGCGGGGCCTTCATCGCCCTGGTGATCGCGGGGGCCAGCTTCTCCATGTCGGCTTTGATCGGGGTGCTGATGCTGATGGGGATCGCGGCCAAGAACTCCATCCTGCTGGTGGACTACGTCATCATCGCCGAGAAGGAGGGCATGCCCCGCTTCGACGCCATCATGGACGCGGCGCACAAGCGGGCGCGGCCGATCCTGATGACCACCTTCGCCATGGGCGCGGGCATGGTGCCGATCGCCATGGGCGTGGGCGCCGACGTCGAGTTCCGCGCTCCCATGGCGATCGCGGTGCTGGGCGGGCTGATCTCCTCGACCTTCCTGTCCCTGCTCTACATCCCGGCGATCTTCACCATCGTGGACGACTTCGCCCACTGGACCCGGCGCCGCCTAGGCAAGCGGTTCGAAAGCCAGCGCCAGCTTGCTCACGCTCCGGCGGAGTAGAGGCCACACCAGCGATCAAGGAAAAGCCCGGCCGGATCGCTCCAGCCGGGCTTCTTCTTGTTCGCCTGGATCGCTGGATCAGTAGCGGACCCGCAGCGTCACGCCATAGGTGCGCGGCTGGCCGAGATAGGCGTTGTAGGTCGCCGTGTCGCCCGTCCCGTTCGCGGGGTTGAACGGGATGTAGAAGCTGCCGTCGGGCTGGACCGCGTTGGTCGGGTTGTTGAAGGCCGTGCCCTGCAGGGGGGCCGAGAAGCCGACCTGGGTGTAGTCTTCCTCCAGCAGGTTCTGGGCCCACACCTCCAGCGTCCAGCGCTCGTTCTCCGAGCCCAGCATCAGCCGGCCGTTCACGACGGTGAAGTCGTCCTGGAACTTGTAGGGCAGCAGGTCGGAGCCGGTGTTGTACTCGGTCGAGTATCTGGCCGACAGGTTGAAGCCGCCGCGCAGACCGCGTCCGAAGCTGCGGTTGAAGTCCAGCGCGCCCGTCACCGACCATTCCGGGGCGAACGAGGCGCGCGCGCCGGGCAGCAGCGACAGCTGCGGGAACCGGCCGGGGCTGGACAGGTCGCCCGCGCCGAACTCGCCGTACTTGGCGTCGGTGTAGGTCGCGCCGCCCTGGAAGGTCAGGCCTTCGACCGGCGCCAGCCAGATCAGGTCCATGTCCACGCCCTTGGACTCCAGTTCCGGGATCGACTCGACCACGAATGCAGTGCCCAGGAAGGTGTTCAGCTGGAAGTTCTCGAACCGCTGGTCGAAGTAGGTGGCGTTGAACAGGACGCTGCGGTTGAACAGGGTGGTCTTCAGGCCCAGCTCGTAGCTGTCGACGGTCTCCGCGGCGAAGAACAAGGAGGCGTCCGGGGTCACGCCCGTCTGCACCCGGTCCATGTTGTAGCCCGCGCCCTTGTAGCCGCGCGCATAGGAGCCATACAGCAGCCAGCCGTCCATCGGCTTCCACGCCGCCTTGATGGTGCCGGAGATGTTGGTGTCGTCGAACTCTTCCGAGATGCGGCGGTTGTCGTACAGCGGGTTGGACCACGGCAGGCACAGCAGGCCCAGCGCCGCCTGCGGCGTCCGGAAGGCCGCGACCGGGTTGGCCTGGTTGGCCAGGGCGCCGCCGCACACCGCGCCGTTGGCGCCCAGGTTGTCCTGAAGCCCCAGCAGCCGCTTCTTGTCGTAGGTCGCGCGCAGGCCCGCCGTGATCTCGAACTGGTCGGTCAGGCGCAAGGTGTTGTTGGTGAACAGGGCGATCGATTCCGAACGCTGGCTGTAGTGATCCTGATAGGCCTTGCCGGTCCCAAAGGTGGGCGCCGCGGCCGAGGGCGGCGCGAACCCGAGAACGCACAGCGGCTGGCCCAGCAGCGGACCGCTGGTTCCGACCGCAAAGCCCGCCGGATTGGAGAAGCAGCCCGTCCGCGCCGGGCTGGGGCCGCCAAAGGCGGCGGGCACGCTGGCGGTCAGCACGAAGGAGGCGAAGGCGTTGTAGTCGGCGCCGTACACATAGCTGTCGTCGCGGTAGATGTTCTCCAGCGTGGCGAAGCCGCCCACCAGCCAGTCGAACCGGTCCGACGTGCCCGCCAGCCGCATTTCGTGCGTCAGGTTGGTGACGCCGTAGCCGTTGGAGCCGTCGTTGTCCCGGTGAAGGATGTCGGCGCCGGTGTAGTCCAGATCCATGCCCTGCTGGAACGACCAGTCGCGGAACGAGGTGATCGATGTCAGGGTCACGTCCGGTCCGAAGTCGATGTTGGCCTCGGCCGACAGGCCGAAGTCCTCGATCTCCTGCGGCGTCTCGCGGTTGGAATAGGCGGTGCGGCTATAGGGCAGCACGCCGAAGCTCGCGTTCGGCGGGCGCTGGCCCTCGCCGTTCGCCAGGGCGTTGATGAAGGGATAGCTCTGCCCCGTGCGCACCTGCACCGCCGCGCAGCAGAACTCCTCGCGCTTGGTGTAGTCGGCGATCAGCCGAACGGAGGCGCTGTCGTTGGGCAGAAACAGCAGTTGCCCCCGCGTGGTCCAGTAATCCTGGGTCTGGTCCTCGGTCAGGGTGCGCGGACCGTCGCCCAGGTCCACGTCATAGAAGCCGTCGCGCTCGCGCTTGGCCACGAACAGGCGGCCGGCGATCTGGTCGGTCAGCGGGCCGGTGACGGACGCCGATCCGCCGATCGCGCCATAGTTGCCGCCGGTCAGCTCGGCCTCGAAGCCGGGCTCGAAGGAGGGCTGTTCGGTGATGATGTTGATGACGCCGGCCGAGGTGTTCTTGCCGAACAGTGTGCCTTGCGGCCCCTTCAGCACCTCGATGCGGCTCAGCTCGCCCAGGTCGCCGAAGCCGACCGAGTTGCGCGAGCGGTAGACGCCGTCGATGACCACGCCGACCGAGCTTTCAAGGCCCGGATTGTCGCCCACGGTGCCCGCGCCGCGGATCCGCACCGTGGTGGAGGCCTCCGACTGGGTCGAGGTCACCGTCAGGCCGGGCGTCAGGATCTGCAGGTCCTTGATGTCCTGCACGCCCGCGCCTTCCAGCAGCGCCTCCGACAGGGTGGTGACGACGATGGGCACCTCCTGCAGGCTCTGCTCGCGCTTCTGGGCGGTGACGATGATGTCGTCGACGGAGGTCGCCTGGTCGCCCGCGTCCTGGGCGCTGGCGACGCCCGCAAGCCCCAGAAGCGAGGCGCCGATTACGGCGGCGGACACGGAGTTGCAAAGAGAGTGGCGGCGCATGGGCGTCCTTCCCGGCTAGCTGGCCGGCCGCCGTTTTCATCGGCGACGCAGCGTTTCCTGTTCCCAATCGACCCGCCTCTACGTGGAGGCGGATTCAGTATGGTGAGGCTACCCATGGATTCCCGCGAACGACAAGCGAGCGTCGTTCGCTGCGACTATTTTTCGCCACGATCGGCCCTTGTGTGACAAGGAAGCGACAGAAGATGCTGACCTTAGGTCAATCTTTGCGTGCTGCGGACAGGGGCTCCACATCCGGCTCCTGCGCCGCCGGGTCGACAACCCGCGCGCGCGACGCCAGCGCCAGCACCACCGCGGCCGCCACGGCGGAAAGGATGGAGCCGGCGATCACGCCCAGCTTGACCTCGATCTGCACAGGCGAATCCACCGCGCCCGGGAACGCGAGCACGCCGATGAACAGGCTCATGGTGAAGCCGACGCCGCACAGCAGCGAGACGCCATAGACCTGCATCCAGGTGGCGCCGCTGGGGCGCGCGCCGATCCTCAGCGTCGAGGCCAGCCACGCCGCCCCGAACACGCCGGCCTGCTTGCCCAGGAACAGCCCCAGGGCGATGGCGATCACCAAGGGCGCGAACGCCTGTTCGAGCGACAGTCCGGCGAACGACACCCCCGCCTTGGCGAAGGCGAACAGCGGCAGCACCAGAAAGGCGTTCCACGGGTGCAGGTCGTGCATGGCCTCCTTCAGCGGGCTTTGCCCGTCTTCGGCGCGCGGCCGGATCGGCACGATTGCGGCGAAGGCGACGGCCGTGAGCGAGGTCGACAGGCCCGACTGCACCGTCAGGTACCAGACCAGCCCGAAACCCAGCACCCAGAAGGGCGCGGCGATCCGCATCCGCTGTGCGGCGACCGCACCGACCGCCAGCGCCCCCATCGCCCAGAACAGCGGCGTCCAGTTCGTTCCTTCGCTGAACAGAAGCGCGATCAGGGCGATGGCGCCCAGGTCGTCGACGATGGCCAGGGTCAGAAGAAACACCCGCAGCGACGACGGCAGTCCTCGGCCGACAAGGCCGAACACGGCCAGGGCGAAGGCGATGTCGGTGGCCAGCGGGATCGGCCATCCCTCGTGCGGCGCGCCGATCAGGCCGGTCAGCGCTAGATAGACGGCCGCCGGCCCGACCATCCCGCCCAGCGCCGCCAGCACCGGCGTGGCCAGCTTTCTGGGGTCGCTCAGTTCGCCCCGCAGGATTTCGTATTTGATCTCCAGCCCCACCACGAGAAAGAAGATCGCCATCAGACCTTCCTTGATCCAGTCGGAGATCGTCTCCTCCAGCCGGATCGGCCCGATCTGCAGCGCGTGCACGCTCTTTAGCCAGGCGAAGTAGTCGGGGGCCCAGGGCGAATTGGCGACTGCGAGCGCGGCGAGCGCGGCCAGCCCCAGCGCCGCGCCCGAGGCGGCTTCGGTCTTCAGGAAATCAAGCGTCAGTCTGCGAGCCACGGCGGCCTCCGGATCAAAGGAGCGGTTCGTGGCGTCAGGTTATCGACGGACGCCGGACCGGGTTCGCCGCGATTGCGCGCGGCGCCGGCCTGGCCGGTTGGTCCGGCCTGATCTCTGCGAACAAGAATACGGATGGCGTTTCAAGGTTCAACCCCACGCGGTTGCGCATGCGTGGGTCCATCCGCATCTGCCAGCCATGCCCGTGTCCGCCGCCTACACTCCCGAACCCCGCTTCTTTGAGCTCGGAGACGAGTATGGCGACGCGGTCCGCGCGGCCGAGTTTCCGCAGGTCGTCTTGCGCTTCCGCAACGATCGCGCCGCCGGCGAGGTGGGGCTCGATCTCCTGAGCGACGCCGAATGGGTCGACCACTTCGGCCGCTTCACGCCCCTGCGCGGCCAGCCCGGCCCTATCGCGATGCGCTATCACGGGCACCAGTTCCGCGCCTACAACCCCGACCTCGGCGACGGGCGGGGCTTTCTGGCGGCGCAGATGCGCGACGCCTCCGGTCGGCTGATGGACTTGGGCACCAAGGGCTCGGGCCGGACGCCCTGGTCGCGCGGGGCGGACGGGCGGCTGACGCTGAAGGGCGGGGTGCGCGAGGTGCTGGCCGCCTCCATGCTGGAGGCGCAGGGCGTCCCGACCAGCCGCGCCTTTTCGCTGATCGAGACGGGCGAGGCGCTGGAACGCGGCGACGAGCCGTCCCCCACCCGCTCCGCCGTTCTGGTGCGGCTGTCGCACAGCCACGTCCGCTTCGGCACCTTCCAGCGCGCGGCCTTTCACGGCCGGCGCGACCAGATCGAGACGCTGGTGGAGCACGTCCGCGCCCTTTACCATCCGTCGGTCCCGGCCGGCGACGCCGCCGCCCTGCTTCAGGCGATCGTCGCGGCCTCGGCCCGGCTGACCGCCCGCTGGATCGCCGCCGGCTTCGTGCACGGGGTGCTGAACACCGACAATCTGAACGTCACGGGCGAGAGCTTCGACTACGGTCCCTGGCGCTTTCTGCCCCTCTACGAACCGGGCTTCACCGCCGCCTACTTCGACCAGAGCGGCCTCTACGCCTTCGCGCGCCAGCCGGAGGCGGTGTTCTGGAACCTGACCCAGCTGGCCGGCTGCCTGAAGCTGGTCGCCGAAACGGAGCCGCTGACGCAGGCGCTGAACGGCTTTGGCGCGGCCTACATCCGCGAGCTGCGCACGGCCTTTCTGATGCGGCTGGGGGTCAGGAGCCTTGGCGAGGCGGCGGACCAGCGGCTGCTGGATACGACGCTCGCCCTGCTTCGCGAAGGCGGCGAAGCCCTTCGGTGGGAGCCGCTGTTCTTTGACTGGTTCGCCGGCTTTTCCTCGGCAGCCCGGGCGCTCGCCGGACCGCGCAAGGCGGTCTATCAGGGCGAGGCGTTCGACGCCTTCCGCTTCGCCCTGTTCGAGCACGAGCCGGATGCGCCTGAGCGCCTGGAGCATCCCGTCTTCGCCCGGCCCGAGCCGGAAGAGATGCTGATCGACGAGGTCGAGACGATCTGGTCCGCCATCGACATCGGCGACGACTGGGGGCCCTTTGGGGCCAAGCTCAAGCACATCGAGGACGCCCGCCGCGCCTATGGCTTCAACGCAGCGGGAGACGTCCCCTCCGCCGGCTGAAACAGTTTGTCATCACCTGACGACTTCGTTCATGTCATCACTCGATGACAGATCGCGAAACCTTGGCTATAAGACCCTTGCGCAACGCCGATGTCGATCCGATATCGTCGCTGTTGCAGATCACCTCTTTTGCGGCCCATGCGGTCGCCGGACGTCCTCCCATGACCACCACGACCTTTTCCCCCGCACGCGCCCGGCTGGACGCCAACGCCCGCAACCTCGCGCTCTGGACGCTTCAGGGATGGTTGGCGATGTTCTTCATCGCCGCCGGCTGGGCCAAGGTGTCCGAGCCCATGACCAATCTGGTGGCGCTGATGGGCTGGCCGGCCTTCGCGCCCGAGAACCTGGTGCGCGGCCTGGGCGTGGCCGAGATGGTGCTGGCGCTCGGCGTGCTGACGCCGCTGATCTCCTGGCGGCTGTTCCGGCCGGCGCTGCTGACCTCGGCCTTCGGGCTGATGGTGCTGGAGGCCGCCATGCTGGGCGTCCACGCCCTGAACCGCGACGTCGGACTGTCGGTGGTCAACCTGCTGCTGCTGGCGATCACGATTCCCGTGCTGCTGGGCCGCCGCCGGGGCTGAGCCGCGCCGAACGGCAGCGGTCGGAGCAGGTCTTCACCTGATCCCAGTCCCGCGCCCATTTCTTTCGCCATGTGAACGGGCGGCCGCAGACCTCGCAGGGCTTGGTCGGCAGGTCGCCTTTCTTCACACCGAGCGCCCCGTTGACGTGCTTGACAGCCATGGCGCGTGAAAAACCTTCCCTTTACGTGCGCGTCAAGTTATTGAGGCGCTCATGGCGACCGCCGACGATCATCGCACCTATTCGATCCGCCAGCTGTGCCGCGAGTTCGACGCGACCGCGCGCGCCCTGCGGTTCTATGAGGACAAGGGGCTTCTGACCCCCGCCCGCAAGGGCCAGACCCGCGTCTACAACGCGCGCGACCGAGCCCGGCTGAAGCTGATCCTGCGCGGCCGGCGCATCGGCTTCACCCTGCAGGAGATCCAAGAGATGCTGGATCTCTATGACCGTAAGGATCACAACACCCACCAGATGGCGATCGCCCTGCGCCGCCACCGCGCCCAGATCGAGACGCTGAAGCAGCAGCTGGAGGACATCGAGGGCGCCATTCAGACCGCCGAGGACGCCTGCGCCTGGATGGAGTCCAAGCTGGGCGAGCACCGGCCGGACCTGCTGCCGGGCGCTCAGGATTACGAGCAGGTGCTGCGCGCCCGGCTCAACCACGACCACCACCCCTTCAAAGCGAGAGCGTAACCGATGGCCTACACGGCGCCTGTCCGCGACTTCACCTTTATCCTCAACGAAGTTCTGGAGATCGACCGCCACGCCAACCAGCCAGGCTTCGAGGACGTCTCGGCCGACCTGGTCGGCCAGATCCTGGAAGAAGGCGCCAAGTTCGCCGAAGAGGTCATCGCCCCGATCAACCGCGTGGGCGACCAGGAGGGCTGCAAGCTGTCCGACGGCGGCGTGGTCACCGGCCCGACCGGCTGGAAGGAAGCCTATCAGCAGATGGTGGAGGCCGGCTGGCCGGCGTTGTCGGCCCATACCGAGTTCGGCGGCCAGGGCATGCCGGCGGTGATCGGCATGGCGTTCGGCCAGATGACGGCCGCGGCCTCCGCCGCCTTTTCGATGTATCCGGGCCTGACGGCGGGCGCCTATGCGGGCATCCACGCCAACGGCTCCGAAGAGCTGAAGGCCAAATACCTGCCCAAGATGGCCACCGGCGAGTGGGGCGGGACCATGAACCTGACCGAGCCCCAGTGCGGCACGGACCTCGGCATGGTGCGCACCAAGGCGGTTCCGAACGGCGACGGCACCTATTCCATCACTGGCCAGAAGATCTGGATTTCGGCCGGCGAGCACGACTTCACCGACAACATCATCCACACGGTTCTGGCCCGCGTCGAGGGCGCGCCCGCCGGCATCAAGGGGCTGTCGCTGTTCGTGGTGCCCAAGGTGCTGGTCAACGAGGACGGGTCGCTGGGCGAGCGCAACGGCGTGGTCTGCGCCGGCCTGGAGCACAAGATGGGCATCCACGGCAACGCCACCTGCGTCATGGCCTATGAGAACGCCACCGGCTGGCTGGTCGGCGAGGAAGGCCGCGGCATGAACAACATGTTCGTGGTCATGAACGAAGCCCGCCTGGGCACCGGCCTGCAAGGGCTCGCCATCGGCACCGCCGCCTACCAGGCCGCCGTGGAGTTCGCCAAGGACCGCATCCAGGGCCGCAGCCTGACGGGTCCAAAGAACCCCGACCAGGCCGCCGACCCCATCATCGTCCACCCGGACGTCCGCCGCATGCTGCTGGAGGGCAAGGCCTTCGTGGAGGGCGGCCAGGCGCTGGTGCTGTGGACCGCGCTGCAGGCCGACCTGCAGGGCTCGTCGGACGAGGCCACCGCCACCAAGGCCAAGGATTACATGGGCCTGATCACCCCGGTGGTGAAGGCGTATCTGACCGACAAGGGCTTCCATGTCGCGTCCTTGGCCATGCAGGTGCACGGCGGCTCGGGCTACACCGAGCACTTCCCGGCCTCGCAGTACCTGCGCGACGCCCGCATCACCATGATCTACGAAGGCACCAACGGCATCCAGGCGCTGGACCTGGTGGGCAGAAAGCTGCCGGCCCAGGGCGGCCGGGCCATCATGAGCTGGTTCTCCGACATCGACGCCTTTGTGGCCGAGAACGGCGCGGACGGTCCGATCAAGCCCTTCGTCGACGGCCTGGCCGACGCCAAGAAGAAGCTGCAGGAGGCCACCATGTGGCTGATGCAGAACGGCATGGGCAATCCGGACAACGCGGGCGCGGCCTCGACCGACTACCTCAACATCTTCGGCGTAACGGCCCTGGCCTATATGTGGGCGCAGATGGCCAAGGCGGCGCAAGCGCAGGTGGATGCGGGCTCGACCGACCCCTATTACGCCAACAAGCTGATGACCGGCCGCTACTTCGTCGAGCGCATCCTGCCCGACGCCGGCGCGCACCTGAAGAAGCTGAAGACCGGCGCCGACGTCCTCATGCAGATGCCGGCCGAAGCGTTCTAAAGCCTCAACTCTCCTCCCCATCGCCGGGCGATGGGGAGGTGGATCGGCGGCGCAGCCGACGAGACGGAGGGGCGGACCTCCTCCCAAGCTGAAGAGAGAGGCGGACCCAACCCCTCCACCACTTCGTGGTCCCCCTCCCCATCGCGGGCGATGGGGAGGAGAAATCAGATGAACGTCCTGAACAGCCCCGATCCCGACTTCATGCAGGAAGAAGAGATCACCCTCTTCTCCGACAGCGTCGGCCGGTGGATCGACGAGCATGCGCCGCTGGAGAAGGTGCAGCAGTGGATCGCCGACTCCTCGGTCCCCCGCAGCCTGTGGAACGCCGCGGGCGAGGCGGGCCTGCTGGGCGTCTCCATTCCGGAACCGGACGGCGGCATGGGCGGCGACTATCGCCACGAGGTCGTGCTGATGCGCCAGCTGGGCTGGAAGGGCGCGGACCATTTCGGCCTGTCGCTGCACAACGCCATCGTCGCCCCCTACATCTGGCACTACGGCACCGACGAGCAGAAGCAGCGCTGGCTGCCGCGCCTGGCGTCGGGCGAGCTGGTCGGCGCCATCGCCATGACCGAGCCGGGCGCCGGTTCGGACCTGCAGGGGGTCAAGACCACCGCCGTGAAGGGTGGCAACGGCTACGTCGTCAACGGCTCCAAGACCTTCATCACCAACGGCCAACTGGCCAACTTCATCATCGTGGTGGCCAAGACCGATCCGGCCGAGGGCGCCAGGGGCACCAGCCTGATCGTGGTCGAAACCGACGGCGCCGAAGGTTTCGAGCGTGGCCGCAACCTGCACAAGATCGGGATGGAGGCCAACGACACCTCCGAGCTGTTCTTCAACGATGTCCAGGTTCCCGCCGATAACATCATCGGCGGCGTCGAGGGCCAGGGTTTCGTGCAGCTGATGCAGCAGTTGCCGCAGGAGCGGCTGAACATCGCGGTCCAGGGCGTCGCCGCCGCCGAACGGGGCCTCGAGCACACCCTGGCCTACGTCAAGGAGCGCAAGGCGTTCGGCAAGCGCGTGCTTGATTTCCAGAACACCCAGTTCAAGCTGGCCGAGGTCAAGACCAAGCTGACGGTGGCCAAGGTCTTCGTCGACCACTGCATTTCTCTGCACTTGCAGGGCAAGCTGGACGCCGCCACCGCCTCCATGGCCAAATATTGGGTCACCGACATCCAGGGCGAGACCCTGGACGAAATGCTGCAGCTGCACGGCGGCTACGGCTACATGACCGAATACCCGATCGCCCAGCTCTACAAGGACGCCCGCGTCCAGCGCATTTACGGCGGCACGAATGAGATCATGAAGCTCTTGATCGCGCGGACGCTGTAGCCGATGTTGCAGGAATGTACGTGAACGCGTACATTGCGGACATGAACGCAATGTCTGTCACCGATCTGCGCAAGAACCTGGCCGCCACCATCGATCGGGTGACGGCGGATCACGACTACACCATCATCACGCGTGAGGGCGGCAAGCCGGCGGCGGTTCTGATGTCGCTGGAGGACTTCGCCTCCTGGCAGGAGACGGACTATCTGCTGCGCAGCCCGGCCAACGCCGCACGGCTGCGTGAGGCGATCAGCGAGCTCGATGCGGGCGGCGGCCAGGCGCGCGACCTGATCGAAGAATGAAGCTGACTTTCCACGCCCATGGCTGGGAGGATTATCTCCATTGGCAGCGCACCGACCCGAAGATGCTCCGAAAGGTCAACGGGCTCGTCAAGGAATGTCAGCGGTCACCGTTCGAGGGAACGGGCAAGCCGGAGCCGCTGAAGGGCGATCTCGCCGGCTGGTGGTCGCGCCGGCTCGATCAGGAACATCGCCTCGTCTATCGTGTCGAGGATGATGCGCTTCTGATTGCGCAGTGCCGCCACCACTACGACCGATGATCCGCCTCCACGTCACCTCCGATCTGTCTCCCGGCGCAGCCGTCGCGCCGACGCTCGATCAGTCGCGCTATCTCACCCAGGTGATGCGGCTGAAGGCGGGCGACGACCTGCTGGTGTTCAACGGCCGCGACGGCGAGTGGCGGGCGTCGGTGGCCGAGGTGCTGAAGAAGGGCGTGATCCTGCGCGCCGAGGAACAGGTGCGGCCGCAGACCCATGGCCCCGATCTCGAGCTGATCGTGGCGGTGGTCAAGAAGGCGCGGGTCGAGACCATTGTGGAAAAGGCCGCCGAGCTGGGCGCGCGCCGGGTGCGGCTGGCGATCACCGCGCGCACCAACGCCGACCGCATCCGCCTGGATCGGCTGGACGCCATCGCCGAAGAGGCGGCCGAGCAGACCGGGCGCCTGGACGTGCCCGCTGTCGACGATCCGCAGAGGCTGGACGCCATTCTGGACGGTTGGGACCCCGCGCGCCGCCTGATGTTCTGCGACGAGACCGGCGGCGCTCCGGCGATCACGGCGCTCGCCCCTCCCCCTGAGGGGGAGGGGGACCCTGCGCAACGGGGTGGAGGGGGCAGTTCAGCATCTGATAGTTCCCCCTCCACCGCTTCGCGGTCCCCCTCCCCCATGGGGGGAGGATCGTCGGCGCCCTGGGCCATCCTGATCGGCCCGGAAGGCGGCTTTTCGCCGGAGGAGCGCGAGCGGCTGCGCAGCCTTCCCTTCACCACCGCCGTCTCGCTGGGGCCGCGCATCCTGCGGGCCGACACCGCCGCCATCGCCGCCATGACCCTGTGGCAGGCGGCGGCCGGCGACTGGGAGCGCTGACGAAATCGTGCGCGGGATAGAACTGCGCCCTTGAGCGTTGCGGTTTCGTCGCCCATCTAGCCGCGACATCAAGGGGCTTCGCACACCACATGGCCGACCACGCGCCGCTGACCAAGGCCGATCTGATCGGCGCCATGTCCAAGGGCATGAAGCCGCGCGACCAGTGGCGCATCGGCGCCGAGCACGAGAAGTTCGGCTTCGTCAAACAGACCCTGCGCCGCCCGGCCTATGAGGGCGAAGGCGGCATCAAGGCCATGCTGGACGGCCTGGCCCGCTTCGGCTGGACCCCCGTCGAGGAGGGCGGCCACGTCATCGGCCTGGAGCGCCGCAACGGCGAAGGCTTCTCAGCCTCCGTCAGCCTGGAGCCGGGCGGCCAGTTCGAGCTGTCGGGCGCGCCGCTGCGGACCATTCACGACATCTGCTCGGAGACCGGCCAGCACCTGGAGGAGGTCAAGACCGTGGCCGACGAAATCGGCCTGGGCTTTCTGGGCGCGGGCTTCGATCCGCTGTGGAGCCGCGCCGACGTGCCGGTCATGCCCAAGGGCCGCTATGACATCATGCGCGCTTATATGCCCAAGGTCGGCGCGCTGGGCCTCGACATGATGCTTCGCACCTGCACCATCCAGGCCAATCTCGACTTCGATACGGAAGCCGACATGGTGATGAAGTTCCGCACTTCGCTGGCGCTTCAGCCCATCGCCACCGCCCTGTTCGCCTGTTCGCCCTTCACCGAAGGCAAGCCGAACGGCTTTCTGTCGGCGCGGGCCAACGTCTGGACCGACACGGATGCGGACCGCACCGGCATGCTGGACTTCGTGTTCCAGGACGGCTTCGGCTTCGAGCGCTACGCCGACTATGCGCTGGACACGCCGATGTATTTCGCCAAGCGCGAGGGCCGTTACGTCGACGCGTCGGGCCAGTCGTTCCGCGACTTCCTGGACGGCCGCCTGCCGGCGCTGCCGGGCGAACGCCCCACGATCAAGGACTGGAACGACCACCTGACCACCCTTTTCCCCGAGGTGCGGCTGAAGGCCTATCTGGAGATGCGCGGGGCCGACGGCGGCCCCTGGAGCCGCATCTGCGCCCTGCCCGCCCTGTGGACCGGCGTCCTCTATGACGCCCCCTCGCTCGCCGCCGCCTGGGACCTGGTCAAGGATTGGGAAGTCGAGGACCACGAGCGCCTGCGCCGCGACGTGACCCGGCTGGGGCTGAAGGCCGAGGTCGCCGGCCGCTCGGTGCGCGACATCGCCGTGGACGTGGTGGCCATCGCCCGGCAGGGGCTGAAGAACCGCGCCTGCTTCTCCGGCGGCATGGTGGACGAGCGCGGCTATCTGTCCGAACTCGAGGACATCGCCGACAGCGGGATCACCCCGGCCGAGCGTCTGCTCGACCTCTACCATGGCGCCTGGGGCGGCGACGTGCGCCGCATCTACGCCGACTTCGCCTACTGAGGCCTCGGGCGGAACCGGCTCCGGCGTCCGGCGGTTCACCAAGCCGCCCCCGCTGAAGAAAGAGCCCGCCATGCCCCACGTCCGCGACGACGCCGATCCGCTGCTGGGTCTCGCCGCCGGCCTTGCCGGAGGGCTGGTCGCCGCTCTGGTGATGACCGAGTTCCAGTCGCTGCTGGCCAAGGGCGGCGTCACCTCGGGCGTGAAGGGGGCGCCCTCGACGGAGAAGGCGGCCGACCGCCTGTCGCGCGCCATCACGGGCCGAGGCGTCCCGCGCCGCAAGAAGCCCGCGGCCGGCGAGGCGGTCCATTACACCGTCGGCGCGGCGGTCGGCGGCCTCTATGGCCTCGCCGCCGAGATCGAGCCGCGCGTCACCCTAGGGCGCGGCGCGGCCTTTGGCGTCGCCTCCGCCACCGTGGTGGACGAGGGGCTGGTGCCCGCCACGGGCCTGGGCGATCCGTTCTGGAAGGCGCCGCTGCGCTCGCACCCCTATTCCTACGCCTCGCACCTGGTGTTCGGCGTGGCCACCGAGGCGGCGCGCGCCCTGATCCGCCGCTTCCTTGACAAGGTGAAGGCCGGGATCGCCGTCGTCCGGCGCAAGGCCGAGCCGCGTCCGCCGTTGAATACCGAGGGGCCGCAAGGCTGGCGTGCGCTGGGCCTAGCCTTCCTCTTGGGCGCATCCGGCGGCAACCGCACCAGCGCGCCCTTGCTGGCCGTGACCTGGGCGGCCAAGCTGGGCTGGATCGACCTGAAGGACACCCGCTTCTCGGGCATGGCCTCCACCAAGGCCGCCGCCATCGTCACGCCGCTCGCGCTGTATGAGTCCGCCGGCGACAAGATGCCGAACGCGCCTCACCGCACCATGCCGATCGCGGTCGCGGCGCGCACGGCCAGCGGCGCGGCCGCGGGATGCGCACTGACCGGCGGCCGCTCTCCGGCTGCGGCGCTGGCGGGAGCCGCAGGCTCGCTCGCCGCCACCTACATCGGTCACAGCATCCGCCTGCGCCTGTCGCGCGCCGCCGGCCGCGACCTGCCGGTCGCCCTGGCCGAGGACGTCCTGACCTTCGGCGGCGCCTTTCTGGTGTGCCTGGCCTCGCTCGCTCCATCCCGGCCATCAGACGATCGCGCGAGGGCCTAGGCTCGCGCGCGGCGCCCTCCGGCCCATCGCCCGGCGCGTGGAATCCTGCAATATCTCTCGGCTCGAGGGAGATGATGCATGACGGGCGCGATCAGGGTGGGCGTGGGCGGCTGGACCTATGAGCCGTGGCGCGGCGTCTTCTATCCGGAAGGACTGACGCAGAAGCGCGAGCTGGAGTTCGCCTCGCGCGCGCTGACCTCCATCGAGATCAACGGCACCTACTATTCGACCTTCAAGCCCGACAGTTGGCGCAAGTGGCGCGACGAGACGCCGGACGACTTCGTCTTCTCGGTCAAGGCCAGCCGCTATTGCACCAACCGCAAGGTACTGTCCGACGGCGCAGAAAGCTTTGACCGCTTCCTGTCGCAAGGCCTGACCGAACTCGGCGACAAGCTGGGGCCGATCAACTGGCAGTTCATGGGCACGAAGACGTTCGACCCCGAGGACTTCGAAGGCTTCCTGAAGCTGTTGCCGGCGGAAAAGGACGGCCTGCGTCTGCGCCATGCGCTGGAGGTGCGCAACCCGACCTTTGCGATCGAGCAGTTCCACGATCTGGCGCGCAAGTACGGCGCCGCCATCGTCTACGCCGTGGACGACGAGGAGCCGACCTGGCCCTGCATCGACGAGGAAACCGCTGATTTCAGATACGCCCGCCTGATGTCCAGCCGGGAGGACGAGCCGACCGGCATGACCGGGGACGAACTGGACATGGTGGCCGAGCAGGCGCGCGGCTGGAGCCGGCGCGGCGATGTCTTCGCCTACTTCATCTCGGGGGCTAAGGTGCGCAATCCTGCGGCCGCCCAGGCGCTGATCGAAAAGCTGGGCTGACGCTTGCGGACGCGGCGGCGGCTGCACACCTGAACGGCATCCCCAGCCTGCTTGCAGAGACCCGCCCATGCCGATCCCCACGCGCGCCTTCGCCGCCGTCGCCGCCGACAAGCCGCTGGAGCCGTTCAGCTTCACGCGCCGCGATCCCCTGCCCGACGACGTGGTGATCGACATCCAGTATTGCGGCGTCTGCCACTCGGACCTGCACATGGCGCGCAGCGAGACGGGACCCGCCCGCTATCCGCTGGTGCCGGGCCATGAGATCGCCGGCGTGGTCAAGGCGGTGGGGTCCGACGTCACCCGCTTCAAGGTCGGCGATCGCGTCGGCGTCGGCTGCATGGTCGACAGCTGCCGCGAGTGTTCCTCGTGCCAAGCGGGCGAGGAGCAGTATTGCGTGCCGGGCTTCACCGGCACCTATGGCAATCCGGACAGGTTCGCCGAGCAGTCGGGCCAGCCGATCACGCAGGGCGGCTACTCCGACCACATCACGGTGGACCAGCACTTCGTCCTGTCCATCCCCTGCCGCTGGACAAGGCCGCGCCGCTTCTGTGCGCCGGCATCACCACCTATTCGCCGCTAAAGGAATGGAACGTCGGGCCGGGCTCGAAGGTGGCGGTGATCGGCCTGGGCGGGCTCGGCCACATGGCCGTCAAGCTGGCCGCCGCCATGGGCGCTGAGGTCACGGTGCTGTCGACCTCCGACCGCAAGAAGGCCGACGCCGAACGCATGGGCGCCAGCCACTTCCTGATCAACAAGGACAAGGCGGCAATGAAGGCCGCGGCCGAGAGCTTCGACCTGATCATCAACACCGTCTCGGCCACGCACGAGATCGCCGACCATGTTCAGCTGCTGGCCCGCGACGGCACCATGGTGATGCTGGGCCTGACCACCGAGGGGCTGCCGGTTTACGCCCTGCCCCTGCTGTGGCGTCGGCGCCGGGTTGCGGGCTCGCTGATCGGCGGCGTCCGCGAGACCCAGGAGATGCTGGACTTCTGCGCCGAGCACGGCATCACCTGCGACATCGAAACCATCGCCCCGGACCAGATCAACGAGGCCTACGCCCGGATGGAGCGGTCGGACGTGCGCTATCGCTTCGTCATCGACATGGCGAAGTTGCCGCAGGCGGCCTAAACACGGCCGCATCCTGAAGGGGGTTCCTGATCGCCGGTCCGCATCGGCCGGAATCAAGAACCCCCTTCGCCCAAAATCCGCCGCCGCCCTCTTTCATCTGTTGTTGCATGAACTTGTGGGTCCTCAGCCGCAGAGCGCGTCCGTCGCGTCGCGTCGCGATGGCGTTCGCCGTCGTGGCGGGCGTGTGCGCGCTGGGGATCCTGCTGTCGCCGCTCGCGGCCGAGGCGCAGGGCCGGCGCGGCGCGCCCGCGACCGGCCGCTATGTCGCGGGCTCGGGCCAGAGCTTCACCCTGGACACCTCCGGATCGCGCCCCTTGCTGCGCTTCGAGCGCTCGACCGAGATCTGGGTGCTGCGCCCCACGCCCGCGCCGCGCGGCGACATCCTGTACCGCAACGACAACGGCGACCAGATCCTGCGCGTGACGCCCGACGGCGGCATGACCCTCTACACCACCAGCGCTCCGCAAGGCTCGCCGGTGTCGCGCGCTGGCGATGCGGCGTCGCTGCTGGCCCCGTCGATGACGGCGGTGCAGATGTGGAACTACATCGTGCGGCAAAGCGGCCGCGCCTCCTCGGCGTTGGGTCGGCTGATCCAGGTGGACGTCGATATCCAGCCAGGGTCCGAGGCGGTCGCCGCCGACGCTCTGTCGACCGCCGTGGACGCCATCGTGCGCATGGCGCGCTCATCCAACCTTCGGGCCGAAACCAACAAGGTGCGGCGCATCGTGGTGACCGATCAGGGCGGCGCATCACAAGCCACCCTGTCGCGCGGCACCCTGCGCATCGCCGTCAATCCCCGCGCGGGCGTGGCGGGCCGGCCCTCCTCCGCGCGCATCGTGCGGCTGGTCGCCGACGAGGCCCTGAGCCGCTGACGGCGGGCCGCCGAGGCCTCAGGCGGCGTCCTTGGCCGTGCGGCGGGCGGCGAACTCCGACGCATCGGCCGCCGTCAGGAACGGATTGAAGCGCGTCTCCGCGCCGATGGTCGTGGGCGTGGTCGCCTCGCCGCGCTCGCGCATGGCGAAGACGGCCTCGACGTGCGCCCGCATCTCCGGCCGCGCGTCCTGCGTCAGGGCGAAGCGCGCGTTCGAGGCTGTGTATTCATGGCCGAACCAGACCCGCGTCTCCTCGGGCCAGGCGGCCAACCCCTGAAGCGAGGCCCACATCTGGTCGGGCGTCCCCTCGAACAGACGCCCGCACCCCAGCGCGAACAGCACGTCGCCGGTGAAGGCCTCGCCCGCCTCCGCTGAGCGATAAACCAGATGGCCCAGCGTGTGGCCGGGCGCCTCGGTCGCCTCGAACCGCGTCTCGCCCAGGTCCACCACGTCGCCGTCGCGCACGATCCGGTCCAGCGTCGTCACCCGTGCAGCCTCCTCGGGGCCCACCACCTCGCAGCCGGTCTCGGCCTTCAGCCGCTCGGCGCCCTCCGTGTGATCCGGATGCCAGTGGGTGATCAGCAACAGGTCCAGCCGCCCCCAACCCAGCCCCGTCAGTTCCTCCAGCACCCGCCCCGCATCCGGCGCGTCCACCGCCCCCGTCCGTCCGCTGGCGCGATCGCGAACCAGATAGCCGTAGTTGTCGCTGCGGCAGGGGAAGGCGTGAACATCCAGCGTCATGGCGCCATCCTAGCAGCGGAGCCCCGCTCGGGCCTATAGTGGGCGCATGCGGCGCGGCGTGGACGAGCTCAGGACCTTTTACGGCGAACCCACGGGCGCGCTGGTCCGCCGCCTCCTGGCGCGCCGGCTGGAGGACGCCTGGGGCGAGGCGGACGATTGCGACGTGCTGGGCGTCGGCTACGCCACGCCGTGGCTGGACGCCTTTGTCGGGGCCCGGCGCGTGGTCGCGGCCATGCCGGGGGGTCAGGGCGTCGAACACTGGCCCGCGACCGGCAAGAACCGCACCCTTCTGGTGGACGACCGCCGCCTGCCCTTCGCCGCCGGCGCCTTCGACCGGGTGCTGCTGGTGCATGCGCTGGAGGAGGCCGACGACGCCGCCGGGCTGCTGACGGAGGCGGTGCGGGCGCTGGCGCCGGCCGGGCGCATCATCCTGGCGGCGGCGGCGCGCGGGGGCCTTTGGGCGCGGGCCGAAAGCACGCCCTTCGGCCACGGCCGGCCCTTCACCCGCCGCCAGCTGGAGGGCCTGGTGCGCGATGCGGGGCTGGAGCCCTCAGCCTGGTCGCAGACGCTGTACTGTCCGCCGTGGAGCCCCCTGCTGGGCCTGGCCGACGGTTTCGAACAGGTCGGACGGCGGGTCGCGCCCGGCACGGCGGGGCTGATCCTTCTGGAAGCCACGCGCCAGGCCTACGCCCGCATCCGGCCCAGCGGTTCGGCCCAGCGCGTACTGGCTCCCGCCCGAGCCCTGCAGCCCCAACCAGCCGTGCGGAACGGTCCGCTGGCGCGCCGCCGCGAACGTCCGTAAAGCTGCGGTCCATGCACCGACTGATCCTGATGCGGCACGCCGAAGCCGAGACCGCCGCGCCGTCCGGCGGCGACGAGGCGCGTCCCCTGTCCGCCACGGGTCGGGCCGAGGCCGAGGGGATGGCCCGCGCCCTGGCCGAGCGGGGCCTGCGCCCCGACCTCGCCCTGGTCTCCGGCGCCGTGCGCACCCGCGAGACCTGGGAGCGGCTGCACGAGGATTTCGGCGACGTGGAGGTGCGCTACGAGCCCGGTCTCTACAACGCCTCGGCCGAACGGCTGCGCCGCTCCGTGGAGGCGGCCGGGGACGAGGCGGGCTGCCTCCTGATCCTGGCCCACAATCCCGGCGTCCACCTTCTGGCTGTGAAGTATCTGGAGGAGGCCGCGGCCTCGCCGCCGGTGCTGGAGCGGCTGTCCGTCGGCTTTCCCCCCGCCGCCTGCGCGGTCTTCGCCGTGGACCCCGCCGGCCGCCCCGTGTTCGAGAGCCTGCTGACGCCGCGCGCGGCCGGAGTGGCCGGATGACCGAGGCGGTCGCCTACAAGATCGTCGACGCCGAGGAGTGGCGGCGGGCTCAGGACGCGGGTGAATACACCGGCTCGGCGGTGGATCACGCCGACGGCTACATCCACATGTCGACCGAGGCGCAGCTGGCCGAGACGGCGCGCAAGCACTATGCAGGCCGCTCCGGCCTGCGCCTGCTGACGGTGGAGCTCGCGGTGACCGGGGGCGCCCTGAAGTGGGAGGCGTCGCGCGGCGGCGCCCTGTTCCCCCACCTATATGGTCCTCTGCCCGTTTCGGCCGTGACCCGCGTCCAGGCGATGTCCGTGTCCGACACCGGCGAGGTGACGCTGGGGGCCGGAGCGGCGTGAGCCTGACGGAGACCCTGTCCGACTGGGGCGCCGCCGCCCTGCGCCGGCTCGAGCCCGAGACGGCGCACCAGCTGGCGATCAAGGGGCTGGCGCGCCTGCCCCTGCCCGCCGCCGCCCCAGACGATCCGATCCTGCGCACGCGGCTGGCCGGGCTGGACCTGCCCAATCCGGTCGGGCTGGCGGCGGGGCTCGACAAGAACGCGGAGGCCCTGCGTGGCCTGTCCCAGCTGGGCTTCGGTTTCGTGGAGTGCGGCTCGGTCACGCCGCGGCCCCAGGCCGGCAACCCCAGACCCCGCCTGTTCCGCCTGGCCGAGGACGAGGCGGTGATCAACCGCATGGGCTTCAACAACGCGGGGCTGGACGTCTTCGCCGGCCATCTGCGCCGCGCCCCCGCCCGCACGGTCGTGGGCGCCAACCTCGGCGCCAACAAGGACACCGAGGACAAGGCGGCGGACTACGTCGAGGGCCTGCGGCGGCTGGAGGGGCTCGCCGGCTATTTCACGATCAACATCTCCTCGCCCAACACCCCCGGCCTGCGCGCGCTGCAGGGGCGCCAGGCTCTGGACGACCTGCTGGGTCGGATCGACCAGGCGCGTCCGCCGGTGGGCGCGCCCGGTCGCCGGCCGGTGTTCCTGAAGATCGCGCCCGACCTGTCCGCGGCAGAGATCGCCGAGATCGTCGAGGCCGCCGTCGATCATGGGGTCGACGCCCTGATCGTCTCCAACACCACGCTGGCACGCCCCGCCGGCCTCGTCTCTCCCCACGCGGGGGAGAGCGGCGGCCTGTCCGGCGCGCCGCTCACGCCCTTGGCGGAAAAGGCGCTTCGCGCGGCCGCCGAGGCGGCGCAAGGCCGGCTGCCTCTGATCGCCGTGGGCGGCATCGGCTCGGGCGAGGACGCGTATCGCCGCATCCGCCTGGGCGCGTCAGCGGTGCAGGTCTATTCCGCCCTGATCTACGGCGGACCCGGCCTGGTCGGCCGCATCAAGCGCGACCTCGCCGCCCGGCTTCGGGCCGACGGCTTTTCCACCGTCGAGGTGGCGGTCGGCGCCGCCCGTTGACGGAGCATTAGGGCTGGCGAGGGCAGTTTGCGTCATGCGCCGGCGAATCCAGTCGCCCGCAGCGGGAACACGCATGAGCAAGCTCGTCGGGCACGACATCGCCAGCGGATGGATCATCGCCGTCCGGCAGCGCCGCCGCGCGGTTCTGCAGCGGGTAGCCGTGGGTCTGGCCAGCGGACTGGCCGCGACGCCCCTCGTCGGCGCGCCGCTCGCCGCCGCCTGGACCCTGGCCTACATGGCCGTGCAGGCGCTGGAGATGTGGGTCTTCGCGCCCATCAACACCAGCCGCCAGGCGGACGTCAGCCGCGAACGCAAGGTCGTGGGCTGCCTTGTCCTGTCGCTGAACACAGGCCTCTACGGCGCCCTGTCGCTGCCGCTGTGGTGGCACGGCGGAGCCATGGGCGGCATCGCAGTGGCCATCATGCTGCCGGCCGCGATGATCTACTCCACGCTGAACGCGCCGCGATCGCCGCTGGTGCTGGCCTGCACCGTGGGTCCGCACGTCTTCTACATGGCGCTGGCGCCCCTGTTCATGATGAGCTTCGGCGCCTCGGACGCGGCCGTGACCACAGTGACGGCGGCCGTGGTGATCTTTGTGGTCTACTGCATCAACACCTGGCGCCGGCTGGCCGAGCGCACCGTGCAGGAAGGCCGCGAACGTCGAGCCAACCAGCGCCGCCAGCGCGAGATCGAGCAGGCGCTGACCAGCCAGCGGGCCTTTCTGGCCGCCGTGGGCCATGATCTGCGCACCCCCATCGGGGCCATCCTGACCGGCGCGGCGGAGATGCGCGACAGCGGCGACAGCCAAGTGCGTGTCAACGCCGAGCTGATCAGCGACGCGAGCCTGATGATGAAGGCCCTGCTGGACGACCTGCTGGACCACTCCAAGCTGGGCGCCGGCCGCATGTCGGTGGAGGCCGCCGACTTCGACCTGCGCGCCATGCTGGCCCAGACCCTGCGTCTGTGGAAAGGCGCCGCGCTCGCCAAGGGCCTGAGCCTGCGGATCGAAGGCGCCCGTCACATGCCGGTCGCCGTGCGCGGCGACTGCATGCGGCTGCGCCAGGTGCTGAACAACCTCCTGTCCAACGCCATGAAGTTCACCGAAACCGGCGCTGTGACCTTGCGGCTGAAGGCCTGGCCGGACGAGCCCGGCGGCTGGTCGCTGCTGATGGAGGTGGTCGACACCGGCGCAGGCATGACGCGCGAACAGATGGCGCGCCTGTTCACCCCGTTTGACCAGACCGCCGACGGCGTCTCGGCCCAGCACGGCGGGTCAGGCCTCGGCCTGTCGATCAGCCGCGACCTGATCGAGCTGATGGGCGGCCGCCTGACCGTCCGCAGCCAGCCGGGCCGGGGCTCGATCTTCACCATCGCCCTGTCTCTGCCGGAGGGCGAGCATCAGATCACCGCCGAGCCCGCGCCGCTGGACGAAAACCGCGCGGCCGTCGCTCGCGTCCTGGCTGATCGTCCTCGACCGGTCGCCCCGCCCCGCCCCGCATCCGTCCTAGAGGCCGCGCCGGCGCAGCCGATGTCCGCCGCCGAGTCATTGCTGGCCCAGTTGACGGCGGCTCCCGCGCCTCCGCCTGAGCCCGAACCGGAAGCCGAGGCCGGCGAGCGGCCGTTGCGCGTGCTGGTGGTCGACGATCACGACATCAACCGCCGGGCCGTGCAGCTGATCCTTCAGCCGCTGGGCTGCGACATCGCCGCGGCCGCCGACGGCATGGCGGCGCTGAAGCGCTGCGAAAACAGTCTCTTCGACGTCATCTTCATGGATGTGCGCATGCCCGAGCTGGACGGACGCGAGACCACGCGGCGCCTGCGCTCCGGCGGCGGCCCGAATGCATCGACCCCGGTGGTCGCCGTCACCGCCGACACCTCGCCCGAGGACATCGCCGCCTGCCAGGCGGCGGGCATGGCCTATTTCGTGTCCAAGCCGCTGACGCCGCCGGCTCTCCTGGGGGCGCTGCAGCATGTGCTGAGCGATGCGGACGCCGAGGTCGAAGTCGCGGCCTGATCCCGCACCGCGTCGATCAACGCCCCGGCGAAGTCCGGTGCGCGCATCTCGCACTCCCACACGGTGATCACCCGCCAGTCGTCCGTCGCCAGCGCCGCCTGCACGCGCGCGTCCCGAGCCCGGTTGCGGTCGATCTTGGCGATCCAGAACTCGGCGTTGGCCTTCGGTCGTCTCGATCCTCGCGGGCAGTCGTGCCCATGCCAGAAGCAGCCGTGCACGAATACGGCGACCTTTCGCCCCTTCATAACCAGATCCGGCCGGCCCGGCAGGCCGCAGCCGCCCAGCCGGTAGCCGATCCCCGCCGCCCGCAGGATGCGTCGCACCAGAAGCTCGGGCTTGGTGTCGCGGCTCCGGACACGCCGCATCACGGCGCTGCGCTTTTCGGGAGAGAAGACGTCCGTGCCTGCGCGGACGCCCTCCTCTCCGTCCGGCGTGTCGGCGATCAGAGCTGCGCCAGCAGGTGTTCGGCCGACGAGACCCGGAATTCGCCGCCCTGCTCGATGTTCAGCTGGGTCACCACTCCGTCGGTGACCAGCATGGAGTAGCGCTGCGAGCGCTGGCCCATGCCGAAGCCCTGCGCGTCCAGCACCAGACCCAGTTCGCGCGTCAGGTCGCCGTTGCCGTCGGCCAGCATCAGGATCTGGTCGGTCTTGACGCCCTGGCTCTCGGCCCAGGCGGCCATGACGAAGGCGTCGTTGACCGAGATGCAGGCCACCGTGTCCACGCCCTTGCCCTTGATGGCGTCCAGATTGTCGGTGAAGCCCGGCAGGTGGCGCGCCGAACAGGTCGGGGTGAAGGCCCCCGGCACCGCGAACAGGGCCACGGTCTTGCCGCCGAAGATCTCGGCCGTGGTGATCGGCTTGGGGCCGTCCGCCGTGGGCGTGGACAGGGTTGCGCTCGGAATGCGGTCGCCGATCTGGATGGTCATGGGAGAGGTCCTTTGGGAACGCACGAGCGCGTCCGTTGGACAGATAAAGGCTTGTTCACGGCCCGCAAGCGGGCCGCTTGCGCAGCCGCTCCGGCATCCCGATTATAGGGTGCGATGAACCTCACACAGTCCCTTACCGGCCACCTGCTCGTCGCCATGCCGGGCATCGACGACCCGCGCTTCGAGCACGCCGTGATCCTGATCTGCGCCCACGGGCCGGACCACGCCATGGGCCTGCGCCTGGACCGTCCCGCGCCCGGCGTCGATCTGAAGACGGTGCTGGACAAGCTGGACGCGCCGGCCCCCGCCGACAGCCAGGGCCGGCCCGTGCTGATGGGCGGGCCGGTGGAGCGCGAGCGCGGCTTCGTGCTGCACACCGACGACTGGATGACGGGCGGCGACAGCCTGCCGTTCGGCGAGGGGCTGGCCATGACCGGCACGCGCGAGGCCTTGGCCGCCATGACCGACAAGACGGGCGGCCCGCGCCGCTCGGCCCTGTTGCTGGGCTACGCCGGCTGGGGCGAGGGCCAGCTGGAGGACGAACTGGCCGGCAACGTCTGGCTGACGGCCGAGGCCGACCTCGACCTGATCTTCGACGCCGACCATGAGACCAAGTGGACCCGCGCGCTCGCTCGGCTCGGCGTCAACGCCGCCATGCTGTCGGCGCAGGGAGGAACGGCCTGACGCCCTTCAGGTGATCTGGTCCGGGTGCGTCTGGGTGCCCGCCGGCTTGACGTTCAGCGGGCCTTCGGCGTCTTCGTCGACCTCGATCTTCAGGATGCTTTCGCCCGGCTGCATCTGGGTCACGGCCGCATCGCCCGCCTGGATGTCGGTCTTGGACGGCACAAGAAGCTCGCGGGTGGAGCCGCCTTCCTGGCCGACGGTCACGCGATAGGTCTTCATCCGGGCGTCTCCTGCTGATCTCAGGATGGGTCAACGGGCGCCGGCGCGCGCCGTTCCGGGAACCCGCCCGCGCGCCCATCCGCTGTGTCCCCGCAAAGGAGACCCTCATGGACGACAAGAACCAGACCAAGGGGCGCGACGAGAACGGCGCCATTCCGCTGGGCAAGCCCGACGCCTCGACTTCGGACAGGGCGGTCAAGGACAATGCGGCGGTGGAGCAGCGCTCGGCTGGTCCCGACGGCCCCGACGCCACCGAGGTCGGCGACACCTTCAAGCAACAGCCGTAAAGAGCGGGATCAGGCCGAGCGCTGCTTCAACGGCGCCGTGCCGTCCGCCAGCGACTCGGCCAGATAGACCTCGGCCTCCTGCGCCGGCAGGGCGGGCGCATAGCCGAAGCCCTGGCCGTAGTGGCATTGCGCCTCCAGCAGAAGGCGCGCCAGCTCCGCGTTCTCCACCCCCTCGGCCACGACCTCCAGCGACAGGTCGCGTCCCAGGTTGACCACCGACCTGACGATCTTGGCCGAGCCCTCGTCCTTGTTCATGGTCAGAACGAAGTACCGGTCGATCTTAAGCGTGTCGAAAGGCAGGCGCGCCAGATAGCTCAGCGACGAAAAGCCGGTGCCGAAGTCGTCCAGCGCCAGCGACGCCCCAACCGCCTTCAGGCGCGTCAGCACCTCGGCCGCCTTGGCCGTGTCGCGCATGATGTCGCCCTCGGTGACCTCCAGCTTCAAGGCGCCGCGCGGCAGGCCGGTGTCGGCGATGATGCGCTGGACGTCCTCCACCAGGTGCGCCCGCTCGATCTCGCCCACCGACAGGTTGACGCTGCAGAACAGATGCCCGGCCTGCGGATGCCGCCGCAGCCACTCGGCCAGCTGACACGCCGACTCGGTCATCATCAGCAGGCCGAGCTCATTCATCATCCCAAGGTCGTCGGTCAGCCCCAGGAACTCGTCGGGCGGCACCAGGCCGCGCCGGGGGTGACGCCAGCGCGCCAGCGCCTCGAACCCCGCCACCGCCCCGGTGTTCAGGTTCACGATCGGCTGGAAGAAGGGCACGATCTCGCCGCGCAGGAAGGCGTTCCTGAGGTCCGCCTCCAGCGCCAGCCGGCTGAGCGAGTCACTCTCCAGCGCCCGGCCATAGGCGGCCGATCCACCACGTCCGACGCTCTTGGCCGACTCGACCGCAAGCTCGACCCGGCGCAGCAGTTCGGCCGCGTCTGGCGCGTCCGGTCCGCCCTCGACCTGCAGCGCGCCGATGGAGACGGTGGGATAGATGTCGAAGCCCGCGACCCTCAGCGGCTGCTCCAGCGCCTCGCGCATGCGCAGCGAGGCCGAGCGCGCGCCCTTGCGCACCAGCACCGCGAATTCGTCCTCGCCGATGCGCGCCTGCGCCGCCTCCGCGGTGAAGGCCGCGGCCAGACGTGAGCCCAGCGCCGACAGCACCAGGTCCGCCCGCTCATGGCCCAGCGCCTCGTTCAGCCTGCGCATCCGATCGACGTCGCCGACCACCAGCTCAAAGTCGCCGGGCTGGACCAGCATCTCGCCGACCCGCTGCAGAAAGGTGCGGCGATCCAGCAGGCCGGTGAGGGCGTCGCGGTCCGATCCGGCGAACTTCGTCTCCAGCGCCACCACGCCCGCCGCGCGCAGGCCGTCCTCCAGCCACACGCCCCGCCACAGGCAGGTCTCGGCGCCGCGCATGCGCAGGCGCACGGCCACCTCCGTCCCCTCCGCCTGAGGCTTCAGCATTCGCTCGGCCAGGCTGCGGTCCTGCGGCAGGGCCAGGGCGACAAAGCCGGCGGCCGAACAGTCGGGCGCCAGCGGACCCAGACCCAGCGACCGCGTCGCGCCGGTGAAACGAAGCTGGTCCTCGGCCGGCGTCCACACCCACAGGGCGGTGTCGGCGGCGGCCAGCGCCTCGATGGAGGTCGTGGCGTCCCAGGCCAGCGATCTGGCTCGCGCGTTCAAGGCCCCTCGCCCTCCTGACGGCCGGTCAGCCGCCGTGATCCACTTCGTCCTCGAGCAGGCCGAACAGCAGATGATCTGCCCATTCGCCGTTAATTTTAAGATAAGCCCTGGCCTGGCCCTCATGGCGAAAGCCCGACTTTTCAAGCACGCGGCGGGATGCGTGGTTGGTCGGCAGGCAGGCCGCCTCCAGTCGGTGCAGCTTAAGACGTGAAAACGCGTGGAGCGCCATGGCGCTGACCGCCGCGGTGGCGTAACCGCGCCCGGCGAAGGGCTGGCCGATCCAGTAACCCAGCGTCCCCGTCTCGGCCACGCCGCGCCGCACGTTGGACAGGGTCACCGCGCCGAACAGCTCGTGGCCGGCCGCGTCGAACACGAACATCGGAAGCGCGGTCCCCAGCTCCGTCTCGCGTTGATAGATCGACAGCCTTCGCTTGAACGCCGCCTTGGACAGGTCGTCCTCGGGCCAGCGCGGCTCCCACGGCTGCAGATAGCGGCGACTGTCATACCGGAGCGCCGACCACGCCTCGTAGTCGGACGGTCGCGGGCTGCGCAGGCGCACCCCGTCGCCGCGGACCCAGCCGGTCCCGCCGTCGCTCATCCAGTCCAGAAGCGCCATGGAGGCGCACCTTAAGACCTGTCGCCCCCCGCCTCCAAGTCCTCGTTAAGCACGGCCTCGATCGCCCGCGCGGCCAGGCCTCGCCCCAGGTCGCGCGGCGCCTCCAGCATCTGGGTCAGCACCTCGCCGATCAGGCCGTCGGCGAAGGCCATGTAGACGGCCGTCGTCACCACCGCCCGCGCCCGCTCCCGCGCCGCCTCGCCCCCGCCCGCCAGGCTCGCCAGCCGCTCGGCCTGGTCGCGGACCACCTCGGCGAAGGCGTCGGCCCGGCCCGCCTCCCCCTGCATGACCATCCAGGCGCCCAGCCGCGCCGCGCCGCCCTCTCCGAAGGCGTCGAACACCTGATCCAGCATGGCGGCTCGGCCAGGGTTCGCGGGCGCTTCGGCCAACCCCGCATCCAGGCGCTCGGCCAGGTCGCGCACCATCCGGTCCATCACCGCCCCCTGCAGCCCCGCCGCCGAGCCAAAGTGATGGATCAGATTGGCGTGCCCCACGCCCATGCGCTCTCCCACCGCCTTCAGCGTCACCGCCGATGCGCCGCCGGCCAGCAACAGGTCGCGCGCGGCCTCCACCGCCTCTTCTCGCGCCAAGGCACCCCTGCGCCGAGTCGGCCGATTAGTTGACATGGTTGTCAGTTATATCCATCTTCCAGATCCGATCAGGAGCCGACGCCATGACCGTCCACGCCTCGCCCGCCGACCTCGAGATCAAGCCGCGCCCCCTGTTTATCGACCGGGACGCGCCCACGCCACGCTGGTGGCTGAACGGCGACCCCTACGGCACGGCCGTGCTGAACGCCCTCAGCCTGACGTTCCCGGACGGCGAGCGCTTCTTTATCCAATCGGTGCGCCGCTTCGCCAAGGATGCGCCGCCGCACCTCGCCGCCGACATCCGCGCCTTCACCGCCCAAGAAGGCGCCCACACGCGCGAGCACATCGCCTTCAACGAGATCACCGCCCGCGCCGGCTACCAGACCGCCGCCATCGAGGCCTATGTTAACGCGCGGCTGGACGTGGCGCGCGCCAGGCCCGCTCTGGCGCAGCTGGCGGCCACCATGGCGCTGGAGCATTTCACCGCCGCCTTCGCCCACCGGCTGCTGGCAGACTCGGCCTTCCTCGACGGCGCGCCCGAGAACTTGGCGCAGCTGTGGCGCTGGCATTCGATCGAGGAGATCGAGCACAAGGGCGTGGCCTATGACGTCTTCATGCATGCGGCGCGCAACCTCTCGCCGTGGCGGCGCTGGAGCATCCGTCGCTGGGCCATGCTGCTGACCACCCTGCTGTTCACCAAGACGGTGCGCGAGACCACGCTGATGCTGCTGGAGCAGGACGGGATCACCGGCTGGAAGGCGCGCTTCGGCCTGTTCCGCTGGCTGTGGCTGAAGCCGGGCCTGTATCGCCGGATGCTGGGCGACTACCTCGCCTTCTACCGGCCCGACTTCCATCCCTGGCAGGTGGACGACCGAGACCTGATCGCCGAGGCGGAGGCCGGTTTGCAGCTTCAGCCCGCCTAGGCGAACAGCGCGCGGGAGAAGGCCTCGCCGGCCGGGGCGCCCGCTCTTGGTCCCAAGACCGCCGTGGCCGCCCTTCCGCCCTCCAGCAGCCGCGCGCCGACGGCCCGCAGGTCGTCGGCCGTGACCGCCTCCATCTGCTCCACCGAGACGTCGGTCGGAACCGGCGTGCCGAAGATCAGCGTCTGGGCCGCCGCACGTCCCGCCCGGCTCATCGGATTCTCGTCGGCCATCCAGAGCCCGCCCTTCAGCACCGCCTTGGCGCGCGACAGTTCGGCGTCCGTGGGCCCCTGCTCGACCAGCCCGCGCACCTCGGCGGCGGCGACTTCCGCCAGAGCCACGGCCCGGTCCGCCGCCGCGCCCGCATAGACGCCGAGCACGCCCGTGTCCTCATAGGCTTCCTGGTAGGCGTCGATGGCGTAGGCCAGCCCCCGCTCCTCGCGCGCGCTCTGGAACAGGCGAGACGCCATGCCTCCGCCGAGGATCTCGCCGAACAACCGCATCGCCGGCAGCGCCGGATCGGTCGCGGCCAGGCCGGGCAGTTGAAACACCAGGTTGGACTGCTCGATGCGGCGGTTGAGCCGGTCATGACCGCCGGTGAAGCGCGCGGCCTCCGGCGCCGCCCGATCACCCGACCGCGCCTCCGCCCCGAACCAACGCTCGGCCAGCGCCAGCAGCTCGGCCTCGTCCACGGCGCCCGACGCCGTGACCACCATCCGCTCGGGCGCATACAGCGCGCGCCGCCAGCCCTCGATCCCCTCGCGGTCCACCGGCCGAAGGCTGTCGTTCGACCCCAGGATCGGCCGGCCCAGCGGCTGGCCGGCGAAGGCCTGGGTCTGGGCCATTTCGAACACGTGGTCGTCGGGTGTGTCGAAGGCCTCGGCGATCTCCTGGGCGACCACGTCCTTTTCGCGCTCGATCTCGTCGGGATCGAGCGTCGGCCGGAACAGCAGGTCCGACAGCACCTGCATCGACAGGCCGAGCGAGCCTTGCAGGCCCCGCACCTCGAAGCTGGTGCGCTCATAGCCGGTGGCGGCGTTGATGGAGCCGCCCTCCGCCTCGATCCGCTCCACGATCTCGCGCGCGGCCATGTCGCCCGCGCCCTTGAACACCAGGTGCTCCAGCAGGTGCGACCAGCCGGATCGCGCCTCGTCCTCCCAACGCGCGCCGCCCTTCACGGCCACGACGACCGCCAGGGTCTTGAGGCCCGGCATGGGATCGCACAGGACGCGCACGCCGTTGGACAAGGTGTGAAGACGATGGGTCAGGAGAGGTCTTTCTTCAAACGGCGACGCAGCAGCGCTGCATAGAAGCCGACCAGCGCGATCGCCAGTCCGAACCACGTCAGGGCGTAACCCAGGTGGTTGTTCGAAAACGCCGGGGGCGGCGCGGAGGGGCGAAGGGCCGGCGTCTCGGGGTTGGCGGTGCTGACCGCGAACGCCACCTCGGGCCTGAGCGCCCCCTGGACGCCCAGCGCCCGCGCCATGGCGGGGCCGTCACGGGTGTAGAAGCGTCCGTTCGCCGGCGGCGGCGCCAGGGCCGCGGGCTCCGGCGACGTGCGCAACTCGCCTACGATCACGCCCGGCAGGGTGGAGGGCAGCACGCGCGGCCGCGTCGCCACCCCGTCGGCGATGAACCCCCGATCGACCAGCAGGGTGAAGGCCTCTTCCGCCGGCCGGCACGCCGACACCAGCCGCACGCCCGCCTCTCCCTCCAGGATGCTCTGCAGTTCGACGAACGGCGCGGTGGCGAGGCCTGGGCAGGCGACGATCACGCGCCGGAACTCGGGCGCGCCCCCCGCCAGCACCTCGGCCAGCGGCGCGGGCGGGCGGCCCTGCGCCGCCGCCGCCGCATCGATCAAGCCTTCTTTCCAGCGCAGCCGCTCGACCTGCCACACGCCCAGCGCGACCAGCACGCCGACCAGGGGCAGCACCAAGGCCGTCAGCAGCCACGGAAAGCGTCTCAGCACTAGAACGCTCCTCCCCCCTCAGGCGCGGGGAACCGCGAAGCGGTGGAGGGGGTCTCGTCGCCGCACGGCGGGAGAAGGTTCCCCCTCCTCCATGCTGCGCATGGTCCCCCTCCCCCATGGGGGGAGGATCGCGAGACCCGCCCTGCGATCAACCGAAGACGACGTAGACGAAGGCGAACAGGAACAGCCACACCACGTCCACGAAGTGCCAGTACCAGGCCGCCGCCTCGAAGCCGAAATGCTTCTCGGGCGTCAGATGCCCCTTCAGCAGGCGCAGCAGGCACACGGCCAGGAAGATGGTGCCCACCAGCACGTGGAAACCGTGAAAGCCCGTGGCCAGGAAGAACACCGACCCGTACAGGCCCGAGTTCAGCGCCTCTTCGTTGAAGAACAGGTTCTCGTGGAGGATGTGGTTGTACTCATAGGCCTGCACGAAGGTGAACAGCACCCCCAGGGCCACGGTGATGATCAGCGCGAGCTTGGCCCCGGCCCGGTCGCCCACCTGCACCGCATGGTGCGCCCAGGTGACGGTGCAGCCGCTGAGCAGCAGGGTCACGGTGTTCAGCAGCGGCAGTTGCCAGGGGCTCAGCACCTCCACCCCCTGCGGCGGCCAGGTGGACCAGGCGGCGGCGGTGTCGGCCCAGGCCCCCACCTCCGGCGTCAGAGCCCGGCTCTCGTGGAACAGGGCCATGTCGAAGAACATCCAGAAGAAGGCGACAAAGAACATCACCTCCGAGGCGATGAACAGGATCATGCCGTAGCGCAGGCCCAGCGACACCACCGGCGTATGATCGCCCGCGCGGCCTTCCTTGATCACGTCCGACCACCAGCCGGCCATGCAGATCAGCACCCCCGCCAGACCGGCGAAGAACAGGGCCGGCTTGCCGTCGCTCAGCAGCTGTCCGGCGACGTCGTTTCCGGCGGGAACCAGGCCGCGCATCCAGACCACGGCGCCCAGGAACATCACGAATGCGGCGAACGACGACACGAACGGCCAGATGCTGGGATCCACCAGGTGATAATCGTGGTGCGGCTTGGCGTGCGCGTCGGCCATGCGAGTCCCTCTCCCCTCGTCAGGCGACATAGCCGCCTTTTCTTTTCAGCTATACCGCCGCCTTTTCCGCCACGCCAGAGGCGCGCCGCCAGATCGCCACAAACTCGTTCAGCCCGCCTCTGGCGCGTCCTTGGTCGGATAGAAGGTGTAGGACAGGGTGATCTCCTTCACCCCCTTCGCCTCACGGTCGGTGGCGATCTCGGGGGCCACGAAATACTGCACGGGGAACTGGCGCGTCTCGCCCGGCGCGATGGTCTGGCCGTCGAAGCAGAAGCATTGCAGCTTCTGGAAATAGGGGCCCGCCCGCTCCGGCACGACATTATAGGCGGCGGTCGCCTGGATCGGCTGATCCGAGGTGTTGGTGACGTCGAAATAGGCCATGCCGGTGGCGCCGATCCGCACCCGCTGGCTGACCTGTTCGGCGCGGAACCGCATCGGCAGGTCGCGCACGTTTGTGTCGAACCGCACCAGCACCGTCTCGTCCAGCACCACGTCGGAGGCCTTGTCCGCCCGCATGGTCGTGCCGTCGAAGCCGGTCACCTGGCAGAACAGGCGGTACAGCGGCACGGCCGCGAACGCCGCGCCCGTCATGCCCATGACGCCCAGCACGCAGGCGAGGGCGATCAGGTTCTTGCGGTTCACCGCTGCGTCTCCGGCCGGGCGGCGACGGACTGCGTCGGCGCGCCGCTGGGCGGGGAGAAGCTCGTGCCCGCCGCCTCCTGGGCCCGCATGCGCTCGGCCGTGGCCGCCGCGTCGTCCTGGTTCTGGTGCAGCCGCAGCACGGTGGTGGTGAACACCAGCAGGATGAAGCCGACCAGCCCCAGCGCGATCCACAGGTTGCGCCGCTTGCGGGCCGCCAGCTCTTCGGGGCTCAGCGTGATCATGGCGGTCAGCCTCCCACCCCCGGCAGCGCCTCGACCAAGAGCGCCGCAAACAGGGCCATCAGATACAGGATCGAAAAGGCGAACAGGTCGCGCGCCGGCTTGGCCTGCGCGCGCACGTCGTACAAGGCGGCCTCGCGCCCCACGGCCTCCGCCTTGTCCGGCTCGTCGCCGGCGCGTGAGCGGAACAGCCGCCACGCCAGCAGCAGGAACGCCAGGCCGCCAGCGACCGCCACCGTCAGGTAGATGGCCCCGCCCGGCCCCACGATTCCCGGCGCGATGGCGACAGGCGTGAACAGCAGCGAATAGATCAGGATCTGCAGGCGGGTCGAGCGCGCGCCCCGCGCCACCGGCATCATCGGAATGCCGGCCTTGGCGTAGTCGCCGGCCGAATACAGCGCCAGCGCCCAGCTGTGCGGCGGCGTCCACAGAAAGATGATCAAAAACAGCAGCCACGCCTGCCAGGGCGCGGAACCCGTCGCCGCCGCCCAGCCGATCACCGGCGGAAAGGCGCCCGCCGCCCCGCCGATGACGATGTTCTGCGGCGTCCTGCGCTTCAGCAGCAGGGTGTAGAAGCCGGCGTAATAGACCACCGTCATGGCGAGCAAACCCGCCGCCAGCCAGTTGGCGGTCATGCCCAGCAGCATCACCGAGAACACCGACAGGATGACGCCGAACGCCATGGCGTCGTGGCCGCGCACCCGCCCGGCCGCCACAGGCCGTCCGCGCGTGCGCCGCATCAGGGCGTCGGTCTCGCCCTCCAGCGCCATGTTCAGCGCGCCGGCCGCGCCCGCTCCGCAGGCGATGCACAGGATCGCGATCGCGGCGGCCAGCGGATGCAGGCTACCGCCGCCGCGATTCTGGGCCACGATCAGGCCGGTCGCGGCGGTGAACACCACCAGAGACATGACGCGGGGCTTCAGCAGCTGGAAGAAATCCTCCGGCTGCGCGGTCGAGATCGCCCTGGTCCGCCCTTCCTGTCTCGCCTCGCTATGCGCCATGCGCGCTGTCTACTCCGATCGACCCGCCGTGTCGCCGGGACCAACTGTCCGGCGACGGGGAAAAACACGCCGGCTCGCAACTGCGTCGCCGCTATTCGACCGACACCGCCCGAAGAATGATCGCCAACGAGGTGATCAGGTGCAGTTGGAGATAACGATCATGCAGCAGGTCGCTGGGCCGGCTCGCCCTGGGACCGACGAGCGTCGCGATGAGCCAAGACAGCATCGCGGCCACTTTCAGCCACTTGGTTTCAAGCCCCTCCGCTGCGAACGCGAAGGTCGCGGCGGTCAAAGCGGCCGAGACAAGAAGAAGAGCGGTCGCCGTCGCTCTGCGTGACGGGGACCGCTGCTTCAAACCTGTGTTCGGCACAGGACGCCTGGCCTCAATGCTTCTCGGCCGTGACCACCGGCAGTTCGTTGAACTGGTGCTGCGGCGGCGGCGAGGACAGGGTCCACTCCAGGGTGGTGGCGCCTTCGCCCCACGGATTGGCGACGCCCTTGCGGCGACGCACGGCGGCCTCCAGCAGCATCAGCAGGAAGACGCCGACGCCGACGATGGTGACCACATAGCCCCACGACGACACCTGATTCCACAGGGTGTAGGCCTCGGGATAGTCGATGTATCGGCGCGGCATGCCCTGCAGGCCCAGGAAGTGTTGCGGGAAGAACACCAGGTTGACCCCCACGAACATGATCCAGAAGTGCGCGGCGCCCAGGAACTCGTTGTACTTCACCCCGAACATCTTCTCGAACCAGTAGTAGAAGCCCGCGAAGATCGAGAAGATGGCGCCAAGCGACAGCACATAGTGGAAGTGCGCCACGACATAATAGGTGTCGTGCAGGCTGTAGTCGATGCCGGCGTTGGACAGCACCACGCCGGTCACGCCGCCGACGGTGAACAGGAAGATGAAGCCGATCGCCCACAGCATGGGCGTCTTGAAGCTGATGGAGCCGCCCCACATGGTGGCGATCCAGCTGAAGATCTTCACCCCCGTCGGCACGGCGATGATCATGGTCGCGGCCACGAAATAGGCGCGCAGATTGATGCTCATGCCCACCGTGTACATGTGGTGCGCCCACACGATGAAGCCGATGAAGCCGATCGCCACCATCGCATAGGCCATCGCCAGATAGCCGAAGATCGGCTTGCGGCTGAAGGTCGAGACGATGTGGCTGATGATGCCGAAGCCCGGCAGGATCATGATGTACACTTCGGGATGGCCGAAGAACCAGAACAGGTGCTGGTACATCACCGGGTCGCCGCCGCCGGCCGGGTTGAAGAAGGAGGTGCCGAAGTTGCGGTCCGTCAGCAGCATGGTGATGGCGCCCGCCAGCACCGGCAGCGACAGCAGCAGCAGGAAGGCCGTGATCAGCACGCCCCAGGCGAACAGCGGCATGCGGTGCAGGGTCATGCCGGGCGCGCGCATGTTGAAGATGGTGGTGATGAAGTTGATCGCGCCCAGGATCGAGCTGGCGCCCGCCACGTGCAGGGCGAAGATGGCCAGATCGAACGACGGCCCGGTGTGGCCGGTGGTCGACAAGGGCGGATAGGCCGTCCAGCCGCCTCCGAAGCCGCGCCCCGGTCCGCCGTCCACGAACAGGCTCAGGCACAGCAGCAGAAAGGCGAAGAACAGCAGCCAGAACGAGATGTTGTTCAGGCGCGGAAAGGCCATGTCCGGCGCCCCGATCATGATCGGGGTGAAGTAGTTGGCGAAGCCCCCCATCGTCGCCGGCATGACCACAAAGAACACCATGATCAGGGCGTGGGCCGTGACGGTGACGTTGTAGCCGTGCTTGGAGGCCTCCACGAGGCCGAGGTTCTGGATGATCGAGCCCTCGCGGAACAGCTGAATGCCCGGCTCGGCCAGCTCCCAGCGGATCAGGCCGGACAGGGCGCCGCCCAAAAGGCCCGCGAAGATCGCGAAGCCCAGGTACAGCAGGCCGATGTCCTTGTGGTTGGTGGACATGAACCAGCGGGTGAAGAAGCCCATCTTGTGGCCGTGGTCGGCCGGATGGTGCTGGTCTGCGTGAACGTCGCGCGGATGAAGGGTCGCGTCAGCCATGGATCTCTGCTCGCCTCTTACTGGGCGGCCGGCGCGGCGGCGGCCGGCGCGGCGGGCTGGGCCGGCGTGGTCGCCGGCTCGGTCGGGTTCTGCGGAATGTCGGCGGTCGCGCCCACCGGCTGGGTCTGGGCGGCGGGCGCCTGACCGGTCGTGGGTCCGGTCGTGGCC
>JAEYAO010000052.1 GCA_023456105.1 Pseudomonadota bacterium | reverse complement strand
CTGATCGACCGCGCGATCGACAGCGGCACGCGCGGGGCGGTGTCGCGGGCGGGCGGCGACCTGCAGCGGTGCGCGGCCGAGCTGACGGCGGCGCGGGTGCGCTTCAGCCCTGTGCCCGACCGAATGGACACCGACACCTGCGGCCTGACGGATGCGGGGGTGCTGGGCGCCGACCTCGGCACGGTGGCGCGCATGGCGCCGGGCGACGTGACCATGACGTGCGAGACGGCGCTGGCGCTGAGCGTCTGGCGGCGACAGTCGCTGGAACCGGCGGCGCGCGAGATCCTGGGCTCGGAGGTGGTGCAGATCGACCATTTCGGCGTCTACGCCTGCCGGCCGGTGAACAACGGGCGCGGCAGCACCCGCCCCAGCGCCCACGGCCGCGCCGCCGCCCTGGACTTCGCCGGGGTGCGCTTGAGGGACGGCCGGCGGATCACGGTGGCGGCCGATTGGAACGGCGGAGATGCCGAGGCGCGCTTTCTGCGCCGCATCCGCGACGACGCCTGCCGCATCTTCGGCACGACCCTGAGCCCCGACTACAACGCCGTCCACCACGACCACCTGCACCTGGAGGCGGGGCGGCCGGGACTGTGTTCGTGAGGCGAGACTAGGCGGCGGTCGTCCTGCGGCGCTTCGCCCTGGACGGCTTGGCGAGCAGGCCGGCGGTCATTTTCTCGTAGAGCATGAACAGGTGCTCGACCCGCTCGCGGTCGCTCTCGAACGGCGCCTTGCGATAGAGGCGGTCCACCGCCAGGTCGAGCGCGCGGTGCGCCTTGCGCAGGTCCGCGGGCATGACGTCGGGATCGTAGAGGTCGGCCAGTGTCGCATCGGGATGGGCGGCGCGGGCGTCGAGCACGGCCTGGGCGAGGGCGTCGAGCCTAGCCTTGTCGGCGTCGGTGAGCGTGGGCTAGGGGAAGGTGTTGTAGACGAGGCCGATTGAGTATCGGTAGTCGCTCTTGAGTCGCCCGCCAATATTCCGCAGCCACGCCATATGCGCCGCACTTGTGATCATTGAAAATACGCTCAGATCGGCGTCTCGAATGACGAAAACCAAGTCACTAGCGATAGCGGGAGGTTCAAGATAGCCGATCGGCACGTATTGACGACGTTCCGAACTAACCTTCGGTATCACGAGGAAGGGCTTGTCTGGGATCACCTCGACCCCGTATCGCTCCGGGTAATCGGCGATAGCTAGAGTGCTTTTGCGCACACTCTCTCGACGCCGCTCACGCACGGTGCGCATGCGCGCCAATATACTCGGCATCTCTCGAAGGTGGGCAGGGCTAGCGCCCTGAAGGCTGAGTATCCACCGCTTGCGCCCGTTGATGAAATCGTCTGCTGCTACATAGGGCCGGAGGTAGGCGGCAGCTCCTGGCTCTATGGCCAAGAAGCTTGCCCGATCTTCAGCACCGAAGATGTACTGCTCATAATCGAGTGGTTGGGAGCCGCTGATCACCTTTGGAGCGGCCGAAAGAGGCCTTGAGGTTTCTCGAGTGCAGAGATGCCGGTCCGCCAGCCTCGACGCGTCGAACAGATACGGCGACAGCGCCGCGTGCCGGCTCTCCTCAGGTTCGCCGTTGATGTCGGGATAGCTGAACAGCCTCTTCTCGGCCGGCTCGTCGTCGCGGCGGGTCAGGCCGATGGCGACGACGTGGACGTGGGCCTTGCCGCGCGCGTCCGAGCCCCAGTTGAAGGTGCGGTGGGCAAAGGCGATCTCCAGCCCGTAGCGGTCGAACAGGATGGGCCACAGCTGGGCGACCTGTTCGCCCTGGGTGATGGAGTTGGTCGAGACAAAGCCGATGCGAGCGTGCGAGCCCTGGACGTAGGCGCCTGCCTTGATGAACCAGGCGGCGACGAAGTCGAGCGTGCCGCCGGACCTACCCAGAGCGGCTATGCGGCGGACCTGTTCGCGCTGTCCCTCGGATTGAACCTTGGCGCCAAGGAACGGCGGATTGCCGAGCACATAGCTGCACCGCTCGGACGGCAGGACGGTCGTCCAGTCCACCTCCAGGGCGTCGCCGTGGACGATGTGGGCTGAGGCTTTCAGCGGGATGCGGGCGAAGACCTGGCCGAACTCCTGGCTCAGGCGGTTGTTCATGATGTGGTCCATCATCCACATGGCCGTTTCGGCGATGCGGGCGGGGAACTCGTCGATCTCGATGCCGTAGAACTGATCGACGTCCACCTTGGACAGAGCGGCGGCCTCCAGGTCCAGCTGGCCCGACGGATAAAGCGCCTTCAGCACCGCGATCTCGAGCAGGCGCAGCTCGCGATAGGCGATAATCAGAAAGTTGCCGCAGCCGCAGGCGGGGTCGAACAACGTCAAGCCCGCCAGCTTGTTCTGGAAGGCGCGCAGCGCCGCCTCGCGCCCGCGCTTCAGCTCGCGGATGCGCGCCAGTTCGGCGCGCAGATCGTCAAGGAACAGCGGCTCGATGACCTTCAGGATGTTCTTTTCGGTGGTGTAGTGGGCGCCCTTGGCCCGGCGCTCTCCGGCGTTCATCACCGACTGGAACAGGGCGCCGAAGATGGCCGGGCTGATCTTTTCCCAGGAAAAGCCGCAGGCCTCCAGCAGCCGGTCGCGCATGGCCCTGTCAAAGGCCGGGATCGGCAGGGGCAGGGCGAACAGGTCGCCGTTGATATACGGGAAGCGGGCCAGGTTCTCGTCCAGATTGGTCTGGCGCGCCTCCACCGGGGTGTTCAGCACCTGAAACAGCTGGGCCAGCTTGGGGCCGAGATCCGAGCCGTCCTCGGCCGTGCGGTCCTCGATCCAGGTCTGGAACATGCCCAGTTCGTCGTAGATGCCGGTGTCGTCTGCGAACAGGCAGAACAGCAGCCGCACCAGCAGCCGCTCAAGCGAAGCGCCGCCATAGCCGGACGCCTTAAGCGCGTCGTGCAGCTTGCCCATCAGCTCGGCGGCGATGACGTTGACCGGGTCCTGGTCCCGGAACACCCGCTTTTCAATGCCCACGACAAAGCCGAATGCTTCGACATGCGCCGGCAGGTCGGCCAGGGCGAAGCGGGTCTCCTCGCGCGTGTCGAGGTCGGTCAGGTGAAAGGTCTGGAAGTCGCAGACCAGGATGTAGCGCGGAAGCTCGTGGTCCTTCAGGCCCGGGAAGTAATCCAGCGCCTGGGTGCGGGCTCGGCTCAGATCGCGTCCGGCCGACTTCTGCTCGACCAGCAGCTTGCCCTTCCAGAACAGGTCGATGAAGCCCTGTCTGGCGCCGAGCTTCTTTACCGGCTCCTCGAAGGTCGCGACCTTGCGGCGCTTGATCCCGAAGATCTCGAAGAACTCGTTGTAAAAGGTCTGGGTGTCGCCCCGCTCGTAGCGCGCGTCGCTCCATTCGCGCGAGAACGCCGCCGCGCGGGCGCGATTTTCGTTCCAGCTCAGACGCAAACCTGCCTCCCCACGATGCGCGAGAGTAGCGGCCTGCGGCGGCTTCACGCAACGCGCTTGACGAACAGAAGGGCAATGCGCCATACACTGTGCGCCACACACTATGTGACGCGGCGGGAGCGGCTTCGATGGGCGAGGCGGATCTGTTTGAGAGCTTGCGGCTGGAGCTGCGGCGGGGGTCGCTGATTCTGGCCGTGCTGGCTCGGCTCAGAAGCGAGCAGTACGGCTATTCGCTGCGCGTCGCCCTGGCCGAGGACGGCATCGAGATGGAGGAAAGCACCCTTTATCCGCTGCTGCGCCGGCTGGAGGGGCAGGGGCTGCTGCTCAGCGAATGGCGCGAGGAGGAGAAGCGGAAGAAGCGCTTCTACCGCCTGTCGCCCGAAGGCGAGGCGATGCTGACCAGACTGGCGGACGAGTGGCGGCGCATCAGCGCGTCTCTCGAGCGTATCCTTTGAACATCGGGCCGGAGGAGGGACCGATCATGAACGCACTGAACCTGACCGAACGCTATCTGAGGGCGGTGGCCGCGCAGCTGCCCGCCGCCAAGCGCGAGGACATCGTCGCCGAACTGCGCGACCTGCTGATGACGCGGATGGAAGCGCGGGAGGCCGAGCTGGGACGGCCGCTGAACGAGGCGGAGGAAGAGGCGGTGCTGCGCGACTTCGGCCATCCGCTGGCGGTGGCCAGCCGGTACGGCGAGACGCAGGGGCTGGTGGGGCCCGAGCTCTATCCCTGGTGGCTGTTCGGGGTGAAGGCGGGGTTTGCGGTGCTGGCGGCGATCACGCTTGTAGGCGTGGTCGTGCGCAGCATCGTCGGCGACGTGACGGTGGGGCAGGCAATCACGCAAGGGCTGCACGGCCTGATCACTGGCGCGGTGACGATCGTGGGCCTGCTGACCATCGCCGGCTTCTTCATCGAACGGCAGGCGACCAAGCCCGCGTTCCTGACCCGGTGGCGGGTGCAGGACCTGGGGCTGTTCGAACTGGGCGGGCTGAGCGGGGACGCCTGGAGCGAGCAGTTGGCCAAGGCCTGCGAGCGGGGTCGCAGACCGCGTGAAGATCGCGCGCCGCACGCCGCCGCCATGTCGCCCAGCGCCCGCGCCGTGTCCAGCGCCGTGGGCTGGAGCGTCGCCCTGCTGTGGTGGACGGGCGCGCTCGGCGCATCCATTGCGCCCAGCACCCTGGCGGGCGGGGTCATGGAAGGGGTCGACTATGGGCGGATCGCCTCCGACCTGGTGGCGCTGAGCTTCTGGCCGGTGCTGGCCTATATGGCCGCGCGCATCGCCTTTGACCTGATGCGAGCCGCGACGGGTTCGCCGGTGCGGTTGACGGCCGCGGGAGACGTGGCGTTCGCGGGCGCAGGGGCCGTGTTCGCCGCCTGGCTGTGGCTGGCGTCGCCGCTGTCGTCCGTGATCTGGGTCGGCACGGTGGAGGATTTCGTCAGACGGGTGACCACGGCATTCTCGACCGGCGAAGGCGTGATCGCGGCGATCATCATGATGTCGGTCGCCGGAAGCTTCATCGGCGAGACGTGGCGCATGATCAGCGCCGCGTTGCGCCTGGTCACCGGACGGGACGGGCGCCAGGCCTGCTGATCCGCGTCCGAAAACCGCGAGACAGACGGCGACGCACGGATCATCTTCCGCCCGTGGAACTGAACCCGGACATTTGCTGGAAGGCGGTGCAGGCGCGGGACGCCCGCTTCGACGGGCGCTTCTTCACCGGCGTGGTCTCGACGGGAATCTATTGTCGGCCGGTGTGCCCGGCGCGCACGCCCCACCGCGAGAATGTGGTGTTTCACCGGAGCGCCGCCTCGGCCGAGGCGGCGGGACTACGGGCCTGCCTGCGCTGCCGGCCGGAGACAGCGCCCGACATGGCGGCCTGGCGCGGGTCGGTCAGCACGGTCAGCCGAGCCATGGCCCTGATCGAGGCGGGAGCGCTGGACGGGGGCGATGTGGAGGGGTTGGCGGCGCGGCTGGGCGTCGGCGGTCGGCACCTTCGCCGGCTGTTCCGCCAGCATCTGGGCGCGGCCCCGGTCAGCGTGGCGCAGACGCGGCGGGTGCTGCTGGCCAAGACGCTGATCCACGACTCGGACCTGTCGATGGCCGATGTGGCGCTGGCGTCGGGGTTCGGCAGTGTGCGGCGCTTCAACGAAACCTTTCAGACGCTGTACGGCCGGCCGCCTCTGGCGCTGCGGCGTCGAGGCGGGCGGACGGCGTCGGGCGGACTGACGCTGAGCCTCGGCTATCGCGCGCCCTATGACGTCGCGGCGATGATGCAGGCGCTGGCCGAGCGCCAAGCCGAAGGGGAGACGGTGCGGGGCGGGGTCTGGACGCGGCGCCTGTCCATGTCGGTTGACGGCGCGGAGGGCGAGGTCTCCGTGCGCGACGGCGGGGCGGGCCGCTTGGCCGTCTCGGTCGAGCTGTCGTCGCTGAAGGCGCTGCCGTGCGTGCTGGCGCGGGTGCGGCGCGTGTTCGACCTAGCCGCCGACCCGGAGGCGATCGCGCGCGATCTGTCCGCCGATCCCATGCTGGCGACGGCGATGGCCGAGCGGCCGGGACTGCGGCCGCCGGGCGACTGGATCATCGACAACAGGCTGGCGGACGACCGGTTGGAAATCCAAAATCCGGCGCTGGTTGCTCGGGCCGAGGGCTGGCGGCCGTGGCGGGCGTACGGCGCCCTCTACTGGCGGCGGGCGATGGAGACGGGAGAGGCGAGATGAAGAGAGAACCCCTGCGGCTGATCCTGGGGCGGATGGACAGCCCGATCGGGCAGGTGCTGACCGCCACGGACGCGGACGGCGTGCTGCGGGCGCTCGATTTCCACGACTACGAGGACCGGCTGCGACGGCTCCTGATCCGCCACTACGGCGCGGTGGCGCTGGTGGAGGGCGAGGCGCCCGAGCCGGTGCGCGCGGCGCTGCAGGCGTGGTTCGCCGGAGACCTTCGGGCGTTCGACGGCCTGAGCATCACGACCGGCGGCACCGAGTTCCAGCGGCGGGTGTGGGCGGCGCTGCGGGACATTCCGGCCGGGGAGACGCGCAGCTACGGCCAACTGGCTGCGGCGATCGGCCAGCCGACGGCGGTGCGCGCCGTGGGCCTGGCGAACGGGGCCAATCCGGTCGGGATCGTCACGCCCTGTCACCGTGTGATCGGCGCGGGCGGCGCCCTGACCGGCTACGCCGGCGGTGTGGAGCGCAAGCGTTGGCTGCTGGAGCATGAACGCGCGGCCGTGGCGCGCCCATAGAAAAGGAGGCGAAGGCCGAGCCCTCGCCTCCTTTGTCTGCACGCCCGAAGCCGGGTTCTAGTGCGGCGACAGGATCACCTTGCGCCATTCGTTCGGATTGTCGTGGAAGTTCTTGTAGCCGGTCGGGGCTTCTTCCAGCGGCAGGCGGTGGCTGATGATGTCGGTGGTCTCGATCTTGCCGTCCATGATCAGCTCGAGCAGGTGCGGCAGGTACTTCTGGACGTGGGTCTGGCCGGTCTTGATGGTCAGGCCCTTTTCCATGAAGGCGCCGATCGGGAACTTGTCGCCGATGCCGCCGTAGACGCCGGGAACCGAGACACGGCCGCCCTTGCGGCAAGCCATGATGGTTTCGCGCAGGACGTGCTGGCGATCGGTGCCGAGCTTGGTCTCCTGCTTGACCGCGTCGATGACGTTGTCGGGCGCAAAGCCGTGCGCTTCCATGCCCACAGCGTCGATGCAGGCGTCCGGGCCGATGCCGGCGGTCATCTCCTTCAGCGCTTCGCGGACCTTGACCTCATGGTAGTTGAGGACCTCGGCGCCGTTGGCCTTAGCCAGCGCCAGTCGCGCCGGCTGGTGGTCGATGGCGATGACGCGGCCGGCGCCCATATGGATGGCGCTCTTGATCACGAACTGGCCGACGGGACCGCAGCCCCAGACGGCCACGGTGTCGCCCGGCTCGATCTGGGCGTTCTCGGCGGCCATCCAGCCGGTCGGGAAGATGTCCGACAGGAACAGCACCTTCTCGTCTGGAATGCCCTCGGGGATGACGATGGGGCCGAAGTCGGAGTACGGGACGCGGGCGTACTGGGCCTGGCCGCCGGCATAGCCGCCGGTCATGTGCGAGTAGCCGAACAGGCCGGCCACCGGATAGCCGTAAGCGGTCTCGGAAATGTCGGACTTGTCGGCCGGGTTGGAGTTGTCGCAGGCCGAATACTGTTGCTTGCCGCAGAAGAAGCAGGAGCCGCAGGCGATCACGAACGGCACCACCACCTTTTGCCCGACCTGGAGGCTGGTGTTGCCGCGACCGACCTCGACCACCTCGCCCATGAACTCGTGCCCCAGGATGTCGCCCCGGTGCATGGACGGGATGACGCTGTCGTAGAGGTGCAGGTCCGAGCCGCAGATGGCGGTCGCGGTGATCTTGATGATGGCGTCGCGCGGATTGACGATCTCGGGATCCGGAACCGTGTCCACGCGGACGTCGTGCTTGCCGTGCCAGGTGAGTGCGCGCATGCGAGTGTTCTTTCTTGAAGGGAGAGGAGATCAGCCGCGCGGCGCGGCGGCGGGGGCTTGCGAGGTCGAGACTTCGCCGGTTTCCATCAGCTGCTTGAACCGGCGCAGCTCGCGGCGGGCCTGGACGCGGGGCTCGCGCTGCATGACCTTGGCGACGATCTTGCCGAGCCCGCCGGCCGGCGGGTCATAGCTGATGAAGACCCGAACCTCGGTGCCGCGACCTTGGGGGTTGTCCTTGAGCGACACCCAGCCTTCGTGGTCGAGATCGGAACCCTCGGTTCCGCGCCAGGCGATCTTCTCGCCGGGAATGTCCTCCACGATCTCGCTGTCGAGTTCGACATCCTTGCCGCCGGGGCCGTCGATGATCCAGCGGGTGTGCTTGGCGTCCGCCTGCTGCACCGACTTCACGTTCGGCATAAAGGCCGGCAGGTTCCCGAAATCGCGCCAGAAGGCGTAAAGCTCCTCACGCGGCTTGTTGATCATGACCGCCTGAATCGAGGAGGCGCTGTGCTCGCCCTCGTGCTGGTCCTTGCTGATGAAGTTGGTGGACGCCACGTCGGCGTCCGTCGAAATGGGGTCGTTGGCCATGAGGTCCTCCTGAGGCTCAAATTAAGCCTTCGGAGTCCGGATCGTTCCCTGCCGCCTTGTCGTGGGTTCAAGCGGAACCGACCGTCATGTCGGGGTTTGAGAAGGCGACCCAAACTCGCCCGGAGCCCCCGCCATGGCCGTCACGTCCGCCGAAACCGCCCGCCCCCTCGCCCTTGTCACCGGCGCCTCGTCCGGCATCGGCTATGAACTCGCCAGGCTGTTCGCCCAGGACGGCTATGACCTGCTGATCGCCGCCGACCAGCCCGCCATCGTCGAGGCCAAGCAGTCGCTGGAGGCCCTGGGCGTCCAGGTCACCGCCCTGCAGCTGGACCTGTCCAAGGTCGAGGCCGTGGATGAGCTTTACGCCGCCGCCGCCGGCCGCCCGATCGACGCCCTGGCCGCCAACGCCGGGCATGGCCTGGGTCACGCCTTTCTGGGCCAGGACTGGAACGACATCATGCATGTCGTGAACACCAACATCACGGGCACCATCCGCCTGCTCTACAAGGTCGGCGCCGAGATGCGGACGCGCGGGCGCGGCAAGATCCTGCTGACCGGCTCCATCGCCGGGCTGATGCCGGGGTCTTTCCAGGCGGTCTACAACGGCACCAAAGCCTTTGTGGACAGCTTCTCCTTTGCCCTGCGCAACGAGCTGAAGGAGACGGACGTGTCGGTCACGGTGCTGATGCCGGGTCCGGTGGACACCGAGTTCTTCGAACGCGCCGACATGCTGGACACCTCGGTGGGCCAGAGCAAGGACAAGTCCGATCCGGCCGATGTCGCCAAGACCGGCTACGAAGCCATGAAGCGCGGCGACGGCGACGTGGTGGCGGGCCTGAAGAACAAGATTCAGGCGGCGATGGCGGCGGTCACGCCCCAGACCGCCCTGGCCGAGATGCACCGCGGCATGGCCGAGCCGGGTTCGGGCAAGAACTAGGCGGCCTGGGCCTCGCTCCGCTCCGGGAACACCGGTGCGGAGCCGGGTCGTCCGAACAGGAAGCCCTGCGCCTGCGGACAGCCCTCGTCGGCGACCATGCGGCGCTGGGCCTCGGTCTCCACGCCTTCGGCAACGACCGGCAGGTTCAGGCCGCGGCCCAAGCCTACAATGGCCCGGATGATGGATCGCGCGGCCTCGTCGTCCTCGATCGCGCCGATGAAGCTGCGATCGATCTTGATCTTGTCGAAGGGGAAGCTCTGCAGGTTGCTGAGCGACGAATAGCCGGTGCCGAAGTCGTCCATGACGATGCGCACGCCCAGCGCCTTCAGCCGGTTCAGGGTGTGAAGGGCCGAGGCTCGGTCCTTCATCAGCACGGACTCGGTGATTTCCAGCTCCAGCCGCGAGGGGTGCAGGTCGGTCTCGGCCAGCACCGTGGCCACGAGGTCCGGCAGGGTCGCCACCTGGAACTGCACCGTCGAGACATTGACCGAGACGGCGTAGGCGATCGGCCAGGTCGCGGCCGTGCGGCACGCCTCGCGAAGCACCCATTCGCCCAGCGCCACGATCGAGCCGGTGTCCTCGGCGATGGGGATGAAGACCTCCGGGCTGATCTCGCCCATCACCGGATGCTTCCAGCGCAGCAGGGCCTCGTAGCCGGCGATCGCTCCGCCCGTGGTCGAGACCAGCGGCTGATAGGCGACGTGCAACTGGCGACGCAGGATGGCGTGGCGCAGGTCGTGCTCCAGATTGCGGCGGTTGCGCACCTCGGCATCCATCTGCTGGTCAAAGAAGCGCGCCGTCCCGCGCCCGGCCTGTTTGGCGCGGTACAGGGCGACGTCCGCGCCATGGCGCAGGGTGTCGGGATCGCCCGCGTCGTCCGGATAGACCGCCACGCCGATGGAGACGCCGACGGCCGTAGGGTCGCGCGTCACGTCCATTTCGGCGGCGAAGGTCGAAAGGATGCGGTCGGCCAGGATCTTGGCGCCTTCCGGCTGGGCCGCGCCGACCTGGACGATCACGAACTCGTCGCCGCCGATACGGGCGACGGTGTCCACGGTGCGGGTGCAGGAGCGCAGGATATCGGCCACCCGGCACAGAACGCGGTCGCCCTCGGCGTGGCCGAAGATGTCGTTGACGGCCTTGAACCGATCGAGGTCCAGCGCCAGCACGGCCACCGGATCGCGCGTGCGGCGCGACCAGGCGACGGCGTGCTCCAGCCGTTCCTCCAGCAGGGCGCGGTTGGGCAGGTCGGTCAGGGCGTCGTGACGCGCCAGATGCTCGATCTGGCGCTGGGCTTCCTTTTTCTCGGTCAGGTCGCGCACGGCCAGCACCCGGCACTCGCGGCCACGATATTCGACGGTGTGGGCGCAGACCTCGACGGCGCGGGGCTCCGCCTCCGGCATGAGCAGGGCGGCCTCGATCGGGGCCGAGCCGATGGAGGCGAGCCCTTCGGGAGAGGGCGCGCTCAGCACCGTGTCCGCCGACTGTCCCAGCAGCATCGCGGGCTTGCGTCCGCTGAGCGCGGCGAAACGGGCGTTGACCTCCAGGATGCGACCGTCACGCACGATCATCAGCCCTTCCAGCGAAGCCTCGGTCAGGCCGCGCAGGTCCGTCAGGCAACGCTCGACTAAGGCCGCCGCCGCCGTCAGCAGGATCAACAGGGTCGAGGCGACGACGATCGCCCCGATCAGCCATACCCGGCTGAACTCGCCCTGCGGCCCGGCCATCGTGGGATCGGGGATCAGGGTCGTGGCCGACATGCCGATGAAGTGCATCAGACAGACGCCCAGCAGGCTCAGCAGGGCCGGGACGCCGATGCGGGCGGGGCCGCGCAGCCGCGCGAAAACATGAAAGGCGGCGCTGACCAGCACGGCGCCCAGCAAGGCCGCGACGGCGATCTGTTCGAGGTCGTAGTGCAGGCGGGCGGAGGCCTGCACGGCCGCCATGCCGGTGAAATGCATGGCCGCGACGCCCAGGCTGAACAGCACGCCGGCCCCAAGACGCCCCGCCGGCGAGGGCTGCGCCATGAACACCCGCAGCGCGATCCAGAACATGCCGACCGCCACCGCCACCGACAGGACGGTCAGGGACGGGCCAAAGCTCATCGGCATGCCTCCGTCATAGGCCAGCATGGCCACGAAGTGGGTGCTCCACACGCCGACCCCGCCGGCGGCAGCCGCCACGGCGACCCACTGATCGCGGCGAGCCGGGCCGCTGTCGCCCGCGCGGCTCAGCAGCAGAAAGAAGGCGAGGCCGCCGACCAGCCAGATGGCGGCGGCGAGCGCCACCAGCCGCAGGTCGTGCTGGTTCCAGACACAGTCGATGACGTTGAACATGATGCAATCCCCCGATTACATCGACCAAGGTAGACAACCAAAGGTTGCGAGACTCTGAAGTTCTCGCTGCTTCGGTCTGCAGCGGTCATGAGCGTGCACCCGCTTGCGTCGCTCCGTGATCGGCCTACATTGCGCCTGCTTATGCTGAATGTGAGCATAAGGTCGGGAGCAGGCATGATGGCGGACGGAGCGTTCGGGCTGACAAAGGCGCTGGAGCGGGAGACCGCCGGCGTCTGGGCCAAGGTCAAGGACCACGTCACCCCGCTGGAGTGGCCGGCGCAGGCCGCTCTGATCAGCGAGATCAATGCGCTGAAGCGGGAGCGGAACGCCGTGATCCTGGCGCACAACTACATGACGCCCGACATCTTCCATGGCGTGGGCGACTATGTCGGCGACAGCCTGGGCCTGGCCAAGGAGGCGGCGCGCTCCGATGCGCGCGTGATCGTGCAGGCCGGCGTGCACTTCATGGCCGAAACGTCCAAGATCCTCAGCCCGGACAAGACGGTGCTGATCCCCGATCCGCTGGCCGGCTGCTCCCTGGCGACGTCGATCACCGGATCGGACGTGCGGCTGATCAAGGCGCGCTATCCGGGCCTGCCGGTGGTGACCTATGTCAACACCACCGCCGACGTGAAGGCGGAGACGGACATCTGCTGCACCTCGGCCAACGCCGTGCAGGTGGTGGAATGGGCGGCGAGGGAGTGGGGCGTCGATCGCGTCATCCTGATCCCGGACGAATTCCTGGCCCGCAACGTGGCCGCGCAAACCAGCGTCGGGATCATCGCCTGGAAGGGCCGCTGCGAGGTGCACGAACGCTTCACCGCCGCCGACATCGCCGAGATGCGCGCCGCCTGGCCCGAGGCCGAGATCCTGGCGCACCCCGAGTGCCCGGAAGAGGTGCTGTCGGCCGCCGACTTCGCCGGCTCCACCGCGGCGATGAGCGACTATGTGGAGCAGCGAAAGCCCCGCCAGGTGGTGATGATCACCGAATGCTCCATGGCCTCCAACGTCGCCGCCGACGCGCCGGGCACCCAGTTCATTGGCCCGTGCAACATGTGCCCGCACATGAAGCGGATCACCCTGCTGAACATCCGCGACTGCCTGCGCGACATGCAGTTCGAGGTGACCGTGCCCGAAGATGTGGCCGAGCGGGGAAGGCTGGCGGTGCAGCGGATGATCGACCTGCCGCCTCCGACCATCCCGGCGCGCTATGACCTGGTGCGCGCGCGCCATCACGTCGCGGTGGAGCTGATCTGAGACGCGGCGTTCGGCCGCCTCGTTTGGGCCGACGCCTGCGCCCATCTGGAACGCCATGAGCGACATCGACACCCCCATCCGCCGACCGAGTCCGTGGGATCCTCGGCCCGACCCCGCGCCCGCCGAGGCGACGCCGGCGACCGCCGCCGCTGCGCCTGTCGAGAAGGACCAGAACTTGGTCTGGACGCTGGCCTCGACCCTGCTGATGGCGGCCTTCCTTTGGTGGATCACCGGCAGCGTCATCGTGGCCGGAGCGGTGCTGATCGGCCTGTTCGTGCACGAGGCCGGGCACGCCCTAGCCATGAACCGCCTCGGCATGGGGCCGGCGCGCGTCTACATCATCCCGTTCCTGGGCGGACTGGCCCAGGCGCGGCGCGAGCCGCAGAGCGAATGGCACGGGGTGCTGGTGTCGCTGGCCGGACCGGCGTTCGGCCTCTTGGCCATGATCCCGTTCGCGGGCGTGTGGATGGCGACGGGGCAGGGAGAGTGGCTGATCGGGGCCTTCTTTATCGCCATGCTGAACCTGGTGAACCTGGTTCCCGCTCCGCCGCTGGACGGGTCCAAGGCGCTGGGGCCCGTGCTGACGCGGCTGCATCCAAGGCTGGAGCAGCTTGTGCTTCTGGTCATCGGGATCGCGGTGGTCTGGTGGGGGCTGACCACGGGCCGCTTCATCCTGGCCGCCTTTTTGGCCCTGGCGGTGTTCAGCCATTTAAAGCGCGGGGTGTGGCGCCCGGCCTGGGGCACGCTGAGCTGGCCGGAGGCGGGACGGAGCCTCGCCCTGTATCTGGCGACGGGCGCTCTGTGTGCAGCCGCCGCCGTGGGCGCCCTGCTGCCGGTGGCCGACGGCGACACGGGCGAGGCGATCCGGCTGGGCCTCAGCTACCTGGGAGTGCGCTGACCATGATTCGCATCCGGCACGACGGCGTGCTGATCGTCGGCGCGGGGCTGGCCGGCCTGAGCGCTGCGCTGGAGGCGGCGCGCACGGGCGCAGCCGTGCTGGTGGTCACGCCCGAGCCGCTGCTGAGCGGGTGTTCCTCGGCCTGGGCGCAGGGCGGCATCGCCGCTGCACTGACGGCTCAGGACAGCGCCGAACTCCACGCGGCGGACACGGCCGCGGCGGGGGCGGGCCTGGTGGACGCCGGCGCCGCCCTGCAGTTGACGCAGGCCGGACGCGCCACGGTGCAGTGGCTGACGTCGCTCGGCGCGCCGTTCGACCGGGACGGGCG
>JAEYAO010000093.1 GCA_023456105.1 Pseudomonadota bacterium | reverse complement strand
CCACCATCCTCCGCCCCGAGCTTGCAGCGTAATCATCCGCGCGGGGCGTCAGCTTTCGTCGAAACGGTAACCTCTACTCACACTCCGGGCGAAGGCCCGGCGCCCCGCCCGCCCTCCAACCGGATGCATCACGCACACCGGGGCTTTCGCGCGCCTGCGACCCGACATCGCCATGGGCGTTTGAGGCTTGCGTTTACCCGGCCACGCCACCAACTGTAACGCTTCCCATCACTGAACCGAGCTCACCGTCAAAAGGAGCGCCGATGCCGCATGCCGACAGCCTGATTCTCACCCTGGTCGGGGGCTTCGTCCTCGCCTTCGTGTTCGGCATGTTGGCCAATCGGCTGAAGCTGTCGCCCCTGGTCGGCTATCTGGTGGCGGGCGTCGTGGTGGGGCCGTTCACGCCCGGCTATGTCGCCGACACCGAGCTTGCGCCGCAATTGGCCGAGATCGGCGTGATCCTGCTGATGTTCGGCGTAGGCCTGCACTTCTCGCCCAAGGACCTGATGCAGGTCCGCAAGGTCGCCATTCCCGGGGCGCTGGTCCAGATCTCGGCGGCGACGGCTCTGGGTTGGGTGCTGGGCCGTTTCGCGCTCGGTCTGCCGAACGTGGAGGCCCTGCTGATGGGTTTCGCCCTGTCGGTCGCCTCCACCGTCGTGCTGATCCGCGCGCTTGAGGAGCGTCGCCAGTCCAAGGGCGACATCGGCAAGATCGCCGTGGGATGGCTGATCGTCGAGGATCTGGTCATCGTCATCGCCCTGGTCATGCTGCCGCTGGTTGTGGTGCCGGCCGGAACCGCCGTCGATCCGGGCGCCCTGGCCGCCAACATCGGCTGGACGCTGGTCAAGGTGGCCGTCTTCGTCGCCCTGATGCTGGTGGTCGGCGGCAAGATGCTGCCATGGCTTCTGGTGCGCATCGCCCACACCAAGTCGCGCGAGTTGTTCACCCTGGGGGTGCTGGCCATCGCCCTGGGCATCGCCTTTATCGCCTATGAGGTCTTCGGCGCCTCCTTCGCCCTGGGCGCCTTTGTCGCGGGCCTGGTGCTGAACGGCACGCCCCTGGGCCACAACGCCGCCGAACGGTCGCTGCCGCTGCGCGACGCCTTCGCCGTGCTGTTTTTCGTCTCGGTCGGCATGCTGTTCGACCCGGGCATTCTGGTTCGCGAGCCGGGCGCGGTGCTGAGCGTCCTCCTGATCATCATCGTCGGCAAGTCGGCGGCGGCGCTGGCCATCACCACCGTGTTCAAGCTGGATCGCAGGACCAGCCTCACCGTCGCCGCCTCCCTGGCCCAGATCGGGGAGTTCTCCTTTATCCTGGCCGCACTCGGCATGGCCCTGGGCGCCATGAGCCGCGAGACCCACGACCTGATCCTGGCCGGCGCGCTTCTCTCGATCTCGATTAATCCCTTTGTGTTCAAGCTGATCGACCGCATGGGCGCGGCGCCCGAGCCGGCCCGCCCGGTGCGAGGGGCGGCGGACGATGCGCCCGATCTTGCCGACGTCGACAGGATCAAGGATATCCCCAGGCCTACGGCGGCATCGCCGGAACCCCGATGATTCCCGGCTCGGCGTAGACGCGCTCATGGCTCGCTAACCATTGGCTCTCTACGCTCCGGGATCACCTCAAGAACGCGCTTGTCATGTCCGCCTTCCAGTCGCTCAACGTCCTTCTGGTGGACGACAACCAGCACATGCGCACCATCGCGTCCGCGGTGCTGCAGTCGGCGGGCATTCGCAACGTGCGCGAGGCGGCGGACGGCACGGCGGCCATGGCCCTGCTGCGCCAGTATCCGATCGATCTCGCGATCGTGGACTTCAACATGTTCCCGATGGACGGCTGCGCCTTCACCCGCCTGGTCCGCACCACCCCGGACAGCCCCAACGTCTATCTGCCGATCATCATGATGACCGGCCACTCCGAGCGCAGCCGCGTCACCGACGCCCGCGACGCCGGCGTGACCGAGTTCGTGGTCAAGCCGATCACCGCCAAGGCCATCCTGGACCGCATCAACGCCGTCGTCTTCAAGCCGCGCCCGTTTGTGAAGACCGACACCTATTTCGGCCCGTGCCGCCGCAGGCGAGACGAGTTCGGCTACGCCGGCCCGTTCCGCCGCGCCACCGACGCCCAGCGCGCCTGAGTCCTCACCAGGCGATCGTCAGGCCGCCGTCCACCACCAGCGTCTGGCCCGTCGTATAGGCCGCCGCCGGGCTGCACAGAAACACGGCGGCGCCTGCGATCTCGTCCGGCTGGCCGATCCGCTTCAGGGGCGCCGGGTCGGTGACCTGCTTCAGCAACTCGGGGTTCTCCCACAGGTAGCGGGCGAAGTCGGTCTGGACGAGGCCGGGCGCGATGCAGTTGACCCGCACGTTGGACGGCCCGAACTCCACCGCCAGGTTGCGCACCAGCTGCATGTCCGCCGCCTTGGACACATTGTACGCCCCGATCAGCGCATTGCCCCGCAGGCCGCCGATGGAGGAGATCACCAGGACCGCGCCGTCGCGCCGCTCCACCATTCCGGGCGCCACCATCTGCACCAGCCAGTGATTGGCCAGCACATTGTTGCGCAGGATCTTTTCGAACTGCTCGTCCGAGATGCCCGCCATCGGCCCGGCGTAGGGATTGCTGGCGGCGTTGCAGACCAGGATGTCGATCTGGCCGAACGCCTGGATCGTCTCGTCCACCAGCCGCTGCAGCTCTTCCTTCGAGGCGATGTTGGCGGGAACCGCGATGGCGCGGTCCTCGCCGTGCCGGGCGTTGATCGCCCGCGCCACCTCCTCGCATGGCGCCGCCTTGCGTGAGGAGATCACCACCCGTGCGCCGTGCTCGGCCAGCCTTTCGGCGATGGCGCGTCCAATGCCGCGCGACGAACCGGTCACGATGGCGGTCTTGCCGGACAGGTCGAACAGTTCCATGCGTCTTTCCTCCTGCGGGCCGTCCGGTTGATTTCCGCGCTGTGCTCCGCCAGCTTCCCTGATACGCTGATCTCCGGCCGATTCCATCCGGGAAGGCAGCCGAACCGAGACCGATGCGCAACGTCACCGCCGGCTTTCTGTATTTCGCCTATCTGTTCCTCGGGCTCACCGTGGGCGCCTTTCTGTGGCGGGCGGGGCTGGGGATCGGCGCGGGCGTGGCGGGGACGCTGGGCGCGCTGGGCCTGCTCGGCGCCTTTCACGCCATCATCACCGGCGCGATGGAGCGGCGCGCCCTGAAGAAGGAGATCGGCCAGGTCCGAGAGGCCCACCGCCTCCTGGCCGACGCGATGGAGTCGACGCAGGGCGCCCTGACCGAACTGGCCCAGGCCATCGAGAGCGGCGCCATCTCCCGCACCGAGGAGCTGACCTCGGAGGTGCGCATGCTGGAGACCCTGATCCAGCAGATGAACGAAAGCATCGAGGACCGCCTGGCCCAGACCCCGCCGCCGGCGCTGGACGCCTCCGAAGGCCGCCGCCACCAGCAGTCCAACGTCCTGCTGAAGACCATCCACGACGCGCTCAGCGAGAACCGGGTCGACCTGTACCTCCAGCCGGTAGTCTCGCTGCCGCAGCGCCGCACCGTCTTCTATGAAAGCTTCACCCGGCTGCGGGACGCTTCCGACCGGGTGATGATGCCGGCGGAATATCTGGCCACCGCCGAGACGGAGGGGCTGGCCCCCGCCATCGACAACCTCTTGCTGTTCCGCTGCGCCCAGATCGTGCGCCGGCTGGCGCGGCAGGACCGAAAGGTCGGCGTCTTCTGCAACGTCGCCCTCACCTCGCTTGGCGACGAGACCTTTTTCCCGCAGTTCCTGGATTTTCTCAGCGAGAACCGCGACCTGAATCAGGCCCTGATCTTCGAACTGGGGCAGGCGACCTTTGACGCGCGCGGCGCCGTCGAGGCCCGCAACATGGCCAAGCTGGCGGATCTCGGCTTCCGCTTCTCCTTGGACAAGGTGCAGACGCTGGACCTCGACTTCGCCGACCTGCAGCGTTCGGACGTCAAGTTCGTCAAGGTCGCCGCCGACCTGCTGATCGAGCAGCTTCTGGACCTGGACGGCGGCGCGCCCTTGCGCTCCATGCCCGACATCCAGGCCGCCGACTTCGCCGCGCTCACCCGCCGCTACGGCGTCGAGGTGGTCGCCGAAAAGGTCGAAAGCGAGCGCCAGGTCGTCGACATCCTCGACCTCGAGATCGGCATGGGACAGGGCCATCTGTTCGGCGAGCCGCGCGCCATCAAGGAACAGGTGCTGGCCGAAACCGACCCGCCCGCCGACTTCCTTCGCTCCACCCTGCGCAGCGCCGAGCAACGCCGCCGCTTTGGCTGAGGCTTTCGCGGTCCGCCGCCGGCGGCTAGACAGCCGGCATGACCCTTCCCACGCCTCTGCCCAATCTCGGCGCGGTCTCCGCCGATTACGATATTCTGCTGTGCGACGTCTGGGGGGTGATCCACAACGGGCGCGAAAGCTGGCCGGACGCCTTCGGGGCCTTGACCCGCTTCAACCAGGAAGGCGGGCACGTCGTCCTGATCTCCAACTCGCCGCGCCCGGCGCACGACGTGATCGCGCAGCTGGACGGCCTGGGCGTTCCGCGCGACAGCTGGAAGGCGTTCGTCACCTCGGGCGACGCAACGCGGATGGAGCTTCAACGCCGGGCGCCCGGTCCGGTCTGGATCGTCGGACCCGAACGGGACGCGCCGCTCTATGCCGGGCTGGACCTGCAGCGGGCGGACAGCGTCGCCGACGCCGCCTTCATCTCCGTCACCGGCCCGGTGGACGACACGGTCGAGACGCCGGAGGACTATCGCGAGCGGCTGGCGGCGGGCGTAGCACGGGACCTCGAACTGATCTGCGCAAATCCCGATCGCGTGGTGCAGCGCGGCGACCAGATCATCTACTGCGGCGGCGCCCTGGCCGACGTCTACGAAGACCTCGGCGGCCGCGTGATCATGGCGGGCAAGCCCTTCGGCCCGATCTATGAACTGGCCGTCAAGGAAGCCGAGGCCCTGCTGGGGCGCCCCGTCGATCGTTCGCGCGTGCTGTGCATCGGCGACGGCGTGGTCACCGACGTGCTGGGCGCCAATGCACAGGGGCTGGACTGCCTGTTCGTGGCGCAAGGCATCCACGGAGACGCGGCGCGCGGCGCGGACGGTTCGCTCGACGCGGGCGGGGCGGCCGCCCTGCTCAAGGCCGAGACCGCCTATGCCCGCTACGCCACGCTGGACCTCAAGTGGTGAGCCGCGAACGGCGAAGGCTCGCCATTTTGTCGCACGGGCGCTAAGGCCTGTCGGATGGTCGATCTGGTTCAGCAGCATCCGTCCGGGGGCTATATCCTGGATGAACTTCACGTCGGCATGGCCGCCGAGAAGCTCGTGGTCGCGACCGAGGACCGCATCCGGCTGTTCGCCGAGGCTTCGGACGACTTCAATCCGGTGCACCTGGACGAGGGCTTCGCCTCCAAGACCGCCTATCGCGGCCGCATCGCCCATGGCCTGCTCAGCGCATCCTTCGGATCGGCGGTGGTGGGCACCATCCTGCCGGGCGCGGGATCGATCTACATCTCGCAGACGCTGTCCTTTCACCAGCCGGTGCGGATCGACGACGAGGTGCGCATCCGCATCACCGTGATCGAGATCGAGGCCGAGAGCGCTCGAGTGAAGCTGAGCTGCGAAGGCTTCGTCGGTGACACCCTGATCATGGACGGTGTGGCGGTGGTCCGCGTGCCGCGTCGGCGCAAGCCGTCCGCCCGCTGACCGTGGAGATCGTCCGCGACTGGCGCGGGCCGCCTGCGACGCTGAAGGGAGCGGCCGTGGCGATCGGCGCCTTCGACGGCGTGCACCGGGGGCACCAGGCGGTGATCGCCGAGGCGAGGGCGGCGGCCGAACGGCTGGGTGCGCCGCTGGGCGTCGTCAGCTTCGATCCGCATCCGCGCCGCTGGTTCCAGCCGGACGCCGAACCGTTTCGCCTGATGTCGACGGATCAGATGGCCCGCGCCCTGGCCGGGCAGGGCGTGCAGCGGCTGTATCTTCTTCCGTTCGACGCCGAGATGGCGGCGCTGTCCGACGCGGACTTCGCCCGCAAGGTGCTGGCCGACGGATTGGGCGTCCGCCATGCGGCCGTGGGCTTTGACTTCACCTTCGGCAAGGGACGGTCCGGCTCGCCTGAGGCGCTCCGCCGCTATGGGGAGACGCTGGGCTTTTCGGTGTCGGCCGTTCCGCGCCACGACGGCTTGGATGGGCTGAAGCTGTCGTCCAGCGCGGTGCGCGCGGTGCTGAAGGCCGGCGACATAGCGGGCGCGGCGGCGATCCTGGGCCGGCCCTTCGCCATCGAAGGCGAGGTGATCCACGGCGACAAGCGCGGGCGCACCATCGGGGTGCCGACGCTGAACGTGGCCCTGGGCGACTATGTGCGACCGGCCTACGGCGTCTACGCCACGCGGACGCGGCTGGCGGACGGGCGGATCGTCGACGGCGTCGCCAGCCTGGGCGTGCGGCCGATGTTCCAGCTGGAGACGCCGCTGCTGGAGGTCTGGCTGCTGGACTTCGCGGGCGACCTCTATGGTCAGATGGTCGAGACCGAACTGGTCGCCTTTCTGCGCGGCGAGGCTCGGTTCGACGGGCTGGAGGCGCTGAAGGCCCAGATCGACCTCGACGCCGCCCAGGCTCGGGACATCCTCAAGCGATAGGACGAAGGCCCGAGGCGTAGCGCCTCCAGTTGGCGACATAGTGCTCGGCCGACATCTTCAGCACGGCGATCTGCTCGGGGTCGCGTTCGCGCACCACCTTGCCGGGCTGCCCCATCACCAGCGAGTTGTCGGGAATGACCTTGCCTTCGGTGATCAGGGCGTTGGCGCCGATGATGCAGTTCTTTCCGATGCGCACGCCGTTCAGGATCACCGCGCCGATGCCGATCAGCGAATAGTCGTCGACGACGCAGCCGTGCATCATCGCCTTGTGACCGACGGTGACGCCGCGTCCCAGCGTCAGCGGCGAGCCCGGATCGGTGTGCAGCACCGCGTCGTCCTGGACGTTGCTGTCCGGGCCGATGGTGATCGGCTCGTTGTCGCCGCGCAGCACCGCGCCGAACCAGACGCTGGCGCCCGGCTCCAGAATCACATGGCCGATGACCGAGGCCGTGGGCGCGATCCAGGCGTCGCCGTCGCCCGGCAGTTGCGGTTGCTGGTCGCCCAGGGCGTAGATCGTCATCGCGGCGTCTCCTCTTTGTGACCGGAATATCGCTTCAAGGGTCTGCAAACCACGTTAGCATCCTTCTGTTGAAGTGATTCGAGGCGGCCTCGCGTCGCGGCGAATCTGAAGCCGGATCAAGCCCGGTCCGGTCTGAAGTCGGAGCGTGCGCGTGACGCAGGGGGTCCGCTGGAGATCGGCTCGCCGCCGGGGTGCGTCCCCGGCCGATACGGCTCCGGCGATCCAGGCGGCGTCGCCAAGCTCGCTTCTTTCCTCCCCACGTCCATCCAAGGCGGCGCTCGTTCAGGCCCGCCTTTTTTCATGCCCTGGAGGCGTCCATGACCAAGCGTGCGGCAACCCGGCGTCAGTCTCGCGAGCACGGCCTGCTCGATTCGCGTGAGTTCATGGAGGAATCCAAGGTTCGGCGGCTGCATGGGCCCGAGCCACGGCCCGGCTGGTCGCCCTATCCCTCGAACGACGACCGCGACCAGGCCTATCTGAAGACGCTGAAGCCCAAGTCCGACGGCCAGGCCGAGCTGATGGAGGCGATCGACGCCCACAACCTGGTCATGGCGCTGGGCCCGGCCGGCACCGGCAAGACCTATCTGGCGGTGGCCAAGGCGGTGGAGGCGCTGGAGGCGGGCAAGGTCGGCCGCATAGTGCTGAGCCGCCCGGCGGTGGAGGCCGGCGAATCGATCGGCTTCCTGCCCGGCGACATGGAGGACAAGCTGGCTCCCTATCTGCGCCCGCTCTACGACGCCCTGTCGGACCGGCTGTCGATGAAGCGGGTCAAGGCGCTGATGGCCGAGGGACTGATCGAGATCGCGCCCATCGGCTACATGCGCGGTCGGACGCTGAACAACGCCTTTATCGTCGTCGATGAGGCGCAGAACTGCACCTACGTCCAGCTGAAGATGCTGCTGACGCGGCTCGGCTGGCACTCGACCATGGTGGTGACGGGCGATCCGCACCAGTCGGACCTGCTGCCCGGCGTCTCGGGCCTGGCCGACATCTCGGCGCGATTGGAGGCGGTGGATGACATCGCCGTGGTCCGCCTGGCCGAGCGCGACATCGTGCGCCACCCGCTGGTCGCCAGCATGATCGGGGTTCTCTGACGGATCACGCCTTCGGCTCTCCTCTCCATCGCAGATGGGGAGGAGAGGGAGGTCAGCGCGCCGCTTGTGCGTCGAGGAAGCGCACGGCGTCGGCGTCGCGCGCCGACAGGTCCGGATATTCGGCGTCCGAGCCGACGTCCGGCACCCGACGCCAGGAGCGGGCGCATTTCGGATGGTCGGCCGTGTTGATCACCGCCGAGATCACGCCGCTGTCGTCGACGACGAGGTCGGCGCCGCTGGTGCGGAACACCTCCGCCGGATCGAGGTCGGCGAACAGGGCGGCGGCGTCCGACGACAGGCGGACCTCGGGCCAGGCGTCCAGCGCCCCGCCGATGGTCTTGGCGCGTCGGCTCTCCTCAAGCCCGTTGGTTACGACCTCAAGCACCCTCTGCACGCCGGCCCAGCGTTCGGCCTCGGCCTCATTGCGCCAATCGTCGGGAACATCGGCGAGGATGCGCGCGCAGTTCGTGCCCCCATCGGGGAAGCGGGTGGTCCAGGCCTCCTCCATGGTGAAGGGGACCAGCGGGGCCAGCCAGGCGGTCAGGCGAGAGAACACCTCGTCCATCACCGTGCGGGCGGCGCGGCGGCGAATCGCATCGGGACGGTCGCAGTAGAGGCTGTCCTTGCGGATGTCGAAATACAGCGCCGACAGATCGTTGGAGCAGAAGTCCAGCACCGGCCGCACTACGTCCTGGAAGCGGTAGGCGCCGTAGGCTTCGCGCACCTGGCCATCGAGTTCGTGCAGGCGGTGGAGAATGAACTTCTCCAGCGGCGGCATCTGGCCGTAGTCGCTCAGCCGCTCGGCCTCGTTGAAGCCGGCCAGGGCGCCCAGCAGATAGCGCACCGTGTTGCGTAGCTTGCGGTAGGCGTCGACCGTGGTCTGCAGGATCTGCTTGCCGATGCGCTGGTCGTCCGAATAGTCGACCAGAGCGACCCACAGACGCAGGATGTCGGCGCCCGACTCCTTGATGACGCTGGCCGGGTCCACGGTGTTGCCCTTGGACTTGGACATCTTCTCCCCGTTCTCGTCCAGGGTGAAGCCGTGGGTCAGCACCGCCTTGAACGGCGCCCGGCCGCGCGTGCCCGAACCTTCCAGCAGCGACGACTGGAACCACCCGCGGTGCTGGTCGGAGCCTTCGAGGTAGAGGTCGGCGGGCCAGTGCGACGGGCGGTCGCCGCTGTAGCCGTGCTCGGCCGTGTGCGGATCCAGGGTGAAGGCGTGGGTCGAGCCGCTGTCGAACCAGACGTCCAGGATGTCCGTGACCTTTTCGTAGCCTGACGCGTCGAGGTCGCCCAGGAAGTCGCTGTCCGGCGCCGTGAACCAGATGTCGGCGCCATGCTCGGCGACGGCCTTGACGATGCGGGCGTCCACATCGGCGTCGACCAGCGGCTGACCCGTCGCCTTGTCGATGAACATGGCGAGCGGCGTGCCCCAGGCGCGCTGGCGGCTGATCAGCCAGTCGGGACGGCCCTCGACCATCGACCGGATGCGGTTCTTGCCCGCCGCCGGATGGAAGTCGGTGGCGTCGATGGAGGCGAGCGCCGTGTCGCGCAGGGTGCTTCCGCCTTCAACCGGCTGGTCCATGCGGATGAACCATTGGGGCGTGTTGCGGAAGATCACCGGCGCCTTGGAGCGCCAGCTGTGGGGATAGGAGTGCTCCAGCCGGCCGCGCGCCAGGAGGTTTCCGGCCTCGATCAGCCTGTCCATCACCGCGCCGTTGGCCGAGCCGAACTTGCCGGTCTTCTTGCCCTCGGTCTCCAGCACCTTGAGGCCGGCGAACAGGGGAACGTGGGCATAGTAGGCGCCGTCCGGATCGACCGTGTCCGGCACCTCCGTGAAGCCGTTGGCAAGCCAGACCTGATAATCGTCAGCCCCGTGGCCGGGCGCGGTGTGGACGAAACCCGTGCCCGCATCGTCGGTGACGTGTCCGCCCGACAGCAGCGGCACCTCATAGCCGAAGCCCTCGTCCTGTTCCCACAGCGGATGGCGGCAGATCATCCCGGTGCAGTCGACGTCGGAGACGCGGCGCCATTCGGCGACCATGGCCGCCTTCTTCACGTCCTCGGCCAGCTTGTCGGCCAGGATCAGGCGGTCTCCCGGCTTGGACCAGGGCTCAAAGGCCAGGTCCGATTGCATCGTCTCGACCTCATAGAGGCCATAGGCGATGTCCGGACCGTAGGCGATGGCGCGGTTGGCCGGGATGGTCCATGGGGTGGTGGTCCAGATCACCACGGAGGCGTCGTTCGGCGCCAGGCGGAAGACGTTCTCGCCGCGCTCGTCGTCCGAGACGCTGTAGCGGTCCTCGTCATAGGTCTTGACCGGGAACTTGACCCAGATCGTGGGCGAGACGTGGTCGTGATACTCGATCTCGGCGTCGGCCAGGGCCGTGCGCTCGACCGGCGACCACATCACCGGCTTGGAGCCGCGATACAGCTGGCCGGAGTTCTTGAACTTGTGGAACTCGGCAACGATGGCGGCTTCGGACGAGAAGTCCATGGTGGCGTACCGGCCCGACCAGTCGCCGGTGATGCCCAGGCGCTTGAACTGCTCGCGCTGGGTGTCGATCCAGCCGGCGGCGTAGTCGCGGCAGGCCCGGCGGAACTCCTCCTTGGAGACCTCGTCCTTGCGGCGGCCCTTTGAGCGAAACTGCTCCTCGATCTTCCACTCGATCGGCAGGCCGTGACAGTCCCAGCCGGGAACGTAGTCGACGTCATAGCCCAGCAGAAAGCGGCTGCGGACCACGAAATCCTTCAGCGTCTTGTTCAGCGCGTGGCCGATGTGGATGTCGCCGTTGGCGTAGGGCGGGCCGTCGTGCAGCACGTACAGCGGGGCGTTCTGCTTCTGGCGCTCGGCGCGAAGGGTCGCATAAAGGTCGCCCCACTGGGCCAGGATCTCCGGCTCCTTCTTGGGCAGGCCGCCGCGCATCGGAAAGGGCGTGTCGGGCAGGAAGACGGTGTCGCGATAGTCGCGGCCGGCGGGGGCGGTGTCGGCGGAATCGGCCATGGGGGCGGTCTCGGCGTCGTGAGTGTCGATCGTGGGCTCTTGCAATCCTCCCGGCGAGCGCGGGGCCAGGAGCCCGGAAGCGCTACGCCGGGCGGCTAATCGTCTGGCGGAGGGCGCGCACGGTCATGGCGGGGTGTTAGCAGAGGCGGGCGGCTCTGCGCCATCCCTCGCTGTGGCCGGCTTCACGGAAACTCAAGGGTTTTGCGGTCAGGTGCGGGATGGAGCGGCGCGCGATCTGTGCGCGCCTGCATGTCTGGAGGGCGGCCTATGCGGTTGCGGATCAACAGGTGGCTGCTGGGCTTGGCCGCCGGCTTCGCCGTCATGGCGCTGGCGGATGCGGCGGCCGCGCAGTCGTGCGGCGATCCGGTGATCTGCCCGCCGCCCGAGCCGCCGCCCTGCGATCAGGGCTGCCAGCCTGAACCGCCGCCGCCCGAGCCGGAGCCGGAACCCGAGCCCTGCGACCAAGGCTGCCAGCCGCCGCCTCCGCCGATCGCGGACTGCATGAACGGCAGCTGCAACACCAACAACGTCAATGTGAACGTCAATGTGAAGGTCAACGCCGAGGCGAACGCCCAGGCCAACGCCCTGTCGCGCGCCCGCGCTTCCTCGCGCAGCTGGTCGTCGTCCAATGCGGCCGGGCTGGGCTTTGGGCGCGGCGGCGGCGGGTCGGCCTATGTGTCGGTGGACCAGCCCTATCCGACCACGGTGCAGGGCCTGAACGTGGAGGCGCCGATCCAGCAGGTGGTGCGCACCCCCTTCACCGCCTGGCGTCGCGAGATGAAGCAGGTGATCATCCGCGCGGTCTGCATCGATGATCGTTCCGTGCCGCACCCGGCGTCTCAGGTGCGCCCGGGCCGCGACGTGGGCGAGGACTACGAAGGCGAGCTGTATCGCTGCCTGGCGGGCACCTGGCTGCAGGCCACCTTCGCCGACTGGCAGGGCGAGGAGCGGTTCGACGGCGGCGAAAGCCTGACCTGCCGCAAGCACGAGGCGCTCTGGTACGGCGCCGGCGGCAAGCTGGAATGCCGGCCCGAGAAGCCCGAGCGCGACTGCAACGAGCGTTCGCTGCTGCGCCGCTACGGCGCGGGCGTGAAGGTGCTGACCATGTTCCGCGAAGAGGAATACACGGAGTACCGCGAGGAAGTGGTGGAGACGACGGCGGTGATCACCAGCGCCATCACCCTGGACGGCGGCGTCGGCGGCCGGGTGTTCTGATCCGGTCGCTCTGACAAGGCGACACGAAAAAGGCCCCGGTCCAGCAGGACCGGGGCCTTTCTCTTGTCGGAGGGCGACGTCAGCGCCCGGCGGGAGCCGCAGGCGCGGCGGCGGTCGCCGGCTGGGAGGAGACGATCTCCGCCCGCCAGGCCGTGTCCGCCTTCAGATAAGCCTGCGCCAGCCGCTGAATGTCGGCCGGGGTGACCGCCTCCAGGTCCTGCACGTTGCTGCGGATCTGATCCAGCGCCTCCGGATCCGACTGCGCCTGGCTGAGTTGACCCAGCCAGTAGCCATTGTCGGCCTGGTTGCGGCGTAGGCGCTCCACGGCCGGCAGGCGGGCGCGGTTCAGCTCGTCGGCTTCCACCGGCCTGTCGCGCAGGTCGGCGGCGATGGCGTCCACGGCCTGGAACAGCGTGGTCAACTCCTCCGGCGGCGTCTCGGCCGTGACCGCCAGATAGCCGTAGCCTGGGAAGACGTCCGAGGCGGTCGAGCCGGCGTTGGGCGAATAGGCGAGGCCGCGCTTCTCCCGGATTTCGTCGTTCAGACGCAGCTGCAGCACGTCGGCCAGAATCGTCAGCTGGCGGGCCTCCGTGCGGTCGCCGATCTGATCCCGAGTCGGCCAGGCGACAAAGCCCAGCGCCTGGTTGGCCGGCCCCGTATGGGTCAGGCGCACCGGAGCTTCGGCGGGCGCGGGAAAGCGGCGCTGGTCCGATCCCGCCAGCGGCGCCGGCGCTTCTCCGCGCGCGGGCAGCGCGCCCAGTGTCGAGCCCACGGCTGAGATCACCGCGTCCACATCGACATCGCCCACGACCGTCACCTCGATCGGGCCGGAGGCGAGGCCCGCGCGCACGCCCGAGCGCACCTCCTCGATGGTCATGGCGGCGACCTCTTGAGCGGTGGGCGAGGTCTCGCGCTTGTCGCCGCCGGCCAAGAGGCCTGTCACGTCGCGCTGGAACACGCCGCCGGGCGTGGCGCTCAGCTGGTCCAGGATCTGCGGATAGACGCCCTTGACCTGCTCGAACGGCGCGGCCCGCAGACCGGGGTCGGTCAGATAGGCGGTCAGGACCTGCATCTCGAGCTGCAGGTCCTCGGGCCGCGTGGCGCCCGAGAAGACATAGGCGTCGGTGGCCTGCAAGACGCCCACCGAGAAGACACGGCCGGCGAGCACGCGGTTCAGCTCGTCCGCCGTCAGTTTGCCCAGGCCGCCCGGCCCCATCACCGTCGAGGCGAAGGCCATGGAGGTCGCGCGATCCGTCGGCAGGGCCAGTTCGCCGATGCCGGTGCGGGCGGTGACCAGGATTTGCTCGTCCCTGAAGTCGGTCGGCTTGATGGTCAGCTTCACGCCGTTGGCGAAGGTCACCAGCGTGAGACCCAGGTCGGCGACCTCCGTGCGGCTGGCGGGCGTCGCCGGCGTTCCGAAGTCGGTGTAGGGCCATTCCAGCTGCGCCTGGGCGGCCGGCGCTTCGACCGACGTGGCGCGCGACGCTTCCAGCGCGGCGGTGACGGCGGCTTCTCCGCCCTCGATCGGCACGGGGCTGGTGAACAGGACCAGCGGTCCACCGCCCTCGAACACGGCGCGAACCGCCGTGTTGACCTGGTCGGCGGTGAGGCCCTTGACCGTCTGGTCGAAGATGGCGAGCGCGGTGGCCGGGGTCGAGAACACGTCGTCTTCGTTGACCGCGTTCAGCAGGCCCGCGGCCAGGGCGGGCGTGGAGCGGGTGGCGGCGGTCGCCACGGCGTTCTGAAGCGCGGTGCGTCCCTCGGTGATCTCGCGCTGCAGCTCGGCGTCGGTGACGCCGTACTGCGCGAGGCGGCGGCTTTCCTGCTCGACGCGCTCAAGCGCCGGCTTCCAGGCGCCCTGATTGAAGGCGACCGACAGGACGCCCAGGCTCAGGCTGTCGAACAGCGTCTGATACGAGCCGCCGGCGCCAAGGAAGGGCGCATTGTCCGCACGCGCGATCTCGCCCAGACGACGGTTCAAGACGGCGAGGCCCAGGCCGCGGCGGATCGACTCGGCGCGTTCCGCCACCGTGTCGGGGTCGGTGTCCGGAGCGGTGATCCAGTTCAGCTGGATAGAGGAGGGCACGCCCGGCTCCACCTGGATGCGGGTCTCGGGCTCACGCGGCGCGACCTGTCCGAGATCGGGCTCTGCCCCGTCCGCCGCCTTGGGCGTCCAGCTTTCGAAGGCTACGCGCACCTTGGCCTCCATGGCGTCGACGTCGAAGTCGCCGACGGCGATGAAGGTCGCGCGCGAGGGGCGGTAATAGGCGTTGTAGAAGTCGACGAAGCGCTGGCGCGGCGCGGTGCGGATCACCTCCAGGTCGCCGATCGGCAGACGCTCGGACAGGCGCTGGCCCGGCGCCAGCAGCCCCAGCTGGGTCTTCAGCACCCGTAGCTGCGGCGTGTCGCGCGTGCGCTCCTCGCCCACGATCACCCCCCGCTCGGCGTCGATGGCGTCCGAAGCCATCAACGCCTCCGACATCATTTCGCGCAGGACATACAGGCTGGTGTCGACCGTCTCGGCCTGGGTGTTGGGCAGTTCCAGCACATAGGCGGTCTGGTCGAAGCTGGTGAAGGCGTTGGTGTCGGCGCCGAAGGCGAGGCCCAGCCGCTCGAGCCGCCGCAGCATCTCCGTCTCCGGGATGTTGGTGGTGCCGTTGAAGGCCATGTGCTCCATGAAGTGCGCCAGACCCTTCTGGTCGTCCCGCTCCATCAGCGAGCCGGCGTCGATGCGCAGCCGGAACGAGGCCTGGCCAGGCGGGGTGGCGTTCCGCAGCAGGGCGTAGCGCATGCCGTTCGGCAGCTGGCCGAAGCGCACGGCGGGATCGGCGGGAATGTCGCTGGCGGTCTGGGCCCACGGTTCCGACGGGCCCTCGGCCGTGACGGGCGCGGACTGCGCCTGGACCAGGGTCGGGACGGCCGCGGTCAGCGCAAGGCTGGAGGCGGCGAGCAGAAGCAGGCGGCGGACAGGACGCATCGGACACTCCGGAAAGGCCGCCTCCCCCGGGCGGCCATCAGAGCGTTAGGCGATGGCGGCCGCCTCAACAAGCAGCCGTTGCAACGGCCGGCTCAGTAGCGGCTGGCGCGAACCGCCCCATCGCGCCGGTCGTTCCAGCGGTTGGGATCGGCGCGGGTGGCGCCGTTGTTGGTGTCCTGCGTCGGATAGGCCGGATAGAAGCCGCCGGTCGGTCCCACCGCGCTGTCGCCCAGCGGGTCGTTGGCCGCGTTGAGGCAGATCTCCGGTCCTGGCGCGCCGTAAAGATTGGCCATGAACTCGATGGTGGCGCGCTCCACCAGGGCGCGCACGGCCAGCTGCACCGGCTCGGTCCCGCTGGAGCCGGCCGAGATGTCGAAGACGTTGCCGTTCAGGAAGTCGAACACGCCGGCGGAGATTTCGCGGCCGATGATCTGCTTCTGATAGGAGACCACGTCGACCACCTCCAGCGTGGTGGTCTGGATCAGCCGCAGGTCCATGGCGATGTTCATCACGAAGGTGCGGTAGCCGACGGCGCCCGACAGCGGCGTCTCGGTGTCGGCTTCGGCTCCGCCCACCTCGAACCCGCCCGAACGGATGTTGTAATTCACCTCGGTGATGCCGCCGACGATGTAGAAGTCCGAGCCCGGCACCTGGCCGGCCAGGATGCGGCGGTACTGGGTGTCCTCGGCGCTCTTGGCGTCCGGCGCCAGGTCGCCGATCAGCTTGGTGTTGGCGTAGCGCAGCTCCAGCTCGGAAACGGAGGTGTCGTAGCGTTCGACGATGCGTGCGCCGGCCTTGGCCAGAGCCGAGGTCGCCATCAGCGAGGCACCGCCCGTGATCTGGCGTCCGCCGTCGGACGAGACCGTCCCAGTGTAGTCGCTGATCCGGCCGACCGCCATGCGAGGCGACGGCAGATCGTAGCGTCGCGCATAGTCCGCCAGGCAGAACAGGGCGGTGGAGTAGGGGGTGGGATTGGAGGTCACCGGCGCATTGCCGATCGGCGTGGCGTAACGCCCGGACGGGCCGGCCACGGGGCTTGCGCAGGCGGACAGCAAAAGGGCTGTGGCAAGGGGCAAGGCGGCCCGGCGCATGGTCATGTTCACAGCTTCCCTGCTTGCGCGAAGAACCGACCGTCGCGCACGATCCAGCCCGCATCCTGCATTAGGGTTATTAAGAAGCGCTTGAGATCACGGCGGTTCGCGCGCATCTGCACCTCATGTCCGCCAACGATCGTCCTGACCGGCCGCGCGAGCGCATGTTCAACGCCCCGCCGATGGCGTTGCTGATCGCCGTGTCCATGCCGCTGCTGTTCATGGTGCAACTAGGATTGCCGGACGGCGGGCTCGGCATGGCGTTCGCCCCCATCGACTTGCAGCAGGGGCGCTATGGGGGACTCCTGACCTCCATGCTGCTGCATGGCGGCTGGACCCACGTCATCATGAATGCGGTGGCCGCCCTGGCGTTCGGCGCGCCGGTCGCGCGTCTCTTGGACGTGCGATGGGGGCCGACGCTGTTTCTGCTGTTCTATGTAGGATGCGGGGTGTTGGCGGCGTTGGGGTACGGCCTCATCCACTGGGGCGGGACCCAGCCGATGGTGGGCGCGTCCGGCGCGGTGTTCGGCCTGATTGGGGCGGCCACGCGGCTGATGGGCGGGCACGGGCAGGTGCTGGCGCTGAGCGACGGTCGCGTGATCAAGGCGGCGATCGCGTGGATGGCGGTGAACGCCGTGGTCGGTCTGATCGGCTATGTGCCCGGCGCGGGAGGCGCGGGCATTGCATGGGAGGCGCATGCCGTCGGCTTTGTCGTCGGCATCCTGGCGATCGGACCTCTGGCCCGGCTGGCGAAAGCGGGCTGAAGCCGTTCACGCGTCCGCCAAAGAAACGTCACTGTTCTGCGAGAAACAGGTTGTGGCGGTCGAGGCGGCTCCGTATAGAGCCGCCTCGCTCGGGACCGGGCGGCGAGATTGAGGAGTTCGGAGCGGTTCGCTCTTGATCTTTTGATCATCGCCGATTAGGTTCCGCGCTTCGACGGAATCGCTATTGTTTGTTTTGTCTGGGGCTTGGTCTTTTGGGCTGGGTTTCGGGGGCGGTTTTCTGCGGGTTGTGAGGCTTCGGTTTCGCGGTTTGCGGCGGTTTGAGAAAG
>JAEYAO010000086.1 GCA_023456105.1 Pseudomonadota bacterium | reverse complement strand
CCGCGACCCTGGCCGCCATGAGCCTGGGCGCGTGGGGCGCGGTGGTGATCGGGCGACGTCGGGTCGAGCCGGTCGCCGCCGCCGTCCCCCCGGCCATGGGGGCGCTGAAGACCCGCCTGTCGGCGCTGTCCGCCGCCGCGCCCGAACTGCGCGCCTATGGCCTGGACGCCTGGGCCCTGGCGGAAGGCCAGGCCGCCGGGCGGAATCTGGACGCCGCCAATCAGAAGACCGCCACGGCCGCGGGGTGGCTGATGGTCTGGCAAGCCGCGATCACGGCGGCGGGCCTGGCCGTGGTGTTAATGGCCGCCCGCGACGCATCCCAGCCGCTGGCGGCCTTGGCGGCCCTTGCTCTGGTGATGGGGATGGAGTCCGCCTCCGGCCTCGTCGCCGCCCTGCGCCAGGCGGGCGCGGCCGAGGCGGCGCTGGATCGTCTGGACGCCCTGTTCGACGCCGATCCGGACATGCCCGCCCGGGACCCGACCTCCGACACCCTCTCCCTCGACGGCGTGGTGGCCGTTACGCCACCCGCGCGCCTGGCGCTCACAGGTCCGTCCGGCGTCGGCAAGACAACGCTTCTGGAGCAGGTCATCGGCCTCCGTTCGGCCACGGCGGGCGTCACGCTCGGCGGGATCCCGATCAGCGACCTCGCGCCGGAGCGGCGCCGCGCCCTGTTCGCCTACGCCGCGCAGGACGTACGGCTGATCGACGGCTCCGTCCGCGACAACCTGCGCCTTGCGGACCCGAACGCCCGCGACGAGGCGCTCTGGGCCGTGCTGGAGGACGCGGCGCTGTCGGTGCGCTTCCGGAACTCGCCCCTCGGCCTGGATACGCCGGTGGGCGCAGGCGGCCAAGCGTTGTCCGGCGGCGAGCGGCGGCGGCTCGGCCTCGCGCGGGCCTATCTGCGGCCGGCGCCCTGGCTGGTGCTGGACGAGCCCACCGAGGGGCTGGACTTCGCCACGGAGGCGCAGGTGCTGTGGCGGCTTCAGCAGAGACTGGCGCGCACCGGCCAGGGCCTGCTGCTGGTCAGCCACCGCCCCTCGCCCGCCGCCCTTTGCGAACAGGTGGTCGGGATCGAGGGTGTCGACGGGGAACGTCGGGTGCGCCTGGCGCCGAGGCGTAACGCGTCTCAGCCCTCGCCGCTGGCGATGGCCTGAAGCTGGTCGGGCCGCAGCACCTGCAGTTCGTGCAGAGACACTAGGCGCACCACGCCGGACGCCTTCAGCCGACTCAGCACCCGGCTGACCGTTTCGATGGTCAGGCCCAGATAGTCGGCGATCTCGGCCCGGGTCATGGGCAGGCGGACGTGGTTGTCGGGGGCGGAGCGGCTGGGATCGTGCGACGGCAGATCCAGCAGGAACGAGGCCACCCGCTCCTGCGCCGTCTTGCGGCCGAGCAGCAGCATCTGATTCTGCGCCGCCGCCAGTTCGTGCGAGGTGCGGGTCAGCAGCGCCTGCTCCAGGTCCGGCGTCTCGCGCACCAGCGTCCGATAGGCGTCTCGCCGGAAACGGCACAGGCTGGAGGCCTCCATGGCCTCGGCCGTGAAGCCGAAGGCCTCTCCGCTGGCCAGGCCCAGGAAATCGCCCGCGAACAGAAAGCCGGTGATCTGTCGCCGCCCGTCCGGCAGCAGCTTGTAGACCCGCAGCGACCCGGCGGTGACGTTGAAAAGATGACGCGCCGGATCGCCCTCGCGGGCCAGGACGTCGCCCGGCTGCAGTGTGACCGTTTCCGCCAGGGCGTTCAGCCGCTCCAGATCCGGCCCCTTCACATCGCGACAGACGCTGAAGGCGCGCGCGCCGCAGCCCGCGCAGCCGTCAGCGGCCTCGCGACGTGCACAAGCGGCGGACACCGAGATCATGCTCATGCCCCTTCCTACAACTCGCACGGTTGAGATCAAAGTCGTTCAGCCCTGACCCGCTGCTGCACGCTCGCCGCAGAGGGCGGCCTTGGTGCGGGCGGCCGGGCTCGAACCGGCAAGGGCTTGCGCCCGACGGATTTTAAGTCCGTTGCGTCTACCGGTTTCGCCACGCCCGCGAACCGACGCTCCAGCCTATAACGGAAGCGGGAGCGCCTCGCCAATGCGGGTTCAGCGGGCCGGCGTCGCCGCCGTCCGCAGGGTCCGAAAATTGACGTCGGAGTCGGCGATCAGCCAGATCAGCCCGGCCCAGGCGGCGACGTTCTGCGTCAGCTGCGCCGGGTCGATCTTGTCCAGGGTGTCGTCGGCGGTGTGGTGCAGGTCGAAATAGCGCGTGCCGTCCTGCGCCAGGGTGAAGACGGGCACGCCGGCTTCCGCCAGCGGACCGATGTCGACGCCGCCGTGCAGCTCGGGCTCGGCCGAGGCCAGAACGCCGATCGGGCCCAGCACGCGGGAGGCGGCGCGTTGGAACTCCGTGCCCGCGCCGCCGGGCGGCAGGCGCAGGGCGTAGACGCGATCGGCGCCGAAGTCGCTTTCGCCCGCCACGATATGGTCGGACACCGCCTCGCCGATCCCGCGCACATAGGCGCCGCCGCCGTTGCCGGTGTCGTTCGGCTGGGACACCTCTTCGGATCCGTAAAGCACCACGCGAATGGTGCGCGCTGGGCGGCGGCCGGACTCCATGATCGTCTTGGCCGCCGCGATGGTGATGCCGCCGCCGGCCGCATCGTCGATGGCGCCGGTGCCCAGGTCCCAGCTGTCCATGTGCGAACCCAGCACGATCACCTCATCCGGGCGCGAGCGGCCCGGCAGGTCCGCGATCACGTTCTGCGAGGTCGTCTCATAGGTGCGGGCGGTGGAGGACAGGCGCAGGCGCACCGTCTCGCCGCCCGCGACCATGCGGCTGATCTGGTCGGCGTCCGGCGCGCTGAGCGCAAAGGCCGGAAGGGTCGGGCGGCCCTCGACGTAGCGGGTGGTGCCCGTGTGCGGCATGCGGTGCTCGTCGGTGCCGGCCGACCGCATCACAAAAGCCACCGCGCCCTTCTTCATCGCCTCGGCGGGACCGGCGCTGCGGATGCGCGACAGCACCCCGTAACCGGAGCCGTCCTGCATCCGCACCATCTGGCCGGCGTCGACATAGGCGATCCGGCCGGACAGAGATCCCTCAGGCGCCGCCATCAGGGCCTCGAGGCTGTCGAAGCGGACCACGTCGCCCTCGATCCCGCCGGCCGGCGTCGCGGGCGAGTGGCCCAGGGCCGCCGCCACGATCCGCTGCGGACGCGGGCCGACGATGGCTGCGCTCTCCTCGCCGCGATCCCAGCCGATCAGGGGAAAGCTCTCGATCCGGACGTTGCGGAAGCCCAGGTCCTTCAGATAGTCGGCGGCCCAGGCGGCGGCCTCCTGCTCCGAACGCGATCCCGCCGGGCGCGGTCCGAACCGCGTCGTCAGCCGGGTGACGTAGTCGAGCGCCACATTCTCCTTCAGCGCCGCATCGCGGATCGTCGCGGCGCGCTGGATCGTCTGCGCGTCCTGGGCGGCGACGGGCGAGGCAAGGCCGAGCGCGAGCGCGCTGGCGGCCGAGAGCAGACCCAGGGGCAGGCGAAGCGACATGGACGGAACTCCGGATTCGGGAAGCCGAACCGTAGCCCCGCCCGGAAGGCCGGGTAAAGGGGCTCAGCCGTTGCGGAAGTAGGGCTCGACCGGCCCCTGCAGCTTGACCGTCAGCGCCTTGCCGCGCCGGTCCACGCCCTTGCCGACCGCCAGCCGCACCCAGCCTTCCGAGACGCAGTATTCCTCGACATTGGTCTTGTCCTCGCCCTTGAAGCGGACGCCGACGTCGCGTTGCAGCACCTCGGCGTCATGGAAAGGGCTGTCGGGATCGACGGACAGGCGGTCGGGCGGGGTGTCGGACATGAGGCAGACCTCGGAAACGGCGGATCGGCGGGCTGAATAGCGGCGGCGGGACGCCCTGCCAACCGATCAACCGCGCATCAGGCCTCGGCGGCCCGGCGCAGGCCTTCGGCGATGGCCTCGTGCACGCGGCGCAGGGCGTTGCGGTGCTTGTCGTGGAACATCTCGCCCCGGAGCCCCGAGAAGATGAGGCCGGAGGCGACGATGCAGCTGCCCTTTTCCAGTTCCTCGATCTCGAAATAGCGCACGGTGTTGAACAGGAAGCCGCGTTTCTCCGCCCACACCAACTGGGCGCGCGGCTGCCACTCGCCCACCCGCGCCTGGACCTGGCGCTCAGGCAGGCCCGGCAGGCGCTCGGTCATGTTCAGGACGCCGCCAAAGGCGATGGTCCCGCTCACGTCCGTCTCGTGCGGGTTCCAGCGATCCCAGGACGGCAGGTCGGAGATCAGCTCCCAGATTCGGTCGGAGGTGGCCTGCACGCCGACGCGCTTTTCGATGCGAGTGTCCATGGGTGTGATTTCGCACGCCTTTCCGGCGAGGGAAAGGCGTCAGCCGCCCTCCACCAGCGTCAGCGCCGGCTTGCCCCGGCGCGGATCGGCCAGGCCCAGCCGCGCCTTAACCTCCAGCAGGTCGGCCCCGGCCGGCACCACCAGCAGCGCCTCCGGCTGCGCGGTGTTCACCGCCACCACCGCGCCCTTGGGGCACAGGCCGAAACAGTCGGCGCCGACCACGGCCAGTTCGTGCTTGCGGCCCTTCTTGCCCTTGGGCAGCTGCAGATAGCGGCGCAGCGCCTTTTTCAGCGTCAGGTCGCCGTCGGGACCAAAGCCGCCTTCCAGCTTCTTGGAGCATTTGCGGCAGACCAGGACGACCTGCCGCCACTCCGTCGATGCGCTCTTGATCGCCATGGACCCAACATCGGGTGCGCCGGGCGCCTCGACAAGCGAAGCTTTCGTGTCTCAGCCGTGAGGTGCGCTCAGCCGCGAGGGCGCCGTTTCGATCACCCTGCGGTAGATGTCGGTCAGCTCCAGAAGTTCTGCGGTCGGCACCCGCTCGTCGATCTGGTGCATGGTCTGGCCGACCAGCCCCAGCTCCAGTACCGGGCACATCCTGCGGATGAAGCGCGCATCCGACGTGCCGCCGGTCGTGGACGCTTCCGGCCGTCGGCCGACCACCGCCTGCACCGCATCCTGCACCGCCTCCACGAAGGGTCCGGCAGGCGTCAGAAAGGCGTCGCCCGAGCACTGGTGGTCCAGGGTGATCGGCAGGCCGGAGGCGCGCTCGGCCTCGCGCGCCGTCTCGTCCAGCCACCGCATCAGGGCCTCGCCGGTGTGGGCCGGATTGAAGCGGATGTTCAGCCGCGCGCGGGCCTCGGCCGGGATGACGTTGGTGGCGGTGTTGCCGACGTCGATGGTGGTGATCTCCAGGTTGGACGGCTGAAACGCCTCATAGCCGTCGTCCAGCACATGGGCGTCCAGCGCGGCCAACAGGCGCGCCAGCACTGGCGCCGGATTGGCCGCCCTATCCGGATAGGCGACGTGGCCCTGGCGCCCCCGCACGGTGATCCATGTGTTCAGCGAGCCGCGCCGGCCGACCTTGATCATGTCGCCCAGATGCTGCGCCGACGAGGGTTCGCCCACCACGCAGGCGTCGATGCGCTCGCCCTCCGCCGCCAACACCTCCACCACCCGCTTGGTCCCGTGCAGCGCCGGTCCCTCCTCGTCGCCGGTGATCAGGAGCGACAGCGAGCCGGCCGGCTCACCCCCGGACAGCACGCGCGACACCGCGGCGATCCAGGCGGCGATCCCGCCCTTCATGTCCACCGCGCCCCGACCATACAGCACGCCGTCGCGCACCTCGCCGTCGAACGGCCCCGCGCTCCACTGCGCATCGGCGCCCACCGGCACCACGTCCGTGTGGCCGGCGAAGCAGAGGTTCGGCGCCGTCGTTCCCCGACGCGCATACAGATTCTCGATGTCCTCGAACCGCATCCGGCGGCAGACAAAGCCGAGGCGCGTCAGCACCGGCTCCAGCACGTCCATCGCCCCCGCGTCGGCGGGCGTGACCGAAGGCCTGCGGATCAGTGCGCGGCACAGTTCGACGGGATCGATCACGGGAATTGATGCACGGCTCATGCCCGCATGCTTTAGGGGGATCGCACCGCCGCGAGAAGGGTTCGCCTTTCCGCCGCCAGGAGTTCGCAGAAGCATCCCGTGACCGACGCCGCCTCGCCCGCCAGCCCGCCGCCCGCCCCGCCCGACGGCCCCTCCAGCCCATGGGGCATCCGCGACTTCCGCCTGCTGTGGCTGGGCCGCGTGGTGGCGGTGCTTGGCATCCAGATCCAGTCCTCGGCCCTGTTGTGGCAGGTCTATGAGATCGCGCGGCGCGACCATCCGATCGAGCAGGCCAGCCTGTATCTGGGGCTGGTCGGCCTGTGTCAGTTCCTGCCGCTGCTGGCCTTTACGCTTCCGGCGGGCGCGATGGCGGACCGGCGCGACCGCAAGCGCACGGTCGCCCTGTCGATCATCGTGGAGGCGGCGTGTGCGGGCGCGTTCCTGCTGATGGCGCTGCACGGATCGCCGCCTCTGTGGGGCCTCCTGGCGGTGGCCGCCCTGTTCGGCGCGGCGCGAGCGTTTCTGGCGCCCGCCAGCCAGGCCTTTCTGCCGATGGTGGTGGGACGCAAGGCCCTGCCGCCCGCCATCGCCGCCCAGTCCATCGCCTTTCAGACCGGCGCCATCGCCGGACCCGCGCTGGGCGGCGTGATCGTGGGCTACGGCGTGCCGCTGGCCTACGCCGTGTCGATGGGTCTGTTTCTGTTGGGGGTGGCCGCGTTTCTCCTGATCCGCACCAGCGGCAAGCCGGTGGTGCAGCCGAACGCTCCGTCGCCGGTCGCGGCCGTGCGCGAAGGCCTGGCCTATGTCTGGAAGACCAAGATCGTTCTGGGCGCCATCTCGCTCGACCTGGTCGTCGTGCTGCTGGCGGGCGTGGCGCTGCTGACGCCGATCTTCGCGCGCGACATCCTGCACGTGGGGCCGCAAGGGTTCGGCCTGCTGCGCGCCGCCTTCGGCGTCGGCGCCCTGCTGATGGCGGTCTATCTCAGCCGCCGGCCCATCGTGCGGCACGGCGGGCGCTGGATGTTCGCCGCCGTCGCCCTGTTCGGCCTGTGCACCTTGACCTTCGGCCTGTCCAAGAGCGTGTGGCTGTCGGGCCTGGTGCTGTTCATCGGCGGCGCGGCCGACATGGTCAGCGTCAACATCCGCCAGACCCTGATCCAGCTGGCCACGCCCGACCACATGCGCGGACGGGTCAGCTCGGTGTCCATGCTGTTCATCGGCGCGTCCAACGAACTGGGCGAGGCCTATTCCGGCGTCGCGGTGCGCTTCCTGGGTCCCATCGGCGCGGCGGCGTTCGGCGGGATCGGCGCTCTCGCCGCGACGGGCATCTGGGCGAAGATGTTCCCCAGCCTGCGCAAGGCCGACAAGCTGACCTGACGCCGGCTCAGGTCAGCAGCGCCTTCAGCACCCCGTCCAGCACCGGCCGTCCCCGCTGCGTGGCGACCAGCCGCTCGCCCTCGATCCGCAGGAAGCCGTCCGCGATCAGGCTCTCCAGCGCCCCTCCGCCCGCACGCAGCCCAAGCGGCGCAAGGTTAGCCAGCGGCACGCCCTCGACGGTGCGCAGGCCCAGCAGCGCTCGCTCTTCCGCCTCGCCCGCCGCGTCCATCGCCTCGCGCTCGGCCCACGGCGCGCTCGCCGCCACGCCGGCCACATAGTCCCCGATCCGGCGGTGCGCGACGGTCGCGGTGCGGGCGCCCTCCAGCGTCAGCCGCCCGTGCGCGCCCGGCCCCAGCCCGAGGTAGTCGCCGCCGCGCCAGACATGCAGATTGTGCGCCGAGCGCGCCGCCGTCCCGCGCGCGTGGTTGGACACCTCATAGGCCTCGAACCCCGCCGCGTTCAGCACGGCCTGCGTCGTCTCATAGAGCGCCGCCGACTGGTCCTCGTCCGGCGGGATCAAGGCCCCGCGACGCAGCGCCCTCCCGAACGCCGTCTCCGGCTCCACCGTCAGCTGATAGGGCGAGACGTGTTCGAAACCGAGCGCCAGCGCTTGGATCAGTTCGGCGGTCCAGCCCTCCACCGTCTGCTCCGGCCTCGCATAGATCAGGTCGATCGACAGGCGCGGAAAGGCCCGCCGCGCCGTCTCCACCGCCCGCACCGCCTCGGCCGCCGAGTGGTTGCGCCCGAGGAACCGCAGCGAGGCGTCGTCCAGCGCCTGCACCCCCATCGACAGCCGGCTCACTCCCGCCTGCGCCAGTTCGGCGAAACGTCCGGCCTCCGCGTCGGTGGGATTGGCCTCCAGCGTGACCTCCAAGCGACCGGAGGGCTCAAACAGCCGCCGCGCCTCCTCCACGATCCTCGCCACCGCCTCCGGCGCCATCAGCGACGGCGTGCCTCCGCCGAAGAAGATGGAGGCTAGTCGGCGCGCCCCCAGCATCGCCGCCTGCGCGCGCAGGTCCGAAAGGATGGCCTCGACCAGCGCCGCCTGCTCCTCCGCCCGCCCCCGGTCCCGCACCACGTTGAAGTCGCAGTAGGGGCAGATGCGCGCGCAGTAGGGCCAGTGCACATAGATGGCGACGTCCGTTCCCGGATCGGGCGTCGCGCGGGACGGCTCAGTCAATCAGCGCCGCCTTCAGCTTCTCGAACGCGCGGGCGCGGTGGCTCATGGCGTCCTTGGCGTGCGGCTCCATCTCGCCGAAGGTGTGGTCGAAGCAGTCCGGGCGGAAGATGGGATCGTAGCCGAAGCCCCGGTCTCCGCGCGGCGGAAACCCCAGCTCGCCATGCACCTCGCCCTCCACCACCACGCACGGCCCGTCCGGCCAGGCCACCGCCAGGGCCGAGGTGAACCAGGCGCGCCGGTCGGTCGCGCCGACCTCCTCCAGCCGCTCCTCGACCTTGCGCATGGCCAGGGCGAAGTCCTTGGTCGGTCCGGCCCAGCGTGCGGAGAATATGCCCGGCGCGCCGTCCAGCGCAGCCACCGACAGACCCGAATCGTCGGCCAGCGACACCTCGCCCGACAGCCGCGCGGCGTGCCGCGCCTTCAGCATGGCGTTGCCGGAGAAGGTGCTCTCGGTCTCTTCCGGTTCGGGCAGGTTCAGCTGCCCGGCCGTGACGATCTCGTAATCTCCACCCAGCAGGGCCGCGATCTCCGGAACCTTGCCCGGATTGTGGGTCGCCGCGACGATCCGCATGCCCTTGATCAGCTTCATCATTTCCGGCGCGCCTCGCATATTGCCAAATCGTAATACCGATAAACGATATGTAACGTGAATAAAGCCCTGGGCGGGACTACTCATTGTCTCAAGGACGGAGAACAAACCGCCCCCGCTTCAGATCAGAACCTGAAACAGATTTTCGACAGACCTCAACCCACGGGCACGAACCGCCCAATCGAAAGAGACCCGCCATGCACACGATGAACGCCTCGCTGATGATGGACAAGTTCGGCGCCGCCTTCCTGAACACCGTCCTGCTCGCCGCCCTGCCGACCGCCCTGGTCGCTGTGCTGTTCCAGGCCCTCTGATCGGTCGCTTCACCCCTTCCGATCCACGAGAGCTTTGACGATCTTGCACAAGACAGCGATGAATGGCGCCGCGACGGGGTTCGCCGGACCCCGCGCGGCGATCTCGCCTCGTCTTCCGGCCTGAAGAGGCCGGTCCCGCCCCATGCGCCCGCTCAAGCTGTTGCGGATCAGAACGGGAGGGACGCATGCGCCGAGGCGGATGGACCCGGCCTGGATGCGGAACGTGCGGACCATGGGTCCCGGTTCGCTGTCCAGCTTCCTCAAGGTCGTGCTGGACGTGGCCTGGGTGCTTCTGGGCCTGATCACCGGCGCGCTTTTGATCCTTCTGGTCGTGGCGATCTTCATCCCCATGACCAACCTCAACATCACCGTGTCCAGCGGCGGCGACGGACGCCAGCTGCCGCTGACCCGGGCCCTGCTGGTCTTCGGCGTCGGCGCCCTGACCGCCTATTTCGGCGGCTTCATGCTGATCCTGCAGGGCCTGCGGAAGATTTTCCGCACCCTGACCGCCGGCGACCCCTTCCACCCCGACAATGTGCGCCGCCTGCGCCAGATCGGCCTGACCCTGGCCCTGGTCACCGGCGGCGTCTGGGTGGCGCAAGGCTTTGTCGCCGCCCGGCTAGCCCCCGGCATCATGGACCCGCAAGGGTTCGGAGAGCTGCTGACGCCGATCTTTTCCGTTTTGATCGTATTCGTGCTGGCCGAGGTGTTCCGCGAAGGCGCCCGGCTGCGGCGCGAATCCGAACTGACGATCTGAGCGGACTGGTGTAGGCGACAGGACGACCATGGCCATCCGCGTGACCCTTGACCGCGTTCTTCTGGAACGCCGCATGTCCCTGACCGAGCTGGCGGATCGCGTCGGCGTGACCGTGGCCAATCTGTCGATTCTGAAGACGGGCAAGGCGCGGGCGGTGCGCTTCTCCACCCTGGACGCCCTGTGCCGAGAGCTGGAGTGCCAGCCCGGCGACCTCCTGGCGCACGAGCCGGGGCCGCCCGCCTTCGAAGACGACGACGGCGAATGAGCCGCCGACGCGGCCCCGAGCGTGATGCGGACGGCCTGACCTCCGAGGACCGGCGCATCTGGGCGCGCGTGTCCGGCACCGTGGCTCAACCCAAGGTCCGCAAGGCTCAGCGCGTGCCGGTCGCCGGACCGGAGGTCGGAACGCCCGCCGAACCCGCTCGGCTGAAGCCTCCCCTCGCTTTCGCCACAGAGGCTTTGCGACCGGCGCTGGACCCGACATCGCCCCGTCCAGCCAAGCCGCGCGCCGCGCCGGAGACGCTGGAGCCGCGCCGTCAGCGCCGACTGGTGCGCGAGCGCGACCCCATCGAGGCGCGCATCGACCTGCACGGCTTCGGCCGCTTCGAGGCTGAGGATCAGCTGCGCGCATTCCTGCTCGGCAGCCAGGCGCGCGGCTTGCGCGCCGTGCTGGTGATCACCGGCCAGGGGCGTCGAGGCGGCGGCGTGATCCGCGCCTCGTTCGAGGAATGGCTGCACTCAGCGGCGCTGCGCGGCGTGGTGTCCGGCTTTTCGTCGGCCGGCCGCCGTCACGGCGGCGAGGGCGCCTTCTACGTCACCCTGAAGCGGCGGACCTAGCCGACGGCCACGCCGTGCTGCGCCGCCAGGTCCTTGAGCGGCGTCATCGGACGCGGGCCCCAGTGGGCGATCACCTCCGAGGCCGCCAGCGACCCCAGGGCGCCCGCCTGCTCCAGCGACAGGCCGCGCGCGAGGCCCAGCAGCACGCCGGCCGCGTACTGGTCGCCCGCGCCGGTGGTGTCCACCACCTTGTCGACGGGGAAGGCCGCGACCTCCGCACGCTCATCGCCCCGCACGATCACCGATCCGGCCGCGCCGCGCGTGATCGCGGCGGTCTCGACGATCACGGACAGTTGCTGCGCCGCCGCATCGAAATCTTCCGTCTCGAACAGCGCCGCCAGCTCGCCCTCGTTGGCCAGGACGATGTCGGCCGAAGCCTCGATGAAGGCCAGCAGCTCGGCCCGCCAGCGCGCCACCACGAATGTGTCCGACAGGGTGATCGCCACCTTGCGTCCCGCCGCGTGCGCGATTTCGGCCGCGCGCTCGAACGCCGCGCGCGCGTGCGGCGGATCGAACAGATAGCCTTCCAGATAGACGATGGCGCTGTCGCCGATCACGGCGGCGTCGATGTCGTCGGCGAACAGCTGGTTGGCCGCGCCCAGAAAGGTCGCCATGGTCCGCTGGCCGTCCGGCGTCACGTTGATCAGGCAGCGCCCCGTGCCGAAGCCGCGCTCGGCCCCGTCGATGAGCGCGGGCGTGTCGAAGTGGACGCCAACCGCGCGGATGTCGTGGCTGAACACCTCGCCGAGGGTGTCGGCCGCGACCTTGCCGACATAGGCGGCGCGGCCGCCGAACGATCCGACGCCCGCCACCGTGTTGCCGGCCGACCCGCCCGACGCCTCGACGCCCGCCGCCATGGCGTCATAGAGCGCTGCGCTCTGGTCGGCGTCCACCAACTGCATCGAGCCGGGCGCCAGGTTCTGCGCGGCCAGAAAGGCGTCGTCGCACGGGCTCAGCACGTCGACGATGGCGTTGCCGACGGCGCAGACGTCGAAGCGGGCGGAAGGAACGGTCTGGGTCATGCGCCGCCCATAGCGGGCCGCACGCCTCCGCGCCAGCACCCCTAGGCGCGCAGCCCCGTCCGCCTTATGCGGAGCCGACGTCCCGCCGCAGGAGCCGCCTCGATGACCGAGATCGCCGTCTTCACCCCCGATCCCGCCGATCCCTCCTACGCCGGCCAGTGGCCGTCGGTTCTGGAGCGGCTGTCGCAGGCCCTGGCGCGCGAGGGGATCACGGCCGCGCCCACGCCCTGGACCGACCATGTGGAGGACGCCTCAGGCCTGCTCGCCTATCCGCTGGTGCTGCCGCTGGTGTCCTGGGGCTATCATCGCGATCACGCACGCTGGGTGCAGGGCTGCGAGACCTGGGCGGCCGCGGGCGTTCCGATGGCCAATCCGGCCTCGGTGCTGCGCTGGAACTCGGACAAGACCTATCTGGGCCGGCTGGCGGAACGCGGCGTGGCCATCCCGCAGACGCTGTGGCGCACGGACGTGACGGCCGCCGACCTCGACGCCGCCTTTCAGCAAACCGGTGCCGAAACCCTGATCGTCAAGCCGACGGTGTCCGGCGGGGCCTGGCGGACGCTGAAGATCGGGCGCGGCGAGACGCCGGCCGACCTGCCCGGCGGATCGGTGATGATCCAGCCCTTCCTGCCGACCATCCAGACGGAGGGCGAGACCTCCATGCTGTTCTTCGGCAGCCGCTTCAGCCATGCGGTGAACAAGCGCCCCGCCGCCGGCGACTTCCGCATCCAGGTGCAGTTCAACGGGATCTACACGCCGGTCCAGCCGCCCGCAGGCGCGCTGGCCCTGGCCGAACAGGTTCTGGCCGCCGTGGACGAGCCGCTGCTCTACGCCCGCATCGACACGGTGCCGGACGCCGACGGCCGCTGGGTGTTGATGGAGGCCGAGCTGATCGAGCCGGACTTCTACCTCGGCCACGATCCCCGGGGCGGCGCAGGCTTCGCCCGCGCGGTGCGCGAACGACTGAAGGCTATCTAGGGCCGGACCTGTCCGGTCCCTCGCACCACATATTTGTAGGTCGTCAGCTGCTCGGCGCCCACGGGTCCGCGCGCATGCAGCCGGGCGGTGGAGATGCCGATCTCGCCGCCAAAGCCGAACTCGCCGCCGTCCGCGAACTGGGTCGAGGCGTTGACCATGACGACGGCGCTGTCGATGCGGTGGGCGAAGCGTTCGGCGGCCTCCGCATCCGTCGTGACGATCGCCTCCGTGTGCCCCGAACCATAGGCGCGGATGTGCGCGCAGGCGGCGTCGAGGTCGTCCACGATCCGCACGGCCAGGGTCGGCGCGAGGTATTCGGTCGTCCAGTCGCTCTCGGTCGCCGGAACCATGCCGAGAACCAGCGCCCGCGCCTCGTCGTCGCCGCGCAGCTCGCACCCGGCCGCCATCAGGTCGGCGGCGACCGGCGGCAGCAGGCGCGCGGCGCCCGCGCGGTCCACCAGCAGGGTCTCGGTGGCGCCGCACACCGACACCCGCCGCATCTTGGCGTTCAGCACCACCGCGCGCGCCACAGCTTCGTCCGCCGCGTGATGCAGATAGGTGTGGCACAGGCCTTCCAGGTGGCCCAACACCGCCACGCGCGCCTCGTCCTGCACCCGCTTGACCAGGCTCTTGCCGCCGCGCGGGATCAGCAGGTCGATGGCGCCGCCCAACCCCGTCAGCATCAGCCCCACCGCCTCGCGGTCGGCGGTGTCCACCAGCTGAACCGCATCGCGCGGCAAGTCGGCTTCCGCCAACGCCTCGCCTACCGCCGCCGCGATCGCCAGCGACGACTGCAAACAGTCCGAACCGCAGCGCAGGATCGCCGCATTGCCCGAACGGATGCACAGCGCCGCCGCGTCGGCCGTGACGTTGGGCCGGCTCTCAAAGATCACCCCCAGCACGCCGATAGGCGTCCTGACCCGCGCGATGTCCAAACCGTTGGCCGGCGTCCAGCGCGCCGTCTCCGCGCCCACGGGGTCGGGCTGGTCCGCGATCTGCTCGACGGCATGGACCATGCCTTGCACGCGTGCAGGCGTCAGCGCCAGCCGGTCGATCAGGGCTTCGCTCATCCCCGCATCCTGCGCCGCCACCACGTCGCGCCCGTTGGCCCGCAGGATCGAGTCCTCCGCCTCTCCGATCCGTCGGGACAAGGCCCTCAGCGCCCGTGTCCGCGCCTCGGCCGGCGCCGAGCGCAGGCCGTCCGCCGCCTCTCGCGCCTGGCGGCCCATGGCCAGCATCCGATCTTTCATCACGCCTCCAGCACCAGGTCGTCGCGGTGGATCAAGGCGGCGGGCCCCGGATAGCCGAGCAGGGCCTCGACCTCTTCGCTGCGCCGTCCACGGATCAGAACGGCCTCGCGCGCGGAATAAGCCGCCAGACCCACGCCGATGCGCCCGCTCGCCGCATCCAGCAGCCGCACGCTGTCGCCCTTGTCGAAGGCGCCCGCGACCCTCGTCACCCCGGCGGGCAACAGGCTGCGCCCGGCTCTCAGCGCCTGCACCGCGCCGGCGTCCAACGTCAGCTCGCCCGCCGGCTCCACGCTGCCGGCGATCCAGGCCTTGTAGGCGGCCATGGGCGTGTCCGGCGCAGTGATCAGGGTCGCCCGAGCCCCCTCCCTCAACACCCTTAGCGGCGACAACGCTTCCCCCGAAGCGATCACCGTGGCGCAGCCGGCCGCACGCGCGATGGCGGCCGCCTGCAGTTTGGTCGCCATGCCGCCAGTTCCCACGCCGGCCGCGGCGTTCGCGGCGCCTCCCATCGTCATGATCTCGGGCGTCAGCGCCTCCACCCTCGCGAGATGGCGCGCCGCCGGATCGCGACGCGGGTCGGCGGTATAGAGGCCGTCCACGTCCGACAGCAGCACCAACAGGTCCGCCCGCGCCAGCTGCGCCGTGCGCGCCGCCAGCCGGTCGTTGTCGCCATAGCGGATCTCCTCGGTGGCCACCGTGTCGTTCTCGTTGACCACCGGCACAACCCCGTGGCTCAGCAGCGCCTCCAGCGTCGCCCGCCCGTTCAGCCACCGCCTGCGTCGTTCGGTGTCGTCGCGGGTCAGCAGGATCTGCCCGACCACCAGCCCGTGCGGCTCAAGCGCCGCCTGCCAGGCCTGCATCAGCAGCGACTGGCCGACAGAAGCCGCCGCCTGCTTGTCCGCCAGCCTCATCGACCCGCCGCCCGGCAGCCGCGCCCGTCCCAGAGCGATGGAGCCGGAGGAGACCACGATCACCTCGCGCCCTTCACCTCTCAGATGCGCGATGTCCGACGCAAGTCCGTCCAGCCAGTCCCGCGCAGGCCGGCCGTCGTCGATCAGCAGGGCCGAGCCGACCTTGACCACCACGCGCCGCGTGCCTGCCAGCGCGTCGGTCGCCGTGGCTTTGGCGGTGTTCAGGACAGCATCAATCCCCATGCAGCCACCATAAACGCCGCGTCTCGCCTTGTCTCCGCCGCGCAAGGGCGCCAAGCCGCGACCGGCCCGTCACGCGGATGAGACATCCTTCGCCTAGACGGCGCCGACAGTCAGGATCGTTTGCCCATGTTTCCGTCGCGCCGCGCGCTTGCGCTCAGCCTCTCGCTTCTCGCCACGCCCATCCCGGCGCTGGCTCAGGCGGCTCCCGTCCTGGCTGCGCAGCCCGCGCCCTCGGCGCCCAGGCTGATCGTCACCATCGTTGTGGACCAGTTCAGCGCCAATCTTTTCAACCAGTATCGCAGCCGCTTCACCGGCGGGCTGAAGACCCTGGCTGACCAGGGCCTGGTCCACGCCAACGGCTTTCAGACGCACGGCCTGACCGAGACCTGCCCCGGCCACTCCACGGTGTTGACCGGCATGCATCCGGCGACCACGGGCATCCCCGCCAATGATTGGGTCGACGCGGAAACCGGCCAGGAGGTCTACTGCCTGGCCGCGCCGAAGAACACGCTGGCGCACGGGCGCAACACCGACAACGGCCCGGTCGGCCCCGATCAGCTGGAGGTCACGACCCTCGCCGATTGGCTCAAGGACCAGAGCCCCCAGAGCCGCGTCTTCGCCGTGTCGGGCAAGGACCGAGGCGCCATCAACCTGAACGGCCACAAGGGCGACGGCGCCTACTGGTTCACCGGAGGGTTCGGTCTGACCACCTATGTCGAGCCGGGCCAGACGGCGCAGGATCGCTTGGCGCCCGTCGCCGCTTTCAACACCCGCCTGGTCGAGACGCTGAAGTCTCAGCCGCCGGCCTGGACCTACGCCTTCGAGGATTGCCGAGCGCTGGCAAGCGACTGGACGATCCGCGACGCCGCCTTCCACTCGACCGTGCCGCCCGCCAACTACGCCCTCGACAGCTCGCCGCAGCTTGACGAGATGACGCTGGCGGCGGCCGAACACCTTCTGGAGACGCAGGCGCTGGGTCGGCGCGGCGTCACCGACATGCTGGGCGTCAGCCTGTCCGCCACCGATCGCATCGGCCACGGCTATGGCACGCAAGGCCCCGAGATGTGCGAGCAGATGCACCGCCTCGACGCCGCTCTGGGCGACTTCCTGAATAAGCTGTCGGACATGCCGGGCGGCGCCCTGGTCGTGCTGACCGCCGACCATGGCGGCTCCGACTTCGTGGAGCGATTGGCCGCGCGCGGCTATCCGCAGGCACACCGTGTCGATCCCGAAAGCCTGCGCGGCGTCAACGCCCAACTGCGCCAGCGCTTCGACCTACCCGCCGATCCCCTGCAGCCTGGCGGCAGTGGCCTGTTGGTCGCCGACGCCGAGCATCGCGCCCTGCCCGAGCCGCTGCGCACGCAGGTGGCCGAGACCGCCGTCGAGCTGCTGCGCCAGACGCCGGACGTGGCTTTCGCCGAAACGCGCGAGCGCCTGCTGGCCGAACCCATGCCCGCCTCGACCCTGAACCCCGAGATGCTGACGCTGCGCGAGCGCATGCGCCTGTCCACGGTGGCGGATCGTTCGCCCGACATCGTCTTCGCCTGGGCCCCCAGTGTCGTCTCCGGCGGACGTGTCGGCGGAGCCATCGCCGGGCATGGCACGCCGTGGGACTATGATCGTCGCGTGCCGATCCTGTTCTGGTGGCCCGGCGCGACCGGACAAGAGCGCTTCCTGCCGATCCGCACCATCGACATCGCCCCGACGCTGGCCCACGTCATGGGGGTGCAGACGCCTCGGCTCGAGGGCCGCTGCATCGACCTGGGCGGCTTCGGAACCTCGCCCTGCCCTGCGCCCGGGCCGTAAACTGTTGTTTCCGAGGCGCCGCGCGGACTTACCTCGCGGAAGTTTCGTTGGCAGAAGGCCCCAAGCCTGAACGCCGAATGCTTGGGGAAGCGGGCGTCAGGAACGAGGATACGCCATGAACAGAGCCCGCCGCGCCCGCATTGTCGCCACCCTGGGGCCCGCCAGCCGCGCCCCCGGCACGGTCAAGGCCTTGGCTCAGGCCGGCGTCGACGTGTTCCGCCTGAACTTCAGCCACGGCTCGCACGACGACCACGCCGCCGCCCTGAAGGCCGTGCGCGGGGCCGAGATGGCGCTGCAGCGCCCGCTGGGCGTCCTGGCCGACCTGCAGGGACCAAAGCTGCGCCTTGGCCGCTTCGCCAATGTCGAGATCGCGGTGAAGCCGGGCCACACCATGCGCTTCGACCTGGACCCCACGCCGGGCGACGAGACGCGGGTGCAGATGCCGCATCCCGAGATCTTCAAGGCCCTGCGCCCCGGCATGCTGCTGCTGCTGGACGACGGCCGCGTCCGCCTGCGCGTGGGCGAGCGCACGGACGAGTGGGCCGACGTCACCGTCGAGAGCGGCACGAAACTCAGCGACCGCAAGGGCGTGGCGGTGCCGGACGCGGTGATCCCCGTCTCGGCCCTGACGCCCAAGGACCGCGAGGACCTGGCCTTCGCCCTGCGCCTGGGCGTCGACTGGGTCGCCCTGTCGTTCGTGCAAAAGCCCGAGGACATGGCCGAGCTGAAGCAGTTGGTGAAGGGCCAGGCCGCATGCCTGGCCAAGATCGAAAAGCCGGCGGCCCTGACCGACCTTGAGGCCATTCTCGACTACTGCGACGGCGTCATGGTCGCGCGCGGCGACCTGGGCGTCGAGATGGACCCTGAGGAGGTGCCGGTCGCGCAAAAGCTGATCGTGCGCGCCGCCCGCAATCGCGGCGTGCCGGTGATCGTGGCGACCCAGATGCTGGAATCCATGACCAGCGCCCCCGCCCCCACCCGCGCCGAGGCCACTGACGTCGCCAACGCCGTCTATGAGGGCGCCGACGCCCTGATGCTGTCGGCCGAGACCGCGTCCGGCGACTATCCGCTGGAAGCGGTCGGCATCATGGACCGCATCATGCAGCGGGTCGAAAAGGACCCGCTGTGGCCCACCCTGATGGCGTCCGAGCATCTCGGCATCGACGAGGACGTGGACGCCCTGGTCGGCGCGGCGCGAAAGGCGACCGATGCGCCCTCCACCGCCTGCGTCGTCGCCTTCACCACCCTGGGCGGCACCGCGCGCCGCATGTCGCGCGAGCGGCCGCTGAAGCCGATCCTGGTGCTGACGCCCAACCCGAACACCGCCCGCCGTCTGGCGCTGGTCTGGGGACTTGAGCCGCGCCTGGGCGAGCAGCCCGACTCGCTGGAGGCCGTGACCGACGACGCAGTCAACAGCGCGGTGAAGTTCGGCCTGGCCCAGCCCGGCCAGCGCATCCTGATCCTGGCCGGGACGCCGTTCGGCGCGCCGGGCGCCGCCAACCTGCTGCGCCTCGCCCATGCGCCGCAGCCGAGGACGAAAAAGCCGCGCCGCTGAAGCCCCGACTCGTGCGAACGGCCTCGCCCGTCCTATGCTGAAGACGGTGACGCGGGGCCGGGCATGATCAAATACATCGGCTCCAAGCGGGCGCTGCTGGCGCCGCTCACCGCCGCCGTGCGCGCCGTGTTGCCGGACGGCGGCCAGGTCGGCGACCTGTTCTCGGGCACGGCGCGCGTCGGCCATGCGCTGAAGCGGCAGGGCTACGGCGTCTGGTCCAACGACCACAACGCCTATGCGCACGCCTTGGCGACCGCCTATGTCCAGGCCGATCGCGAGCGATGGCTGGAGCCGGCCGCACGGCTTCTGGACGAACTGCGAGACGTGCCTCCCGAAGCCGGCTGGTTCACCCGCACCTTTTGCGAGGAGGCCCGCTTCTTCCACCCCGACAACGGCGCCCGGATCGACGCCATTCGGAACCGGGTCGAGGCGCTGGACCTGCAGCCGGAGCTTAGGGCCGTCGCCCTGGTCAGCCTGATGGAAGCCGCCGATCGGGTCGACTCCACCGCCGGTCTGCAGATGGCCTACATGAAGCGATGGGCCCCGCGCGCTCTGAAGCCGCTGGAGCTGCGCCTGCCCGACCTTCTGCCGGCGGCGACCACGCCCTGTCGGGCGACGCAGGCCGATGCGCTGGAGATCGCGCCCGAGATCGACGCCGACCTCGTCTACCTTGATCCGCCCTACAACCAGCACTCCTATCTCGCCAACTACCACGTCTGGGAGAGCCTGGTGCTGTGGGACAAGCCCCCGACGTACGGCGTCGCCAACAAGCGGGTGGACGTGCGCACCCGCAAGAGCGCCTTCAACAGCCGCCCCGGCATCGGTCCGGCGTTGCGCTCCGTGATCGAGCGCCTGCGGGCGCCCAATCTGATCGTGTCCTTCAACGACGAGGGCTATCTCGGCCGCGACGCGCTGACCGCCATGCTGTCCGACCGAGGCCATCTCCAGGTGCTCGAAATCCCACACCCGCGATACGTCGGCGCGCGCATCGGCATCCACAATCCACGGGGTGAAAAGGTCGGTGCCGTCGGGCGGCTTCGAAACGTCGAGCACCTGTTCGTGGTCACGCAACGTCGGGTGGAGTTGTCCACCGCCGCCTGATTCGTTGATTTTTCTTAAGAAGCGGAGCCGGGAACTCTCCACGATCGGCCTCGTTAGCACCGGTATGCAACCGCCCGTCGCACGCCCCGATCTTTCTTCCCGCCCGGAAGACCTCCGTCTGAGGCGGATAGACGTGGCGCGCGGGCACGAGGCCTATGTCGCGGCCGAAGAGCGGTCCTGGGCGCCGCGCGCGACCGAAATCCCCCGCTCGATCCCGCCGTCCTTCCACGATCGCGGGCTCTTCACCCACACGGCCGCCAACTTCGGCCGCCGCGTCGAGGCGGAGCCGGCGGCGGTGGAGGAGATCGACGTCGAACCCCAGCTGCCGCCCCCGCCGCGCTGGATGCTGATGATGGGCGGCGCCGCCATCGCGGCCCTGATGGGCGCGCTGCTGGGCGGGTTCATGCACATCTGAGCCGCCGCTCAGCCCTCTTCCAACAAGGCGCGGATCGGCGACCAGCTTCGGCGGTGCGCCGGGCACGGTCCCATCGCCTTCAGCGCCGCCTGATGCACCGGCGCGTTGTAGCCCTTGTGGCTGGCGAAGCCGTAGCCGGGATAGACGCCGTCCAGCTCGATCATCAGGCGGTCACGCGCCGTTTTGGCCAGGATCGACGCCGCCGCGATCGACAGGCTGAGCCCGTCGCCGCCCACCACCGTGCGCACGTCGCACGGCAGCTTGAAGCGGTAGTTGCCGTCGACCAGGGCCGCGGCCGGCTGCACCGCCAGCGCCTCGATCGCCCGGCACATCGCCAGGCCCGTCGCCTGCAGGATGTTGAGCTCGGCGATTTCCTCCACGGAGGCGAAGCCCACGCCCCACGCCAGGGCGCGAGCCTTGATCTCGCCCTCCAGCGCCTCGCGCCGCAGCGCCGTCAGGGCCTTGGAGTCGTCGACGCCTTCGGGCAGGTCACGGGGGTTCAGGATCACCGCCGCCGCGGACACCGGACCGGCCCAGGGCCCGCGCCCCGCCTCGTCCACCCCGCACACCGGCCCGCCCACGGCCTCGGCCGCCAGGGTCTCCAGCGTCAAGGTCGGCAGGGGCCGCGGGGTCTTGGCTTTGAGAGGAGCGGGCACGCGCCGCCCATCGCATGATCCGGCGCGGGACGGAAGCGGCCCCGGCCCTTCCTATTTCGCGAAGGTGTCCTGGATGTTGATGATCGCCGGCCCCAGGATCACGATAAACAGCACCGGCAGGAAGAAGAGGATCATCGGCACGGTCAGCTTGGCCGGCAGGGCGGCCGCCTTCTTCTCGGCGGCCGACAGGCGCAGGTCGCGGTTCTCCTTGGCCATCACCCGCAGCGCGGCGCCCAGCGGCGTGCCGTAGCTTTCGGCCTGGGTCATGGCGGTCGCCACCGACTTGACGCCCGGATGGTTGGTGCGCCTTCCCAGGTTCTCATAGGCCGTGCGGCGATCCGGCAGGTAGCTGAGTTCGGCCGCGAGCAACGACAGCTCCTCCGCCAGATCGATGGAGGAACCGCCGATCTCCTGGCTGACCTTCTGGATCGCGGCCTCGATCGACATGCCGGCCTCGACGCAGATCAGCATCAGGTCCAGCGCGTCCGGGAACGCCTGCATGATCGAGGCCTTGCGCTTGGAGATGCGGTTGGAAAGGTAGATGTTCGGCGCATAGAACCCCGCCACCGCCGCCGCCATCACCCCCGTCACGCGCGACATCACCGGCAAGCCGAAGTCGTTGACGAAGAACAGGTACAGGCCCGCGATGGTCAGAAAGACAAAGGGGGTGGCGAAGCGGAAGAAGTAGAAGGTCGTCAGCGGTCGGGGGCCGCGAAGCCCCGCCTGCATCATCTTCTCGGCCACCTGGGGGTCTTCCAGAAGGCGCGACAGGTCGAGCCTGTCGACAACCCGCTTCTTGAAGCCCTCATCCGTCTGGCGAAGGCCGCCCTGGCTGGAGCCGACCGCCGCGCGCGATCGCCGCTTCAGCTCGTCCCGGCGTTGCGACACCGCCTTCATCCGCTTGTCCAGGTCCGCGCCGCCGGTCATCGAACCGAGCAGCGTCAGCAGGGTGAAGAACACCAGCACGCCTATGACGATGCTCAGCAGCGTCTGCGGATTGGTGATCGCCTGGATGAGGTCGTTCATGCTCCGGCTCCCATCAGAACTTGAACGCGATCATCTTCTTCATGACGAAGACGCCCATGCCCATCCAGGTGACGCCGGCCAGCAGCATGGCCTGCCCGCGCATGTCGGTGAACATCAGCATCATGTAGGCGGGTGCGGTCAGCGTCACGAGCAGCATGACGACCGGCGGCAGCGAGCCGATGATTCCGGCCGACGCCAGCGCCTCGGACGACATCGCCTTGATCTTCTCCCCCATCATCCGCCGGGCGCGCAGCACGGTGGACAGGTTGTGCAGCGCCTCGGCCAGGTTGCCGCCGGTCTTCTGCTGAATGGCGATCACGATGGTGAAGAAGCGCAGTTCCGGCGACGGCATGCGCTCGGACATGCGTTCCAGCGTCTGCTCCAGCGTCAGGCCCACAGCCAGTCCTTCGACCAGCTTCTGGAACTCGGGGCCAAGCGGAGCCGGGCTCTCTCGCGCGATGATCTTGAAGCACTCGTGGACCGGTAGGCCCGACCGGATGCCCCGCACGATCACGTCCACGGCGTTCGGGAACTCCAAGGAGAACTTCTTTAAACGCCCCTTGGCGATGAAGCCGAGTATCCAGCGTGGCAGGCCAAGGGCGACCACCAGCCCGATTCCGATGGCGACAAACAGGTTGAGGCCCAGCACCAGCGCAGGAAGAGCCATGACCAAGCCGACACCGCCGCTGATCAGGTAAAAGGTCCTGGGGTTCATCGACACGCCGGCGTGCTTCAGTCGCGCGTCCAGCGTCATGCGGGCCTTGCGCTGGCGGCGCTCGGCGTCCTGCAACTGGTCGATGATCTGCTTGCGGCGGGCCTCGGGCGTATTGGCCAGCGCCGCCTTTCGAGCCGCCGCCTCCTTGGCCTTGCCGCCGCCGAAGCTTTCGGCGCGCTTCACCGCCTTGGCCGAGGAGTCATCGCCGCCCACCAGCACCCAGCCCAGGCTGCCGATGGTCACAAAGGCCAGGATCGCCGCGAGTATCGGAAGCATGGGCCCTTACTCCGCCGCGTCGAGCGCATCGGCCAGCTCGCGCTCCAGCCCGTAGTAGCGCGCGCGGTCCCAGAAGCGCGGGCGCGCGATGCCGGTGGAGCGGTGCCGGCCCAGCACGCGGCCGTTCTCGTCCTCGCCGGTGATCTCGTAGACGAACAGGTCCTGGGTCACGATCACGTCGCCTTCCAGCCCCACCACCTCTGTGATGTGGGTGATGCGGCGCGAGCCGTCGCGCAGGCGCGCGGCCTGGACGATCACGTCGACCGAGCCCACGATCATCTCGCGGATGGTCTTGGACGGCAGGCCGTAGCCGCCCATGGTGATCATGGACTCCATCCGGCTGATGGCCTCGCGCGGCGAGTTGGCGTGCAGCGTGCCCATGGAGCCGTCGTGGCCGGTGTTCATCGCCTGCAGGAGGTCGAAAGCCTCGGGCCCGCGCACTTCGCCGACGATGATGCGTTCGGGCCGCATCCGCAGGCAGTTCTTGACCAGGTCGCGCATGGTGATCTGGCCCTGGCCTTCCAGGTTCGGCGGCCGCGTCTCCAGGCGCACCACGTGCGGCTGCTGCAGCTGCAGTTCGGCCGCGTCCTCGCAGGTGATCACCCGCTCGGTGGGGTCGATAAAGGCCGTCAGGGTGTTCAGGAGCGTCGTCTTGCCCGAGCCCGTGCCGCCCGAGATCACCAGATTGCATCGCGACGCGCCGATGACGCCCAGCACGCGCGCGCCTTCGGGGCTGATGGAGGCGTACTCCACCAGATTGCGCATGGTCAGCTTGTCTTTCTTGAACTTCCGGATCGTCAGCGTGGGGCCGTCGATCGCCAGCGGCGGCGCGATCACGTTGACGCGCGAGCCGTCCGGCAGGCGGGCGTCGCAGATGGGGCTGCTTTCGTCCACGCGGCGGCCGACCTGCGACACGATCCGCTGGCAGATGTTCATCAGTTGGCCGTTGTCGCGGAAGCGGACGTTGGTCAGCTGAACCTTGCCGCCCACCTCGATGAACACCCGGCCCGCGCCGTTGACCATGATGTCGGCGATGTCGTCGCGCGCCAGCAGCGGTTCCAGCGGCCCGTAGCCCAGGACGTCGTTGACGATGTCCTGGACCAGGTTCTCCTGCTCGGCCACCGACATGGAGACGTTCTTGATCGCCACCAGCTCGGCGACGATGTCGCGGATCTCCTCGGACGCCGCCTTCTGGTCCAGCTGCGCCAGCTGTCCCAGGTCGATGGTGTTCATCAGCGCGTTGAAGATCGTGGTCTTCGTGGCGTGATAGTAGTCCGACTGTTCGCGGACGATCTCGGCGACGGCCTGGGCCTTCTTCAGCTGGTCCAGGCCCTTGGTCGGCTTGGGGCCCGCCGCGGCCGGAGCCGCCGGACGCGGCGCGGCCTCCGGCGCCGGCTTCGGTCTGGACGCCAGCGCATCCAGCCGATCGGTCGCCTTTGCGGCCGCGGAGGCGGCTGCGTCTGCGTCAGGACGGGCGAAGCCCTGCACCGCGCCCGTGGGGGAGGCGAAGCCCGCGCCGGCCGGCGCCAAGGTCATCACCTCGGCCGCGCCGGACGCAGGGGCCGGAGCGGGAGCCGGACGGAGGGGCGCGATGGTCGCGCCGGCCTGACCTGTGCGCTTGCCGAACACCGCGTCAGCGCTTCTTGAACAGGCCGGCGAACAGCGACTTGGACGCCTTGTCCGATGCGGCCTTGCCCGGCGCAGGCAGGGCGGCGGCGGACTTGCCCGGCTTGCCCTTGGTCTGAACCGGCAGCTCACGGCGCGACACGATCTGCGCCAGGGTCTGGAAGGCCTCGGCCGACTTGGTCTTGGCCCCCGCGTCCAGGATCATCTGGCCGTTGTTGGCCGCAGCGCCGAAAGTCTTGGCGTCGAACGGGATCACCAGGCTGGGCAGGACGCCCAGGGCCGCGCCGAAGTCCTTGGCCGGTATCTCGGGCCGACCCGGCACGCCGACCTGGTTCAGCACCAGGCGCGGCGGGGCGTCGTTGGGGCGGCTCGACTTGATCAGGTCGATCATGTTCTTGGCGTTGCGCAGGGACGCCAGATCCGGCGTCGCCACCACCACCACCTCGTCCGCCGAGATCAGGGTGCGGCGCATCCAGCCGGACCACAGGTGCGGCAGGTCCAGCACCACGAACGGCGCGGTGGAGCGGATGCGGGTGGTCACCTCTTCGAAGGCGTCCGGCGAGATGTCCCAGTCGGCGTCCAGCGTCGCGGGCGCGGCGAACAGGCTCAGCTTGTCGGTGCAGCGCACCATCATCCGGTCCAGCAGCGTGGCGTCCAGCCGGTCGGGCTGACCCAGCGCGTCGGCCACGCCGTTCAGCGGATCCTGGTTGAAGTCCAGCCCCGCCGTCCCGAACGGCAGGTCATAGTCGACGATGACGGTGTTGGCGCCGATCCGCTCCGAGATCGCATAGGCGGTGTTGTGCGCGACCGCGCTGGCCCCCGCCCCGCCGCGCGCGCCCACAAAGGCCACGGTGCGGCCGACGAAGGGCTGGGCCGGGTCGTTGAACAGGCCGCCGATCGCGCCGATCAGCTGCAGCGGCTGGACCGGCGACACCAGATATTCGCTGACGCCGCGTCGCATCAGCTCGCGGAACAAAAGGATGTCGTTGGTCGGGCCGATCACGATGACCTTGGTGCCCGCGTCGCAGACGTTCGCCAGCTGATCCACCTGCCACAACAGGGTTTGCGGATCCTGCAGGCATTCGACGATGATCAGCGGCGGGGTCGGTTCGTGCTGATAGGCCTCCACCGCGGCGGGCGCGCCGCCGACCCGGATCTGGGTGGTGGCGCGCGACAGGCGACGGTCCTGACCAGCCCGCTCGGCCGCCGCCAGCGTGTCCTGGCGTTCTGCGAAGACGTGAATGGCGATGCGCGGCACCGACACTTCGCCGATCACTGGCGCCAGCGCCGACTGCGCCCCGGCCATCAGGTCGCCGACCGGATTGAAGCTCGCCGCCGGAGCGACGGCCGTCATCGGCAGCGGCTCACGTGGATTGATGTCGCCTTCCAGCAGCACGGGCTGGACCGGCGCGACGGGCGCGACGGGCTGCATCCCCGCGACAGGTACGGGGGCTTCCCCGAACTCCAGCTCGAACTCGTCGTCGAAATCGTAGCCCGGAGCGGCGTTGTGGGCGGCGTTGCTGGTGCTCATGATCCTATTCCACCGCCTCGGAGATGCGACCTTCCACCAACGGCTCCAGCTCGGCGGACGTCACCTCTCCGATCCGGTAGGCGTCCAGCACCGTGGCCCGACGCGGCGCGTCGGGGGCCGTCATGTCGCGCGGGATCACGATGTCACGCGGGTTGGCGATCTGGGCCGCCATGTTGGCGGTGACGGCGCAGCCGAAGCCGGTGTCCGGCTCGTTGCTCGCATTGCGGGCCAGGTCGCCGATGCGACCGGCGCACTGGGGCACAAGAGCGCGCAGGGTTTCGAAACCGACCAGGACGGGCGCCCGGGGATCAGGCGCGGCATAGGCGGCGACCACGATGCGGTCCATCGGCACGCCCAGCGCCGCCACCGCGTCGCGCGCCGCCCAGGCGAAGGCGGCCGCGGCGGGATCCTCGCCGCCCGGCGCCTCAACAATCACCCTTGGCGCGCCGCTCATGGCGAACCGTTGAGTCAGGTCGGTCAAGGCGGCATGCTGGTTGTGCGACACGCCGTCCGGACGAACCGCCAGCGCGATCCGATCCACGCCCGGTTCGACCTGCAGAACATAGCGCGAGGTCGGCGTCAGCGGCTGGCCGGCGCCCGGTTCACCAGGCTGCGTCGCGCAGCTGGCGAGCAAGGTCGCGGCCCCGGCGAGCGCCACGACACCCAAGGCTCGGCTGCGGTTCGGTCGGTGCATCATGACGCGCCTCATTCGATCACATAGCCCACCGGCCCCTGCCAACCCGCGGCCGGATCGGCGGCGGGCGGCGGGCTGCCGTATTGCTGGTTCAGCTGGCCAAACAGCAGGGTCTGGGCGTCGTTGGCGATCCGCAGTCCATCCGCCGGCGTCTGAAGACGGCCAGGCGCGGTCGGCGAGACAATGTAGGCTTCCACGATGATCACCAACTCGGTCTGCCCGGAGGTGTAATCGCGAGAGCGGAACAGGGCGCCCAGGACCGGCACGTCGCCGGCGCCCGGCAGCTTGTCGATGTTCTGGCGCATCTCGTCGCGCAACAGGCCCGCGATCATCAGAGACCCGCCCGAAGGCAGCTCCACCGTTGAGGAGGCGCGACGCACGTTCAGCGCGGGAATGACGAGCGCCGAGTTGGCCGAGGGCTGCAGGGTGAAGGCGCCGTCCGTAGTCAGCTCCGACACCTCGGTCGACAGCTGAAGCGAGATGCGGCCTTCCGACAGCACCACCGGCCTGAAGGCCAGCCGCACGCCGAACGGCTTGAACTCCACGGAGATGTTGGTCCTGCCGTCGTCATCCGAGGCGCCGACCGGGATCGGGAACTCGCCCCCAGCCAGAAACTCGGCGCTTTCGCCGTTCACGGACGTGAGATTGGGCTCGGCCAGGGTGCGCAGCAGGCCGGTGCGCTCGAACGCCTGCAGGCGGCTGGTCAGCGAGCCGTCGGAACCCGTGTTCACATAGCCCAGCGCGCCGCCGCCGAGAATGCCGCCGTTGACCCCAAAGGTGGCGCTTTGCGCAAAGCTCAAGCCGTCGCCTACGCTGTTCAGGACGGCGCTGACGTCCAGGCCCAGCTGCTTCACGGCCGAGCGCTGCACCTCGATCACCCGCGCCTTGACCATCACCTGGTCGGAGCCGGCGACGTTCAGCATGTTCAGCACCTTCTCCGGCGCCGAGACAAAGGCGCGCGCGATGGTCTGGGCCTGGGTCGACTGCGCCGGGCTAAGAACCGAGCCGGTCAGGATGACGCTGTCGTTCACCGCCTCGGCGCGCACCATCGCGCCGGGCAGGACGCGCGCCAGGGTGTCCTGAAGCGCGCTGGTGCCGGCGTCGACCCGCACCCGCAGCGTCAGGATGGCGCGGCCGGCGGCGTCCAGGAAAACGGCGTCCGTCTCGCCGGGCTGCAGGCCGATCACCGTGATGCGGCGCGGCGAATGCAGCATCGCCTCGGCCACCTGCGGGTTGGACACGATCACGTCTCGGGCGTCGGCCGGCAGATCGACGGCGAAGGAGGTTCCACGCGGCAGGTTGATCATCTGCGGCGCGGTCGATCCCATGGCCACCGCCGCACGGGTCTGCGCCAGCGTCATCGAGGGCGAAGCAGCCGACAGCAGCGCCAGCGCGCAGACCGCGGCGGATCGGATCATGCGAAGGCTCATTGCACCGTCACCACTTGCGGCTCGCCGCCGCGATAAACCTTGACCGCGCGTGAGGCCGCCGCGGCCGGCGCGGTGATCCGTCCGGTGCGGCCGGAGGGTCCCGCGTTGTCGGCATAGGACCGCAGCACCAGCGACAGGTCGCCCTCCGCCTTGGACAGCGCCAGGGCCTCGGCGTCCTGCGGGCCGACCTCCAGGGTGGCGGTCGCGCCGACTACGGCCTGGGCGTCGTCGCCGGCGCGCGTCTGCTGGTCGATGGCCAGGACCTTGAGGTTGCGCATCACGGTCGTGGCGGTGAACTTCGGCCCCGGCGCATTGTCGCCGCCGGTCTCGTTCTCGCGCGACAGCACCACGTCCACCCGGTCGCCAGGCAGGATAAAGCCGCCGGCGGCGGTCTCCACCGTCACGCCGATCGCCATGGCGCGCATGCCGGGTTCGAGGTAGGCGGCCAGATAGCCGCTGTCGCCGGCGCGCACGATTTTGCGGCCGACGATGGGCTCCCCCGCCAGAATGGTTTCGCGCACAACCGAACCGAGGTAGTCGGACTTCAGGCCCTTGCCGGCCGCCTCGTTGGCGACGCGAGCGACGGTTTCCACCGCGCCCTCCACCTTCTTTTCAGACGTCGCGTCCTTCGGGACGCTGGGGGCGGAAGCGTCGATGATGAAGGACGGGTCGATCTCGTCGGCGGGCCAGTCCTTCCAGGTCATGTCGTCGTCGGTCAGGCGCTTGCCCGGCTGGATGTCCTTGGCGGCGACCAGAATGCGGGTCATGGCGCGCTGCTCGACCGGGGCGGCGGCGGCCGGCGCCGCCGGCTCGTTCGACGACGATCCCATGGCGCGCACCACCAGCGCCAGCCCGATGGCGGACACGGCGGCGACGCAGATGACGGCGATGCGGGCAGGCTTCATCCAGACGGTCTCCGGTCGGGCGCGGGATGCGAAACGCGGTTCCCGGGCGCCCTGTCGTTAACGATCATGGAGCGGGCGGGTTAACGCCGCCCTAAACGCTGTTTGGCGATCACAACCCGGCCGAGAAGCGCGCCACCATGTCGCTGGCGGGAAAGGCCAACAGGGCGCCGGCGGCGATGGCCACGCCATAGGGGATGTCGCCCTTTGGTTGCATCAGGTGCGTCACCCAGCCGGGGCCGGCTACCAAGAGCGGCGCCAGGTGCTTGCGCGCGGTCAGCAACAACAGGCAGAACGCGCCGCCGCAGACACCCGTCTGCAACAGAAACACGCCCGATCCCGTGACGCCCAGCCACAGGCAAGAGGCGGCGATCAGCTTGGCGTCCCCGCCGCCTATCCAGTTCAGCGCGAACATGCCTGCGCCGATGAACAGGGCCAGCAGCCCCACGCCGACGTGGGCGCCGACGGTCGGCAGGTCCAGGCCGACCAGGAACGCTACGGGAAAGAAGGCCACGATCAGCAGGCCCGAAATCCAGTTCGGGATCTTCATGGTGAGGAGGTCATGCAGACCGGCGACGATGGCAAGAGCCGGAAGCAGGCCGAGCAACAAAAGGGTCAGGGTGTCCATGGCGCGATCCTGCCTCGGGAGCGGTTAAGTCCGCGTTGCCTTCACCCAAAGAGAAAGGGCCGGAGCGTTTCCGCTCCGGCCCCGGTCGTACGCTGGTTACGGCTGTCTTACTCGCCAGTGGCCGTCGAGGCCGGCGTCATCTTCGCGTTCAGGTTTGTGAACGTGCTCTTCAGTGTACCACCGAGCGTCGTCACGGCGCCGATGATCGCGACGGCGAGCAAGGCGGCGATCAGGCCGTATTCGATGGCGGTGGCGCCGGACTCGTCCTTGACGAAACGCGAAACGAAGTTGGTCATGTTGTGTGTCCTTCTAGACGTGGTTAGCAGGCAACTGGCGGGGGGAGCCGGTAGCCCGCTTGACCCCCAAAACGCAGGGTGACCATCGCAGCCCGGAGTTAAGGGCGAGTCGCCGGATGTGGTTACCAACTGATTCACCTCCTTTTTTCTTCATCTTGCCCGAATGGGGGCGCTTCAGACTTTCTTGAGAAATCAGGCGCACCTTTCGCGCGTCGCCTCATGGGCGTTCGCGCGAATTGAGAAGTGAAGGCCGCCATGTCTCGCCGTTTCCCCGTCATCGTCGGAGTGGCGCTCGCCGCCGCCATGATGGCCGCTCCCGCCCTGGCTCAATCGCGCAACCTGACGGTCGAGATCGACCGCGCCCAGCGCGTTCAGCTGAACGGCGTCGCAAGCTCCGTCGTGGTCGGCAACCCGCAGATCGCCGATGTGACGGTGGTCGACGCCAACACCCTGTTCGTCATCGGCAAGGGATACGGCGTCACCGAGGTCGTGGCCGTCGACGCCATCGGCCGCACCCTGTTCCAGGGCGAGATTGCGGTCACCGCCGGCTCCACCGGCGCCGTGCGCGTCTGGCGCGGCGGGCAAGCCACGGAAATGGCGTGCGGACAAACCTGCGCGCCCAGCGTGCGCAGCCTGCCAAGCGGATCGGGCGCTCCGGCGAGCTCCGCGCCCTGATCGCCATGCCGCTTCGCCTCCCCCCACGCCGCCCTCAGCCCGTTCGCCTCGCCCGACAACTGGTGCGGGACCGCAGGGGTTCGGCGGCGGTGGAGTTCGCCCTGGTCAGCATGCCGTTCTTCGTCCTGCTGTTCATGGTGCTGGAGATCGGCCTGGCCTTTCTGATCAACAGCATGCTGGAGACGGCGATCAGCGACAGCGGCCGAATGATCCGCACGGGCCGCGCGGAGGCGCAGAATTTCGACGCCACCCGCTTCAAGGGTGAGGTCTGCGGCCGGATGAACGTCTTCTCGGCCGACTGCGCGAACCGCGCCACGGTGGATGTTCGGACCATTGTGCGTTTTGACGCCCTCCCGCCTGAGCCGGCCGTCGTCGACGGCGAGTTGCAGGCCCAGAGCTGCTACAATGGCGGCACCGCCGGCAGCCTGATGCTTGTCCGCATCTGGTACAAACAGCCGATGTTCGCGCCCTTCATGACCCAGGGCGTGCTGCGGCTGGGTCCGACCAGCGTGATGCTGAAGAGCGCCACCGCCTTTCGCAACGAACCCTGGACGCCGTCGGGCGCAACGCCCGTGAGCACATGCGTATGACTCGCTTCACCCTGCGCCGGCTGATGCGCGACCAGCGCGGCGTTTCCGCCGTCGAGTTCGCCTTGCTCGCCCCCGTCATGATCGGCCTCTACTTCGGCATGACCGAGTTCAGTCAGGGCTTCATGGCGCAGAAGCGGATGAACCATGTGGCCGCCGTCGTCGGTGATCTTGTGGGCCAGACCACGGCCCTGACCACCTCCGATCTCGACGGCATCATGGATGTGGGCGACCTGATCATGGCCCCCTACCCCGTCCAGACGCTGCGCCTTCGCGTCAGCAGCGTCATCCGCCAGAACGACGCCTACACCGTTCAATGGAGCCGAGGCTCCAACTGGTCGGGCTCCGCCGCGCCGACCGTGCCCGACGGGATGATCAGCAACGGCCAGACCGTGATCGTGTCCGAGGCCAGATACACCTACGTCTCTGCGATGAACCTGGCGGACGGGGTGAACCTGTCGCACACCGCCTATAACCTTCCCCGCGATCAGGGGGCGATCACCCTGGCGCCCTGATCGCCCTGGCGCCCTGATCGCCGATCAGCGCCTCGGCCAGCGCGCGAATCTTCGCCTCGGTCTCCAGCCGCTCGGCTCGCGGATCGCTGTCGGCGGTGATCCCGGCGCCCGCCAGGGTGCGGAAGCGCCAACGTCCGTCCAACCGCTCGAACGCGGCCGTGCGGATCAGCACCGAGGCCGTCATCCGCCCTTCGTCCAGCATGAACAGCGACCCGCACCAGGGCCCTCGCGGCGGCTCGTGGGCGGCGATCACCTTCATCGCCTGATGCTTGGGCGCGCCGGTGATCGAGCCCGGCGGAAAGGTCGCCTCCAGCGCGTCGGCGACGTGCAGCCCCGGCTTCAGCCGCGCGCTCACCGTCGAGACCAGATGATGCACGGTGGGATGGCTCTCCACCTCGCACAGCGCCTCGACCTGAACCGATCCCGCCTGCGCCGTCCGCGCCAGGTCGTTGCGCATCAGATCGACGATCATCAGGTTTTCCGCCCGATCCTTGGCGCTGCCGGCCAGCTCGGCGGCGAGCCTCGCATCCTCGGCCGCATCCCTCCCGCGAGGCCGCGTCCCCTTGATCGGGCGCGCCTCCACCCGACTTCCATCCAGCGAAAGGAACAGCTCGGGCGAGTTGGACACCAGTGTGCGTTCGCCCATCCGCCAGAAGGCGCCATAGGCCGAGGCGCGCCCCGCCTGCAGCCGCAGGAACACGTCGAACGGCTCGGCTTCCTGTCGCAGACACCCCTTCCACGCGCGCGCGATATTGGCCTGAAACAGCTCTCCCGAGGCGATGCGGCTGACCACATCGGCCACCGCGGCCTCGTAGTCGGCGCCGGACGCCTCCTCCATCATGATCTCGGCCGCAGGCGGGGGCACGCCGACCTCGGCGGCGCGCTCCAGCCAACCGAACGCAACCGCCGCCGCCCGGTCCGCGTCATGGCCGTTTGCGCCCCTGCCGATCGCCTCCACCGTTCGGAGGTGATGATCGAAGCGCAGCATGGCCGGATAGCGCGCCAGCATCAGATCCGGCCACACCCTGTCGCGCAGGCCCGTCGCCGCCCGCGCGCCTGCGTCATAAGCCGCCAGACCGATGACGCCGACGCTCCACACCGGATCGCGCAAGGTCTCGAACACGGCGCCGGCGCAGGGGTCCAGGATCGCCATCCGGTCCGGCTCGGCCGCGACATGGGACCACCGCCCGCCCGAGCCCTCTCCATTGGAGATCAGCGCCGCCAGGCCGTCCGCTGCCCTCAGACCCGCCGCCACCCGCATCGGATCCACCCAGGGCGCCGGCCGGGATCGGCGGATCAGCAAGGGGGTTGAACGGCAGGACGGGCTCACCTCTCCGTCTTAGCGGCGCTGGGTCAGACCCGCCATGGCGTCGAGGTAGGCCACAAAGGCGCCGCGCCCCGCCTCGGTCATGGCCGCTTCGGTCAGCGGCTTTCGTCCGTTGAAGCTCTTGCTGACGGCGACAAAGCCCGCGTCCTCAAGCTTCCTCAGGTGAACCGACAGATTGCCGTCCGTGGTCTGAAGCTTGCTTTTCAGCGTGTTGAAGTCCGCCCGCTCCGCACCCGCCAGATAGGCCATGATCCCCAGGCGGATGCGCCCATGGATGACCTCGTCGATGCGGGCGATATCGAAATCGTCCGCCATCAGACGATCTCCGCGGGTTCCTGGCGCATCAGGATCAGACCGGGAACCAGGGCGACGGCCGCCAGGATCACGGTGAACACCAGATAGATCGCGGGCTCGCCCACGAACCAGGCCACCGCGACGGCGCCGGCATAGGACAGAAGGGCCGTAACCGACATCCACCGCGTCCTTGTCATGGCGGCCGCCACCATCCACGCCGAGCCGTAGGCGACCAGCACCACCGTGGGCATTACCGACATCCACGAGGCGTCGCCCGTTTTCACCGACATGGCGACCAGACCCAACCAGGTGACGAAGATGCCGTAGCCCACCCCCTCCCAAGCGGCTCCGACCGCCCGGTTGCCCGTGGCGTTATAGCCCGGTCGGCCCTTCATGCGTCCGATCAGCACCGTCAGGGCCACCGCGAACACCACACCCGCACCAATCCATAGGCCAAGCTGCGCCCAGGGATTGACGTTCAGAACGCCCGCCTGGATCGCCCATTGTCCCAGGTTGGCCGTCCCGAAGATCAGCCCTGCCGCCACCAGCATGGGCCCGGCCAGCAGCGGCGCGTGCCGCCCCTCATGGGCCAGCGCCCGCATATAAGCGATGTCGTCCTGGATGGTCTGTGTCTCGCGCGTCATGACGCCCTCCCCTTGTTGATGACAAGAGGATGCGCAATTCGCTTTGTGATGTAAAGTTCTTTTCAGCCCTACCGGAACGGCGGCTCATCAAAGGCGCGCAGCTTGCGCGAATGCAGCCGCTGCCCCTCAGCCCGCATCAGGTCGATGGCCTGGATGCCGATCTGCAGGTGTTCGGAGATGGAGCCTTCGTAGAAGCGGTTCGCCTGACCCGGCAGCTTGATCTCGCCGTGCAGCGGCTTGTCCGACACGCACAGCAGGGTCCCGTAGGGCACGCGGAACCGATAGCCCTGGGCGGCGATGGTGGCTGACTCCATGTCGATGGCGACGGCCCGACTCTGGTTGAAGCGCAGCGCCGACTTGGAATAGCGCAGCTCCCAGTTCCGATCGTCGGTGGTCACCACCGTGCCGGTGCGCAGGCGGCGCTTGACCTCTTCGCCCGGCATGCCGCTGACCGACTTGGTGGCGTCAAACAGGGCGCGCTGCACCTCGGCGATGGAGGGGATGGGGATGTCGGGCGGCAGCACCGCGTCCAGCACATGGTCGTCGCGCAGATAGGCGTGGGCCAGCACATAGTCGCCGATCGACTGGCTGGCGCGCAGCCCCCCGCAGTGGCCGATCATCAGCCAGACGTGCGGACGGGTCACCGCCAGGTGGTCGGTGATGGTCTTGGCGTTGGACGGCCCCACGCCGATGTTGACCACGGTGATGCCCTTTCCGCCCGGCGCGGTCAGGTGATAGGCGGGCATCTGGTGCTTCTTCCAGGCGTTCTCGCTCAGCGCCGCGTCCGGATCGGCGGTGTCGCGCGTCACCACCACCCCGCCCGCGCACGACAGTTTTTCATAAGGGCTGTCCGGCGCCTTCAGCTGCTCGCAGGCCCAGCGCACGAACTCGTCGATGTAGCGGTTGTAGTTGGTGAACAGCACATAGGACTGCATGTCCTCCACCGGCGTGCCGGTGTAGTGCCGCAGCCGCGCCAGCGAGAAGTCGGTCCTGAGCCCGTCGAAGTGCGACAGCGGGAAATCGCCGGACGGATCGAACAGGCCGTCGGCGATCTCGTCGCCGATGTGCGCCAGGTCCGTGGTGGGAAACCACCGCGCCAGCCCCGCCGTCATGGACCGGTCCAGCGCGACGTCCAGCCCGTCCGTCACATAGGGAAAGGGGATCTCCTGGCGGGACAGGCCGACGTCAAAGGTCGCGCCGTATTCCCGCTCCAGCAGGCTCAGCTGTTCGGTCAGATAGGCGCGGAACAGCTCGGGCCGCGTGACCGTGGTGCCGTAGGTCCCGCGGTGCGCCAGACGCGCGTAGGCGCGCGGCTCCAGGTCCTGGGTGCGGTCGCCGTCCCACCGCACCCGCAGCTCGGGATAGGCGAACAGACCGTCGGCGCGTTCGGCCGCATCGGGGCGAGCGCCGGTCTCCACGAAAGCGCGCACGGCGCCTCGCAGATTGCCTACGGACTGGTTGTAGAGGGTTTCGAGGCGGTCCAGCGCCGCCTCAGCCGTCATCGGCTGTGTGTTCAGTTCTGTCATGACCTCCTCTAGCCGAGGATCGTGACTTTGGCGAGACGCCGGCGTTCCGCATGACGCATCGTCACAGTCCGGCGGTTGCGATCATCCGCCGCATGGCGCATCGGGCGCCCATGACCGCTTCCGCCGCCCTCCCCGCCCGGCGCGAGCCCGGCTTCGTCGAGTTCGTTTGTCTTATCGCCCTGATGATGGCGCTGAACGCGCTCGCCATCGACTCCATGCTGCCGGCCCTGCCGCACATCGGAGAGGACCTGGGCGTCGCCAACGAGAACACCCGGCAGTGGGTGGTGACCGCCTATCTTCTCGGCTTCGGCGGGGCACAGCTGATCTACGGTCCGCTGGCCGACCGGTTCGGGCGAAAGCGCGTGCTGCTGACGGGGGTGGGCATCTATGTGCTGTTCAGCCTGCTGGCGACGCTGGCCCCCAGCTTCGAAACCCTGATCGCCGCCCGCGTCGGCCAGGGCCTAGGCAGCGCCTGCACCCGCGTGCTGGCCGTCTCCATCGTGCGCGACCGCTATGAAGGCCGCACCATGGCGCGGGTCATGTCGTTCAGCTTCCTGGTGTTTTTGGGCGTGCCGATCCTGGCGCCGTCGATAGGTCAGCTGATCATGCTGGTCGGCCCCTGGCGCTGGATTTTCGCAGGGCTCGGCCTGGTCGGGGTCTGCCTGATCGTCTGGGCCGCGCTGCGCCTGCCCGAGACGCTGAAACCCGAGGATCGCCTGCCGATCCAGGCGCGCCGGCTCATGTCGGCCTACCGCGTCGCCCTGACCGACCGCACGGCCGTCGGTTACACCCTGGCCATGACCGCCATCACCGGCGCCCTGTTCGGCTTCATCAATTCGTCCCAGCAGATCTTCGCCGACGTCTTCGAGGCCGAGGCGCAGTTTCCCGCCATTTTCGCCTTGATCGCCGGCGGCATCGCGGTCGCGTCACTGGTGAATGCGCGGTGGGTGGTGAAGCTCGGCTCGCGTCGCATCTCGCACACGGCCCTGATCGGCTTCACCTCCGTGGCCGCGGTTCACGCGGCGGTGGCGCTGAGCGGCCATGAGTCCATCTGGACCTTCTCGATCTTGCAAACCCTGACCATGTTCTGCTTCGGCCTGATCGCCGGCAACTTCGGCTCGATGGCCATGGAGACGATGGGCAAGATCGCCGGCACGGCCTCGTCGGTCCAGGGCTTCATCTCCACCATCGGCGGCTCGCTGCTGGGCTTTGCGGTAGGTCAGCAGTTCAACGGCACCGTCGCCCCGATGACCCTAGGCTTCACCGGCTTTGGTCTGGTCGCACTGACCTGCGTCCTGTTCGCCGAGCGCGGCAAGCTGTTCCGCGCCCAGCACGCGGCAACGCCGGCCAAGGCTTGATCTTTGCGGTCATCCGGGGCGTTGTCCGTGCTCGAAACAGCAGGATGACCTCTACGATGATCCGCACTCGCGCCGGCCTGGTCTCGGCTCTCGCTCTCGCCGCCGCCCTGGGCCTCTCCGCCTGCTCCACCACCGGAGGGTCCGACATGCCGCCCCTGCCGCCTTCCGCCAATGCGCCGGTCGACTACGCGCGCGACGTCCACTCCTACGCTCGGCCCGAGATCGCGCGCGTTCGCCACGTCGCGCTGGACCTTCAGGCCGACTTTGCAACGAAGACTCTGTCGGGCACGGCGGCGCTGGACATCCAGGGCGTTCCCGGCGCCAACGAGATCATCCTCGACATCCGCGACTTGGACATCCGTTCGGTGTCCGACGCATCCGGCCAGCCGTTGCAGTACCAGACCGGCGCCAACGATCCGGTGCTGGGCCAGGCGCTGACCATCCGCATGCCCGCCCTCTCGGTCGGAGAGACGCGGCGCATCGTGATCGACTATTCGACGCGACCGGACGCCGCCGCACTTCAGTGGCTCAGCCCGCAGCAGACGGCAGGGGGCCAGAAGCCCTATCTGTTCAGCCAGGGCCAGGCGATCCTGACCCGGACCTGGGTGCCGACGCAGGACAGCCCCGGCATTCGCCAGACCTATGACGCCCGCATCACCGCGCCCGCCGACCTCACGGTGGTGATGAGCGCCGAAATGCTGACCAAGGCCGGAGAGGCGGCGGCGGACGGCCGGAAAGCCTGGCGCTTCCGCATGACCAATCCGATCCCGCCCTATCTGATCGCGCTGGGCGTGGGCGATCTGGCGTTCGCGCCGCTGGACGAGCGCACCGGCGTCTGGACCGAGCCTGGCCGCCTGGCCGCCAGCGCCCATGAGCTGGAGCCCACCGCCGCCATGGTGGACGCGGCCGAGAAGCTCTACGGCCCCTACCGCTGGGGCCGCTACGACCTCTTGGTCCTGCCGCCCTCCTTCCCATTCGGCGGGATGGAGAACCCGCGCCTGACCTTCGCCACCCCGACCATCATCGCCGGCGACCGCTCGCTGGTCAGCCTGGTCGCGCATGAGCTGGCGCACAGCTGGTCCGGCAATCTGGTGACCAACGCCACCTGGGCGGACTTCTGGCTGAACGAGGGCTTCACCGTCTATTTCGAGAACCGCATCATGGAGGCGGTTTACGGCCGTGACCGTGCAATGCAGGAGCAGGTGCTGGGCTACGACAGCCTGCAGGAGACGCTGGCCACCCTGCCCGCCGCCGACACCCGGCTGAAGATCGAGCTGCAGGGACGTGATCCTGACGACGGCCTGACCGACGTCGCCTACGAAAAGGGCGCCCTGTTCCTGCGCACCATCGAGCGCGTGGTGGGCCGCGAGCGCTTCGACGCCTGGCTGACCGGCTATTTCGACCGCAACGCCTTCCGGCCGATGACCACCGAGCAGTTCCTGGCCGACATCCGCGAGCATCTGACGCGCAACGATCCGGTGCTGGAGCAGCAGCTGCAGATGAACGCCTGGATCTATCAACCCGGCCTGCCCTCCAACGCTGTCGCCCCCACATCGCCGGCGTTCGCGCCGGTGGATGCGGCGGCCGTGGCCTTCTTCCGCGACAAGGGACCGGCCTCGGCCATCCCCTGGAGCGGCTGGAACACCCAGCAGCGTCAGCGCTTCCTCGGCTGGCGGCCGGAGGGCCTGCGCGCCAACGCCGACTGGCTGACGGCCGCGCAGCTGGCGGACCTGCAGTCCACGCTGAACCTGACCAATGAAGGCAACGCTGAGCTGACCTTCGCCTGGCTGCAGATCGCCATGGCGCACCGCTACCAGCCCGCCGTGCCGACGGTGGAGCGCTTCCTGACCGAACAGGGTCGGCGCAAGTTCGTCCTGCCGCTGTTCACCACCCTGTGGGGCGAAGGCGACTGGGGCCGGACGCTGGCGCGGCGCATCTACGCCCAGGCGCGGCCGCTCTATCACCCGGTCACCACCGGCTCGGTGGATCAACTGGTCGGGCGGTCCTAGGGCTTCAGGGATGCCCGAGCTTCCGGAGGTCGAGACGGTCCGGCGCGGGCTTGAGCCGGTGCTGGCGGGCGCGCGGCTTTCGCGCGTCCGCATCAACCGTCCCGACCTGCGCTTTCCCTTTCCAGACCGCTTCGCCGAGCGGCTGGAAGGGGCGGTGGTCCAGCGCATCGAGCGTCGCGCCAAATACCTGCTCCTGCCGCTGTCCACGGGCGAGACCTGGATCGCGCACCTCGGCATGACCGGCCGCTTCACCCTGGATGGGATGCAGCTGGGCGAGTTCGAGGAGCCCGCGCCCATCGCCGGCAAGCACGAGCATTTCAGCGCCTGCGCGATCCGCGACGGCTCGGCCACCGGCATCGGCTTTGCGGACGCGCGTCGGTTCGGCTTCATGGGGCTGGCGCCGACCGATCAGGTCGAGGCGCATCCGTGGTTCGCCGCTCTCGGCCCCGAGCCGCTGGGCAACGGCTTTTCGGCCGCGCACCTGCACGCCGCCTTCGCCGGTCGCAAGCAGTCGATCAAGGTCTCGCTGCTGGACCAGAGGATCGTGGCGGGCCTGGGCAACATCTATGTCTGCGAGGCCCTTTATCGCGCCCGCATCTCGCCCACGGTCGCCGCCGGCAAGGTTTCGCGCCCGCGCCTGGAGCGGTTGGCGATCGAGGTCCGCAACGTCCTGGATGACGCCATCGCGGCCGGCGGCTCCACCCTTCGCGACTTCGCCAACGCCGAGGGCGGCCAGGGTTATTTCCAGCATCGCTTCGACGTCTACGGCCGCGAGGGCGAGCCCTGCCGGGGCGACGACTGCGCAGGGCTGGTCGCCCGCATCGTCCAGGGCGGCCGCTCCACCTTCTTCTGCCCGTCCTGCCAGAAGCGCTAGCCTTCCTTCGGCTCCGGTCCCCGGAACACGTCCAGACCCTCGACGCGATCCAGCGTCACCGGGCGACCCGTCTCAGCCGAGCGGTAGATGGCCTCCATGATGCGGTGGTCCTGCAGACCCTCCTCGCCTGGCGTATGGGGCTTGAGGTTCTCCTGGATGCACTGGGCGAAGTGGTCGATCTCCAGCGCGAACTGGTTCTTGTGCGGGATGTTGGGCGTCTTCTCGACCGCTCCATCGCCTTCGCGCATCGAGATGGTCATGGACTGGCCCGTGTAGGCGAAGGCGTCGTCCACCCGGTTCCACGCCTTCTGGCTCTGGTAGCGCAGGGTCTTGTAGTTGTGCGCCGAATAGCTGGATGAGCAGTTGGCCATGACCCCGGACGGGAAGCGCATGGTCCAGGCCACATTGTCCTCGACCTCGCGGAAGCGCGGATCGGACGTGTCGGTCACGATGCGGGCGAACACCTCCACCGGCTCCTCGCCGGTCAGGGCTCGGATGGTGTTCAGGCAATAGAGGCCGATGTCCAGCAGCGAGCCGCCGCCCGCCAGCGCCTTGTCGCTGCGCCACTGCGCCGGATCGCCGTGGTCCTGGCTGTTGGACGCCTCGATCAGTCGCCCCGCGCCGTGCTCGCCCGAGCGATAGAGCTCCCGCGCCCGGCGGTTGTAGGGTTCGTACTGGCAACGGTAGGCGATCATCAGCTTGACGCTGGCCCGCTCGCACGCCGCGATCATGTCGCGGGCCTCGCGCGAGTTCCTCGCCATCGGCTTTTCGCAGAGCACATGCTTGCCCGCGCCGGCGGCGGCCAGCACGTCGCGCCGGTGCAGGCCGTTGGGCGTGACCACATAGACGGCCTGGATGCGGCCGTCCTGTTTGATCCGGTCCCAGTCGTCGTAGCCATAGATGGCGTCAGGCGACACGCCATACTGTTGCGCCACGGCCTGCGCCTTCTCCGGCGTCCCGGACACAAGCGCCACGACCTTGGCCCGCATCGTCTCGCCGAACGCCGGCAGCAGCTCCTCCAGCGACAGCCGGCCCAGACCCACGATGGCGAAGCCGACGCGCTGCTCATCCGGCTGCGGCTTGGGCAGTGGTCGAGACGGGGCGTCGTTCGGGCCCTTCCATTCGGGGAAGCGGACCTCGCCGTTCTCGACCCGGCCGATGTCGATCTCCGGCGGCCGCTCTGCGCCTGTGCTTTGCGCCAACACGGGACGGGCGATCATCGCCCCCATGCCGACCGAGCCGGCGACGAACAGGGTGCGGCGCGACAGGCGCGGGATTTCGGGCGGCTGAACGGACATGGGATGCTCCGGCTGGTTGCGAAAGCCAATGGCCGCCGCCTCCACATCGTTCCCGCCTCGCCGCGCATCCGACAACCAAAGGCCGCGATCCATCGTTAGGTGCGGATCATGCGTCGTATCCTGCTTCTTCTGCTGGCCTTCGTGGCCATGGCCTCGCCCGCGCTTGCGCAAGGGGCGTTCCGGTCCGACCGCATCATCGTGGAGACCCGGGGGCGCGGGCCGGACGTGATCCTGATCCCGGGCCTCGGCTCCACCGCCACCGCCTGGGGACCGGCGGTGAACCGGCTGGACGACAACTACCGCCTGCACCTCGTCACCGTGCGGGGCTTTGGCGACACCGCCATCGCCGGCAATGTCGAGGGCGGGATCGAAGGGCCGGTCGCCAACGAGATCCGCCGCTACATGGCCGAACAGCGGCTGAACCGCCCGGCCCTGATCGGCCACTCCATGGGCGGCCAGATCGCGCTGCGCGTCGCCGCCGACGCCCGCGACGGCGTCAGCCGGGTGATGGTGGTCGATTCCGCCCCCTTCTTTCCCGCCCTGGTGGACGCCCGCGCCACCTCGGCCCAGATCGAGCCGATCGCCCAGGTCATCTATCAGGCGCTGATGCTGTTCGGAGACTCCGCCCTGACCAGCCAGATCGGCGGTTTTGGCGGCGACCTGGGCGCGGCCGGCGACATGGTGTTCGGCAGCCTGGGGCTTCAGGGCGGCGACCGTCGCATTCTGGCGCAGGGCCTCTATGAGGTCATGACCGTCGACTTGCGCCTCCGCCTGCGCGAGATCACCGCCCCGGTCACCGTGGCCTACGGCTGGAGCCGCGACGAAAACAACCCGCGCAGCAAGCTGGAGGCCCTGTTCCGCTCGGGCTTCGACAATCTGCCCACGCCCGCCCGGTTCGAGCCCATTGAAGGCGCCGAGCACCAGGTGATGAGCGACCAGCCGCAGCGGTTTCTTGCCGCCGTGCAGCGCTTCCTGGCGTCCTAGGGAATAAGGGTGGCGGCGCCGCGAGAGCCGTAAAGAACAGTTTAAATCCTCTCGAGCCTGGATAACCAGGTGGGCGCCATATACCCGGGCCCTCGAGCCCAGACAGGGACAGCTCCCTTCGAGTGAATTAAGGCCGCGAGGATATGTCGTCTTCCTCGAGAACCGCAGCATGACCCGCCGTCCATCAAGATAGGCGTGACGGGGACGTCCCTCAAGCGGTACGGTCAATGAAACCAGGGAGATCGCGATGAGCCTGCTGAACGCCCTCATGGGCAACGCCAACACTCTCGACGTCACCACAGCAACCGCCGAACTCGGTCACATTCTGATCCCCGGCGAGCGGGTGGAGCACGCCTACAAGCTTGTGCGCGACCTGATCGTCTTCACCGACAAGCGGCTGCTGCTGGTCGACAAGCAGGGCGTGACCGGCAAGAAGACCGAGTACCATTCGGTCCCCTACGCCAAGATCAGCCACTTCAGCGTCGAGACCGCCGGCACGCTGGACATGGAGTCCGAGCTGAAGGTGGCGCTCTCGGGCGGCGCGGTCTTCACCCGCACCTTCGGACGGGGCGTCGACATCGGCGACGTGCAAAAGGTGCTGGCCAGCTACGTCCTGGCCTGAGCCGTCAGTCCGGTTCGCGTTCGCCCACCTCCGTCGGGCGCACGATCAGCAGCCAGCCGTCCGCCAGATGCAGCTCGGGCGCGGCCTCCTTGGTGAAGGGCAGGTACCAGGTCGGCCCGCCCTCGACCGGGGCGATCTCCAGCATGTCGTCGGCGCCGAAGTTCTGCACCGACTTGACCGTGCCGATTGCCTTGCCCTCGGCGTCGCGCGCCTCGATCCCCAGCAGGTCCGCCAGGTAGAACTCGTCTTCCTCGGGCTCCGGGAAACGGTCGCGCGGAACGTGCAGCTTCAGCCCGCGCAGGGCGTCGGCTTCTTCCTTGGTGGCGATCTCCTTGGCGCGCCCGACCACGCCGCTCTTGTCCGGCCGTGCCTGCGTCAGCGTCAGCCCGACCGACCCGTCCGCCCGCAGCAGCGGCCCATAGTCGGTCAGCGCCAGCGGATCGGCGGTGAAGGCGGTCACCCGCACCTCGCCCTTGACCCCGAACCCCCCGGCCACCTGTCCAACCAGGATCAGTCTGCTGTCGTCGCGCATAAAAAAGCCCCTCTCCCGTCGGGAGAGGGGTTGGGGTG
>JAEYAO010000007.1 GCA_023456105.1 Pseudomonadota bacterium | reverse complement strand
GCCGCGACCACCGGACCCAGGCCCGGAATGGCCAGCATGCCCAGCCCCGCCAGCAGGCCGCCGGCCGCGCCGATCACGCCGCCGGTAGTCGCGCCCTTGCCGGCGCCGTCGGCCACGTCGTTCTCGCCGTCGCCGTTGCGGTCGCCCAGCGGGCCGCCTGCCGTGCGGTCAGGGTGCGAATGCCCGGCGTGCCAGTTGTCGGTGTTGTTGGAGACGATGCTGATGCGGTCGTGATCGACGCCTGCGGCCTCGAGGTCCGAGACGGCGTCGAGCGCTTGCGAGTGGCTGTCGAACAGCCGTGTGATGGTCGCCATGGGGCGGCTCCTTTGATGTGTTGTGCGGGAAAAGAGGCGGGCGTGCGCTACTGCGCGCTCACCACGCCCTTGTAGTCGACAGAGACGGTGGCCTGGGCGCCGTCGCGGGTGGCGGTGGCCGACCAGACGCCCTGGTCGTTCTGGCTGAGCGCGCCGACGTCGGTGTAGCCCTGCTTCTCGATGGCTTCGCGCGCCTGGCCTTCGGTGAAGGAGTTGGCGCCTGGCGTCAGGGCGCCCTGCTGGGACGTGTCGGCGGTGTCCACAGCCGGGTTGCGCGGCGTTTCAGACGAAGACACCGCCGGACCCTCGACAGGTCCGGTTTCGGGCGCGGCGTCGTTGTTGCCGCAAGCCGCCAGCAGCGCGGCGGTCGCCGCGAGGGCGAGAACGGGTTTGATCATGGGCTTTCCCTTCCAGAGGTTGCCCGTCAGGAAGGGTCCCGCTCCTCTATGGTTCCCCCGAAAGGCGAGATGACGCGGGTCCATTCGCCTTCCGCCGGCGTCGCGGCTATAGGAACCCCGCCCGCAACCAGCCCCTCCCGCGCCCATGCCTTCCCTAGATCGACGGCTGTCCATCGCCCCCATGATGGACTGGACTGACCGGCACTGCCGCGCCTTTCACCGTGCGCTGACCGGCCGCGCCCTGCTCTACACCGAGATGGTGACGGCGCCTGCGGTGATCCACGGCGATCGCGAGCGGCTGCTGGGGTTTGATGGGGTCGAGCATCCGGTGGCGCTGCAGTTGGGCGGGTCGGACCCGGCGCAGTTGGCCGAGGCGGCGCGGATCGGCGCGGCCTTCGGCTATGACGAGATCAACCTCAACGTCGGCTGCCCGTCCGATCGGGTCCAGTCCGGCCGTTTCGGCGCCTGCCTGATGAAGGAGCCGGAACTGGTCGCCGACTGCATGGCCGCCATTATCGAGGCCGTGGACGTCCCCGCCACCGTCAAATGCCGCATCGGCGTGGACGACCAGAACCCCGCGCAAAGCCTGTTCGCCACGGTGGACGCCTCGGCCAAGGCGGGCGTGTCGACCTTCATCGTTCATGCGCGCAAGGCCTGGCTGAAGGGCCTGTCGCCCAAGGAGAATCGCGACGTGCCGCCGCTGGACTACGCCCTGGTGCGCCGGCTGAAGCGCGAGCGGCCGCATCTTTCGATCTCGATGAACGGCGGGATCGCCTCGCTGGACGAGGCCGAGGCGCACCTGGACGACGCCGACGGCGTGCGGCTGGACGGGGTCATGCTGGGCCGCGCCGCCTATCACGAGCCCGCCATCCTTGGAGAGGCCGACCGTCGCCTGTTCGGAGAGTACGTACCCGATATCGACGCCTTTGCGGCGCTGGAGCGCTACCGCCCCTACATGGCCGCGCGACTGGCCGAAGGCGTCGGGCTCGCCTCCATGACGCGGCACATGCTGGGCCTGATGCACGGCCGCCCGGGCGCGCGCGCCTTTCGCCGCATCCTGACGGTGGAGGCGATCCGGCCGGGCGCAGGGCTGGAGGTCGTGGACCGCGCCGCCGAGGCCGTGCGCGAGGCGGAGAGCCGCCGGGACCAGGCCGCCTGAGCGTGCACGCAAGCTTGGCTGCAAGCCTCCGGTAAGGGCTGGATGGTAAACGGGTGTCCGGACGCCATTCTTCCCCTCCGGAGCCCCCCATGATCCGCCTCCCCCCGCGCGGCCGCCGTGGCCGCCATTCTCCTCGCCTCGCCCGCCGCGGCCCTCGCCCAGGTCCCCGGTCCCGTCGCCGTCGGCGCCCAGGTCGGCACGCCCGGCCTCGGCGCCAACATCCAGTTCGCCCTCAACGACGTGATCGTGCTGCGCGGCGGCTATGACGTGCTGCAGTGGGACCGCGACGACAGCTATCAGGACGTCGACTACAACGCCGAGATCGACTTCAAGTCGCCGGGCGCCTTTGTCGACCTGCACCCGTTCCGCAACAGCTTCTTTGTCTCTGGCGGCGCCTATTTCGGCGAGCGCGGCGTGGACCTGGACGCCACGCCGACGCGCGACGTCCGCATCGGCGGCGTGACCTTCACTCCGGCCCAGGTCGGTCGCCTCGACGGCCGCATCGACCTTGAGGACACCGCCCCCTTCGCCGGCATCGGCTTCGACAACACCTTCACGCGCGGCGGTCGGCTGGGCTTCCGCTTCACCGCGGGCGCGGTGTTCGGCGACGCGCCGGTCGTGAACCTTGAGGCCAGCGGCGGGACCTTCTCGGACAATCCGATCTTCCAGGAACGCCTGCGCCAGGAAGAGGCGGACATCCAGGAAGACGCCGACGACTACAAGGTGCTGCCGATCGTCCAGCTGGGCCTGAACTACCGCTTCTGAGACCGACGGACGGGGACAGGTCGCCGCCGGGTCGCTAGAAGGCGGCCATGACCGCCCTTCCCCTGTCCGAACTGATCGCCCTGGTCGCGGCGCTGGCCGCCGCCGGGCTGATCGGGGGACTGATCGCCGGCCTGTTCGGCGTGGGGGGCGGGACCGTTCTGGTGCCCGCCCTCTTCTATGCCTTCGAGGCCCTGGGCGTGGGCGGCGAAGGCAATCTGCACACCGCCATCGGCACCTCGCTCCTGACTATCGTCGCGACCTCCTGGCGCTCGCTGGCCGCACACCGCTCTCATGGCGCGGTGGACGAGGCGGTGCTGAAGGGCTGGACGCCCTGGGTGGCGTTGGGCGGATTGGTCGGCGCGGCCCTGGCGGGGATCACCAGCATGGGCGGGCTGGCGATCGTCTACGGCGTCTGCCTGACGCTGGTGGCGGCGCAGATGGGTCTTCTGCCCGAGCGGATGACGCTGCGGCGCGAGCTTCCGACCGGATGGGGCCGCAGGATCATTGGCGGGCTGATAGGAGTCTTCTCGGCGCTGATGGGCGTCGGGGGCGGCAGCTTGGGCGGCATGACCATGACGCTGTGCGGTCGGCCCATCCATCAGGCGGTCGCAACCGCCTCCGGCTTCGGCGTAGCGATCGGCGCCGCTGCGGCGCTCGGATTCGTCGTTTTCGGCTGGGACGCGGCCGGGCGTCCGCCCTTTTCCCTCGGCTATGTGAACTTTCCGGCGGGGCTGATCCTGGGCTCGATCACCGTGCTGACCGCGCCCTTCGGTGCGCGCTTGGCGCACCGTATGAGCCGGACTCTGCTCAGGAAAACCTTCGCCGTCTATCTGCTGGCTACTGCGACGTCGGTATTGATCAAGGCGCTGTAGCCCAGGGATGACCCCAGAGGGCGCACGGCTTTGCCACATTCTCGCCCCATCCCCTACCGACAAGGACGGGGTCGGCTGCGTTGGGGGCCGGGGTCTCCGCGAGACAAGTCGATGATCGGCACGGCCGCTGCGTTCGCCATGCTCTGGGCAATGATGTTTCCCGTCACTGATGCATCGGCATCCGACGGTCCCATTTCGTACGAAGCCGCGGTGGCCGCGGACTCGAACAAGAGCATAACCACCGATCCGAGCATCGGTTCCAACGAACAAGCGGCCGGCGAAGATCACGCTCTCGACGCCCAGCAAGCCGAACTGATGGCCGGCGACCCCGACTGGCGCCCCTCGGCGCGGCTGTATCACGCGGGCGGCGGCGGTGCGACGGGGCGGGATTCGCTGGGTTGCCGGCCGATCGCCATGCGCACCGTGGCCGTCGATCCAAAGGTCATTCCCCGCCGGACCCGCCTGTTCATCCGCGAAACGGTCGGCATGCGCCTGGCCGACGGCACGCGCCACGACGGCTACTGGTACGCCTCCGACACTGGCGGCGCGATCAAGGGCCAGAAGGTCGATCTGTTCACCGGTCACGGCCGCGGCTCGATGGCGCCGGCCCAGCGCCTGAACATGCGCACCCTGACGGTCGCCGACGCCGGCCGCTTCGACGGCTGCCCCCCGGCCTGGGAAAGCGCCTCCAACTAGGTCATCATCAGACACGAAAAGGGGCGGCCGGTGCGAACCGGCCGCCCCTTTTCGTTGTGCGCGGGATCAGAAGCGCCGCTTGCCGCTGATCGTCTCGAAGAACAGCCGGAAGTCGCCCATCAGGCTCCACAGCGGGTACTGGAAGGTCGCCGGCCGGTTCTTCTCGAACATGAAATGCCCGACCCAGGCGAAGCCGTAGCCGACCAGCGGCATGGCCAGCAGCCACCACGGGTTCATCGTGACGACGGCCAGCAGAAAGGCCGCGATCACCAGCCCCGTGCCGACCACATGGATGCGCCGGCATGTCCGGTTGGAATGCTGGTGGATGTAGAAGGGATAGAAGGCCTCAAACGAAGCGTAGCGGCCTTCGGGCGTGTGCGACGGGCTCATGGACGCGATGCTGCGCCCGCATGAGGATGCTGACAAGCCCGCCCGCCGTCAGCTCGGCCGCTTGCCCTTGAACCCGCTCTTCTTGAAGCCGCCTTCCTTGAAGCCCGGCTTGGGCTTGAACGGCTTCTTGGCGCCTGCATGGGCGAAGGGCTTGTCGCCGGCGGGGCGCGGCGCGCCCTCGGCCTTGGGCTGATACGGCTTCTTCTTGAAGGCCGGCCGAGCCTCGCCGCCCTCGCCTTCCGCCCGCTTGAACGGCGGCTTCTTGACGAACGGGCGCGCGCCCTCGCCGTCCTCGCGCCGGGCGCGCTTGAACGAGCCGGGGGTGGGGGCCTCCGACGGCGTGATCTTCACCTCTTCGTTCGAGGCGGCGACCGCGTCGCGGAACGCCTTTTCATGCGATTTGGCGATCTCGAAGCGGGTCTCTTCCGGGAAGGTGCGGATGGCCCCGATCTGCGGCTTGGCGATGCCGCCGGCGCGGCAGATCAGCGGGATCAGCCACTTGGGATCGGCGTTCCTGTTGCGGCCGATGTCCATGCGGAACCAGACCACCTCGTCCGGCTGCAGCCGCTCGCCCGGCCAGGGCGTGGGCGCCAGATCATCGCCGCCTTCGCCGCGCACCCGCTCGCGTCGCTGCGGCTGGCGGTCCGCGCCCGGATCGGACAGCTCCTCCGGCGCCGGCAGGTCGGCGCGGCGCAGGCGGACCAGGGCGGCGGCGATCTCTTCCGGCGTGCGCTCGGCGATCAGCCGCTTGGCCAGGATCATGTCCTCGTCCGTCACCTCGGCCTCGAAGAACTCGGGCGCGACCAGGCGGTCCTCGTCGGCCTTGCGGATCTGATCAAACGTCGGCGCGCCCTGCCACACGGCCTCGACGCCGGCTTCGGCCAGCAGCCGCTCGGCCTTTCGCCGGCGCGAGTGCGGCACCATCAGCACCGAAACGCCCTTCTTGCCCGCGCGCCCGGTTCGGCCAGATCGGTGCAGCAGCGCCGCCCGGTTCACCGGCAGCTCGGCGTGGATCACCAGGCCCAGGTCCGGCAGGTCCAGTCCGCGCGCCGCCACGTCGGTCGCCACGCACACGCGCGCCCGGCCGTCGCGCAGGGCCTGCAGCGCATCCGTGCGCTCACGCTGCCCCATCTCGCCCGACAGGCTGACGGAGGCGAAGCCCCGCTCCAGCAGCGACGCCTGCAGGTGGCGCACCGAATCCCGCGTCGAGCAGAACACCATGGCCCGGCCCGCCTCGAACCAGCGCAGCGTGTTCACTGTCGCGTGCTCGATCTCATTGGGCGCGATCCGCAGCGCGCGATATTCGATGTCGCCGTGCGGGCGGCTCTTGTCGGTGGCGTCGATGCGCACCGCGTCGCGCTGATACCGCTTTGCCAGGGTGGCGATCTCGCGCGCGATGGTGGCCGAGAACAGCAGCGTCCGGCGCTTCGGCGGCGACTGATCCAAAATGAACTCCAGGTCCTCCCGGAATCCCATGTCCAGCATCTCATCGGCCTCGTCGAGCACCAGCACCTTCAGCGCCGACAGGTCCAGGTTCTCGCGCTCGATGTGATCCTTCAGCCGACCGGGGGTGCCCACCACGATGTGGACGCCGAAGTTCAGGGCGCGGGCCTCCTTGCGCGCATCCATGCCGCCGACGCAGGTGGTGATCTTGGCGCCCGCCTCGGCATAGAGCCAGCTCAGCTCCTGGGCGACCTGCAGCGCCAGCTCGCGGGTCGGGGCGATGGCCAGCGCCAGCGGGGCGTCGGCCGGGCCGAAGGTCTCGGCCTCGCCCAGCAGGCTGCCCCCCGCCGCCAGTCCGAACGCCACCGTCTTGCCCGATCCGGTCTGGGCCGAGACCAGCAGATCCTGCTCGCCATGGCCCTCGAGAACTGCGGCCTGCACCGGCGTCGGCTCGGCATAGCCCTTGTTGGCGAGCGCGCGGTCGAGCGCGGGGTGGACGGCGGGAAAGGGCATCGGGAACCTGGATAAACGAACAAGGCGGCCGCTTGAAACGACCGCGCCCGGCGCAAGGACAAGCCTCGGGCCGGGCGGAAAGATGCGTCTCTATACACGGATCAAGGCGCGCGTGCGGCCGATTTCGCCGTTCACTCTGTTCCTTCAGCCGCCATTGAGGCCGCGCGCTGAACCGGTTCGAAATGAGCGCGCGCCGCACCGCCTCCGGCTCCATCGACACGCCGCCTCGGGATGTCGTCGCGCAGGCCGAGGCCAAGACCGCCTTCAGCGCCAACGTCGCCGTCGCCCGCACGGCCGATCAGATGCTCGGCGCCCTGCTCGACATCAAGGTCTGAAGCGGCCTCATCCCCGATCTGGCCGAACCGACCCAACGAGCGTAAAAGAACAACGATCCGCCAGTGAGCGGACACGCAGCGGAGGGACGACCATGACCTACATCAGCGGCTTCGTGACGCCGGTGAAGCCTGAGAACAAGGACGCCTATATCGAGTCCGCACGCATGGCCTGGCCCCTGTTCCAGGAGTTCGGGGCTCTGTCGATGAACGAGGGCTGGGGTGACAACACGCCCGACGGTAAGGTCACCGACTTCCGCCGCGCGGTCCAGGCCGAGGCCGGCGAGATCGTGGTCTTCTCATGGGTGGTCTGGCCGGACAAGGCCACGGCCGACGCGGCCGAAGGCAAGATGATGAGCGATCCCCGCATGGAGCAGCTGCCCATGCCCTTCGACGGCAAGCGCATGATCTACGGCGGCTTCCAAACGATCTTCGAGGCCTAGGAGAGAACCTTCTCCCGCTTGCGGGAGAAGTGGCCCGTCGATCAGGCGCAGCCTGATCCAGGGTCGATGAGGGGAGTCTTCCCAAGCCGAAGACTTCCCCCATCGTCAGCCGTGTCGCTTCGCTCCACGTCGCTGACACTTCCCCCTTAGGGGGAAGATCGCCCGCGCCTACCCCGCGATCTGGCCGAAGTCGGCGACGCGGCCCATGACGTCGCGCACCTGGCCCAGCAGCTTCAGCCGGTTCTCGCGCTCGGCGGGCACCTCAGAGTTGACCATGACTCCGTCGAAGAAGGCGTCCACCGGCGCCCGCAGACGCGCCAGCGCCGTCATGGCGGCGGCGAAGTCCTCGCCGTCCAGCGCGATGTCCACCGCCGTCCGCGCCGCCCCGACCGCAAAGGCCAGGGTGGTCTCCGCCTCCGGCTGGCCGGGCAGGCCCGTCTGCACCATGCCGGTCGGCAGCTCGCCCTTCTTGGCCTCGGCCCGCAGGATGTTGGTCGCCCGCTTGTAGCCCGCCAGCAAGTTCGCCCCATCGTCCGTCGCCAGAAACGCCGACAGCGCCTCCACCCGCCGCACGATCCGCACCAGATCATCGTCGCCCAGCGCGAATACGGCGTCGACAAGATCGTGCCGTTGGCCTTGGTCGCGGAGGAGGACCTTCAGGCGGTCGGCGAAGAAGGCGAGGACTTCATCCTGGAACTGCCGTGTTCGCTCGTTGATCCAGCCTCTTGCTTCCTGGCGACTACGTTCCTGATCCGATTGGGAGATGTACTGGCGGAGCTCTCCGGTTACCGGCATGAACGCATAGGAATGGCGCGAAAGCGTTCTCAGCACCGCGCCCAGCGCAAGCCCCGCCTCTTCACTCTCCTCGGCATCCACAGCACCAGAAACTACCCGCGAGACCATTGAACTCCATTCGGTCAACTCGCTGTGACCAATGAAGACAACTCGCATCACCCCTTCGTTGACTAGATCAAAGACCGAGATCATCTCGTCATCGATCTCTGGAAGCCGGTCTCGCTCGAATTCTAGTTGCGTGCTTGGATCATAAAACTCGCGTTCACGTGAAAGCTCTCGAACGATCCAGTCGCTCAAGAGCGTGCGCAAAGATCCGCGCGCACCACTCTCCAGAACCAGTCGGATCACCCCCAGCGCCGCCCGCCGGAGCGCATAAGGGTCCTTCGATCCCGTGGGCTTCTCGTCGATGGCGAAGAAGCCGACCAGGGTGTCCAGCTTGTCGGCCAGGGCGACGGCCACCGTCAGCGGCGCGGTCGGCACCGTATCGTTCGGTCCCTGCGGCTTGTAGTGGTCGCGCACGGCGTCGGCGATGGCGTCCCGAACTTGCGGCGTCCAGCCCCCTCCCCCCCTGCGCGGGTCCCCACCCCCGGCGGGGGGG
>JAEYAO010000063.1 GCA_023456105.1 Pseudomonadota bacterium | reverse complement strand
GCTCGTGTTCGTATGATGACATGACCAATTCCGGATATTCCTCAAAAAGGATATTGAACGCTTTTCTCCATTTGCGAACCTGCCACGAACCGCTTGCTACCAATTTTATGAATTCAAACATCTGTTTGTCCGTTTTTACATCCAAGTCATAAAAATGGTCTGTTTTCGGCCATACGTTGTTGGAATGCTGCCAGGTCTCAATCTGCTTGTTTTTGGCATTGTATGCCATTTTTGTGATTATCTGGTAACTCATGTTGATATATATGTTTTCAGTTCATTATCATATTGTTCCTTTTCCTGTCGCGGCTTGCCAGCATACCGAAATGGATGCTGAATATGCGCTGTCCGAAACAGACGGGCGAATTGTATTCCATGCGCTGCCACAGCGTGAAATGGTCGTTTGCGTAAGACCATCGGAAATGTCCCGACAACGAGCCGAAGGTGGGATTGACGTTTCTTCCGATAAGCATCCGGTTCACGTCCACGATATTGTTGGAGGTCAGGATGATGTTCAGGATTTCCACGAAAGCCATCTGCGTGAAACTGTCTGTCGGTAAGACCGGTCCGAGAAAATTGATGTTCATAAGCGTTTGTCTTTTAATCGTAATTGTCATCGAATACTTCAAAACGAGGGAAACAGTTATCGAAATAGTTGCCTGATATGCCCGGATAATACAGCAGGCTGTCATCCCCGCTGTCCGGGCAGGAGTCATCGTCGATATAGGTCGTGTTCCCGAACAATTCCAGGTAATGCGCTACCAGCAGGTGCGGGTCTTCCGTACTGATATCGTGTCCGTAACGGTCGCACCAGTCGAAGAAAAAATCCTTGTCGGGTTCCTCCAGCTGCTCCATAGCCTCCCTTATATCAAAGAAGTTGGGACAAAGCCATTCCCTGTTGATAAGCAGGTCCGGGATTTCCTCCCATTTCGTGTACCTGTACTCCGGTGTTTCCTCTTCGGGAAACAATTCGGAGCAGGTGCATAGGAATTCTCCCATGTCGCCGAAATCGGACATACGCAGCAGGCTGTCCCTTTCCTGCCGGATGTCGATGAGATGCTGCGTGGTCACTGCCACTTCTGCCTGATTCAAATCCATAATCTTTTTCATTACAGTTATTGATGCGGAACCGGGGATTTTATTCCACAGGCTCCAAAAGGTCCGGGCCCCGGCTGTGCAGGGTTTTTCGGGGAAATACCGGAGCCTCCGGCGAGGATGATTTTCCCGAAAACCGCTTGCGGCTTGACCTTGCCCAGCCGGTAAAGGCGCGGAGTTACCTTTGCCTGTGGAATGGAATCTGCGGTTATTCATGTTTTTTCATTTTTAGCCGGTTATGCGCTGGCTTCCCCAGCTGATATGTATCTTGCCCTCCCTGTCACGTTCCCTGACCAGCAGGCTCTCGATGACGGACATAGTGACGTCAAACTCCTCGAAGATGTCTGACTGTTCTTTCACCTCACCACTTTTGATGAACTCGTTCAGCCGCTCCTTGGTAAGTACCAGTGCCATCAGGTTCTGCTCCACGGAATCCTTGTAGGTGACATAATGTACGTCCTTCAGTTCTTTGGAATCAAGACGTATGAAGCGGAAGTAGAACTGCTCCATCTTCGGGATATTCCATTGGAGCGATTCCAGAATCACATCGTTACAGGTCGGGATGTTCACCGAACTGCTCAGACTCTGCTGTGTGCAGACCAGTATGCCGTTGACGGTGGAATCGAACTCAGTCACGATGCTCTGCCGTTTCTTGAAGGTCACGTCGCCTTTGACCACAAACACCGGACGGTTCGGAAAGCATTCGCGGAGATGATTCTCGTAAAGGTCGAACGCCGCTATGGAGGTGCAGCCGACAGCCACCTTGCCGGGAATCTTCCGTATCAGTTTCTCGATATATCTTGTCTTGTTCGGAATCCCGTCGCCGAAATAGCCATCTATCAGGTGCGGGACGGAGCACGCCTTGATGAGCAGCTTGATCTGTCGCATGAGCCTAAGCCCGGCATCCTTCTTCGCGTCTCCCGTACTGTTGTAATACAGCTCGCAAATGCGGCAGAATTCCTCGATAATGACGCGGTAAACCTCGTGCTCGCCTTCAGCCGGGCTGACCGTATGGGTACGTATCTTGTACTTCTCGCCTGCGAAGTCCCTGAACTTGCGGGTGATGATGGTCTTTCCGATAAGCTCCGCCAGTTCCTCCTTGTTGTACACGTCCTGGTTCTGCTTCTCTATGCCGAATACGGTGGATTTTCCGGGGCAATGACAGGAACGGAAAAGCACATGGCCTCTGAAAGCCGGGAACGGCTCTCCGTAATGCCGGTTGCTTTCTTCCTCTATCTCCTTGTCTCTGTTCTCGTGGTATATCCGGTCGCACCAGCAGACCATGTTGACGGAATTGTTGTACAGCAGTTCAAATTGGCTGTACAGTTCCGCGATGTTGTTCCGCGTGGTGGTTCCCGTGTCGAGTATCTTGTATTTGAGACGGCGGAAAATGCTCAAGACAAGCCTTGTCCGTTGTGAAGACGGGTTGGTTATCTCATCGGATTCATCGAAAACCAGGCAGAGTTTCCCGGATGTGCGTCTGACAAATTTTGACAGTCCACGCTTCAGTTTGGAGAGTATGGAGGTGGAGAGGATGAGTAATACACCTTCAGGTACTGTTTCCAAATCGGCATTACTTCTGACTATACGGAATTTCTCCCGATTGATTGTCAGAAACGGTATCCAAGTCATATTGGTGGCAATGGCCGGAGCCAGAATGACGGCATTGCGTACCTTATGGAATTTAAGCAGGTATTTTGCCCGATGATACACGGCTGCCGTCTTGCCGGAACCTTGCTGCCAGTTCAGCAAAGCATAACGCTTCTGCAAGACCAGGTTCAGGTCGTGTTTTTGAAGTGATGTAAACTCACATATCTCACCGTCCTTGTTTCTGAAAGTGGTGCGATCGAGGTATTCTTGCAGAAATGGGTCTGGTTGCATTTCTGTAAACTGCCGGTTCTGGTTTTCGTATTGCCTGCGTTTCTTGCGTATCAGTTTTTCCGCTGCACGTATCTGGCGCATGTTCTTTTCAGTCGGCAGTTCCGGTAAGGGAAGTTCGCTCCGTCCCAGCACAAGGTCATTGATACTTGCCGCCTTGTGTGAAACCTTATCCAGCAGACGGGGTGCATACTGTTTCAGCTTGAAGCCGTAGGAGGTCTTCACCAGGGCCACTTCCTTGCGTGGTACGGTATTCTGCGAGGTGATATACCTGCGGATGATACCGAGGACTTTGGTCGTGGTCAGCTTGTTCTTCTCCCATTGGTTTACCTGTTCCCGGGTGGCATTTTCCGGCGGTTTCTGGTTACGGAACTTCGTGACCAGTGCTTCCGCTTTGTCTATGTGTTTGTTCAGCTTGGTGTGGGCTTTCAACTCGTACATGTACTTGGCGAGTTTGTACTCGAATACCTCCAGTTCCTCCTTGTCAATCCGGTTGGTCTCGCGCATCAGGTCGAAGC
>JAEYAO010000026.1 GCA_023456105.1 Pseudomonadota bacterium | reverse complement strand
GGCGACGCGGTCAACGGCCTCGCGCTTGAAAGAATCCGGAAAGTTCCGGCGTTGAACACTCATCAGACACTCCTCTCCAGCTCCGAAAAGCTAGCATGGGTGTCCACCAAACCGAGGGAGGATCACCTCAGGCGGGAAGCGATGACGCTTGAACGACAGCGGCTTCATGGAGAACGCCTCCACCACAGGCGCTTAGCCGCGCCCCAAGTGGAGACTAGTTAGCGTTAGACTGACAGCACCTCTCCAAGCTGTTCAAGGGGCTCTACGACATCACCCTTGTCGAATCCGAGGCGATCGGAACGATCGGCGTGGGCGAGGCCACCATTCCCGCGATCAAGTCCTTCAACAGCCTGATCGGCTTGGACGAGGACGATTTCCTGCGCCGCACCCAGGGCAGCTTCAAGCTGGGCATCCAGTTCGTCGATTGGGACCGGATCGGCTCCAGCTACATCCACGGCTTCGGCGTCATCGGCCGCGACCTGGAATGGCTGAGGCTGCATCAATACTGGCTGCGGTTGCGGGAGACCGGGCGGGTGTCCGACCTCGCCGCCTATTCCATCAACACGGCGGCGGCGCTGCAGAACCGCTTCAAGCGCGCCGACGCCAAGCGCCCTACCTCGCCGCTGGGCCACATCGCCCACGCCTTTCACTTCGACGCAGGCCTGTACGCTCGATACCTGCGCCAGATGGCGGAGGCGGCGGGAGTCCGGCGGCGCGAGGGCAAGGTCGGCTCGGTCCAGTTGCGGGCCGAGGACGGCTTTGTCCGATCGGTGACCATGGAGGACGGCGAGGTGATCGCCGCCGACCTGTTCATCGACTGCTCGGGCTTTCGCGGCCTGATCATCGAAGAGGCCATGAAGACGGGGTACGAGGATTGGACGCATTGGTTGCCTTGCGACCGGGCCATGGCGGTCCCTTGCGCCCGCACAGAGCCGTTCACCCCCTATACGCGCGCCACCGCCAGGCCGGCGGGATGGCAATGGCGCATTCCCCTGCAGCACCGCACCGGCAACGGCCACGTCTATTCCAGCCGGTACATGGATGACGAGGAGGCGGAGCGCATCCTGCTGTCGAACCTGGACGGCGAGCAGATGGCCGAGCCGAACCGCATCCGCTTCACGACCGGCAAGCGCCGCCAGGTCTGGAACCGCAACTGCGTGGCCGCGGGCCTGGCCTCGGGATTCCTAGAGCCGCTGGAGTCGACCAGTCTGCATCTGGTGCAGTCGGTCCTGATCCGGCTGGTGCGGATGTTCCCCGACATGTCGTTCGATCCGGCGATGATCGCCGAGTTCAACCGTCAGACGGACTTCGAATACGAGCGCATCCGCGACTTCATCATCCTGCACTACAAGGCGACGGAGCGGAACGACACGCCGTTCTGGCGATACTGCCGCGACATGGCCGTTTCGGAAACCCTTCAGCGGAAGATGGATCTGTTTCGCGCCAACGGCCGTACCTTCCGCGAGGACGACGAACTGTTTGCAGAAGAAAGCTGGATCCAGGTCCTGCTGGGGCAGGGCGTCGTCCCCGCCGGCTACGACCCTTCTGTCGACGTCACGGACGAAAGCGACATCGCCGGCTTCCTCGGCGGCGTGGAGGCCGTGATCGCCAAATGCGTGGCCGCGATGCCCCCACACGCCGACTATGTTGCGCGGGTCTGCCCGGCCGATCGTTAGTTCCGCTCCAGCTTCTGACGACGAATCCGCGCCATCTGCGCTGCGGCGCGGGGCGTGGGCGCGGACAGGATTCCCCGGCCGTCGCTTGGCAGATGAGCGCCCGGATCGCCGTTCGTCTCGAAGACATAGTGGTCGAACATCGCGCGCCACGCGCGACGCTGCTGCGGGGGCAGGGCGCGCAAGCTCATCATGCCGTGCATCAAGGCGTCCCACGGCGATCCAAAGCCCGGTTGAGCGGGATCCCACCAGTAGTTCACCAGCACGTTGAACGCAGCCAAGGATTCCACGTGGTGGTACCAGTGGTACGGGATATACAGCGCATCGCCAGGCTCCAGCTCCGCGACCTGGGCGACCTCGAGCGCGCGGGCGAAGCGCGGGAAGCGCTCCAGGTCCGGGTCGGTGAGATGGACCATGCTCACCTGAACCCCCGCCGGCGTCTGGTGAAACGGCCCCATGTAGAGGTCGCTGACCGCTTCCGGCGGAAAAAGCGTGAACCGTCTCCGACCGGCGGCCACGCAGGCGATGTTTTCCGAAGGGTCGTGGTGAATGGCGACCGTGGCGGCATTGCCGATCCAGACTCGCGGAGCGACGGAGGTCGGCAGCAGGGGCATGGGATGGGCGGCCAAAAAGCCGCGCAGGCGCTCGTCCGCCGGCATTCCCTGCAGCACAAGCGAATCGCCTTTCGGCTTGTCCGCTTCTGCGGCGAGCAGATCAAGAAACGCATGCAGCGAAGCTCGATGCGGCTCGAAGTTCCGACCTTCCGCGCCCTGGGCGTAATGCAGCCGACCCTGGATCTCCGGAGCCGCGCGCATGAACTGGACAGGATCATCGCTGGCGATTTGCTTCAGGTAATCCGGCGCGCGGTCATGAGCGGCCGCTTGAACGAGCGGCCAGTCGGCCACCAGCCCTTTCAGCACCATCGGCTCGCCTTGGCGGCGAAGGTCCTGAAACCTAGTAACCGTCACCATTTCGGCCTGAGCGGTGCGCCGGGTGATCTGCGACACGGCGGAAGGGGCGCCAGGAGTTTCCATGGGCTCAGCATAGCGCCGCTATCAACGCGGAACAGATCATGGCGACGATCCTTTGTAAGGGCGTAGACACGGTGTCGGTCTCGATGTCCCGATCCTCGCCGCCTCAGGTTCCAACGGCCAGCGAACTTGCGGAGAGGGACGGCTCTGGTGCGTGAACGGCGGGGCCTGTCGTTCGCGAAGCGCCGGTGAACACCTGCCATGCGGCCTTTCGCCGTCGTGGCGCGGCGCAGCCTTTGGCGGGTGCGACGTGCAGCCGCCAGGTCTCGGCTATCGTCGGTGGGGCGCCTCTGATAAGGCTTGGGGCCGCCGGGAGCGTTGGGGTCAGCGTCTCCTCTTTTTGAACCTGGGAGAGAAACAGCCCGTCTTCATGTCCTTCAGCCTGCTGCTCATTGTTGTTCTCGCCCTTCCTTTCGGCGGCGCCATTGCGGCGGCGTGTCTGCCGCGTCACGCGCGAACGGCGGCGGCGATCCTGTCGTGGATCATCGCCCTGATCAGCCTGGGCTGCCTGACGGCGTTGTGGCCGTTGTTCCAGGACGGCGAGACGCTGAGGCATGAGGTCGCCTGGCTCCCGTCGCTGGGCGTCAACCTCGTGCTGCGGCTCGACGGACTGTCCTGGCTGTTCAGCGCCCTGATCCTGGGCATCGGCGCCCTCGTGGTGCTGTATGCGCGCTACTACATGTCGTCCAAGGACCCGGTGCCCCGGTTCTTCTGCTTCCTGCTGGCCTTCATGGGCGCGATGCAGGGGGTGGTGCTGTCCGGCAACCTGATCCAGCTGGTGGTCTTCTGGGAGCTGACCAGCCTCTTTTCCTTTCTGCTGATCGGCTACTGGCATCAGAACCCGGCGGCGAAGGACGGGGCGCGCATGGCGCTGACGGTCACGGGCGTGGGCGGTCTGGCGCTGTTGGTCGGAATGATCATCATCGGCGGCGTCGCCGGCAGTTACGACCTCGATGTCGTTCTCGAGTCACGGGAGGCGATCCAGGACAGCCCGCTGTACCTGCCGGCCCTGCTGCTTGTGCTCCTGGGCGCCATGACAAAGAGCGCGCAGTTTCCGTTCCACTTCTGGCTGCCTCGCGCCATGGCCGCCCCGACGCCCGTCAGCGCCTATCTGCACTCCGCCACCATGGTGAAGGCCGGCGTGTTTCTGCTGATCCGGTTCTGGCCTGTCCTGGCGGGAACGGAGGAGTGGCGTCTGCTGGTCGGCACGGCGGGGCTGGCGACCCTTTTGATCGGCGCCTGGTGCGCGATCTTCCAGCACGATCTCAAGGGTCTGCTCGCCTATTCGACCATCAGTCACCTGGGGCTGATCGTGCTGCTGCTGGGATTGGGCACGCCGCTGGGCGCCATCGCGGCCATCTTCCACACCGTGAACCACGCCACCTTCAAGGCCTCGTTGTTCATGGCCGCCGGCATCATCGACCATGAGACGGGCACCCGGGACATGCGGCGGCTGAGCGGCCTGTTCCGCTTCATGCCGTTCACCGCCATCCTGGCCATGGTGGCGGCGGCGGCCATGGCCGGCGTTCCCTTGCTGAACGGGTTCCTGTCCAAGGAGATGTTCCTGGCCGAGGCGGTCGCCAACGCCGAGGCGGACGCCTTGAGCCTCGCCCTGCCGGTCCTGGCGACGCTCGGCAGCGCCTTCAGCGTGCTTTACTCGCTCCGCTTCATTCACCAGACCTTCTTCGGCCCGGCCCCGACCCAGCTGGACCGCGTACCGCACGAGCCGCCGGGCTGGATGCGGCGTCCGGTCGAGGTGCTGGTCGCCCTTTGCCTGATGGTCGGCGTGGCCCCGGCGGTCACCGTGGGGCCGTTCCTGAAGAGCGCGGCCGTGTCGGTGCTGGGCTTCGATCTTCCATACTACAGCCTGGCGCTCTGGCACGGCTTCAACCTGCCGCTGCTGCTGAGCGTGGCCGCGCTGGCGGGCGGCGTCTGCCTCTATGTCGCCTTTGGCCGCCGCATCAACGCCAATCCGCGAGGCGGGCCCTGGGGATGGAAGCGGCTGAACGGCGGCTGGTTGTTCGAGCGAACCATGACCAGCTTGGTGCGCGGTGCCCGGATCGTCGTGCGTCTGGCGGGCGCGACGCGGATGCAGCCGCAGCTTCGCGCCATTGTCCTCCTTGCGCTGGTCGCCGGTGGATCTGCGGCCTTGGGCGGCCTTGGGCGGCTCGCGCCGATACCCGCTCCCAGCTTCATGGAGTTCAGCTTCGCAGGGCTGTGGCTGATCGGAGCGGGCTGTGCGGTGGCGGCCGCCTGGCAGGCCAAGTACCACAGGCTTGCGGCGGTGGTGCTGATGGGCGGGGCGGGCATCGCCAGCTGCCTGTCCTTCCTGTGGCTGTCGGCGCCGGACCTGGCCATGACGCAGCTGCTGGTGGAAGTGGTCACCACCGTCCTGCTGCTGCTCGGCTTGCGCTGGTTGCCCAAGCGGCTGGAGACCATCCGGCTTCCGCCGCTGCTGGAGCGACGTTCCCGCCGGCGGCGCCGTATCGACCTCGTCATCGCCGCCGCCGGCGGAACGGCCCTCGCGGTGATCAGCTATGCGGTCATGACGCGGCCGTCCGTGGAGGGGCTGTCGCGGTTCTTCGTCGAGCACGCCTATAGCGAGGCGGGGGGACGCAACATCGTCAACGTCATCCTGGTCGATTTCCGCGCCTTCGACACCTTCGGCGAGATCACCGTGCTCGGCATCGTGGGCCTGACGGTGTTCGCCCTGCTGCGCCGCTTCCGGCCGGCGAACGACACCCTGGATGATCCGGGCCAGAAGCGGGTTCAGGACGCCGCCGACCGCCGGCGCGAGAACAGGGTCGAAGGCGACACCCTCAGGGAGACGATGCTCGTCCCGCGCGTTGTCATGCGCTGGATGTTTCCCTTTGTTCTTCTGCTCGCCATCCACCTGTTCCTGCGCGGCCACGACCTGCCGGGCGGCGGATTCGCGGCCGGCGTCGCCATCGCGATCGCCTTCGTGCTTCAGTACATGGCCTCGGGCGCTCGCCGGTTCGAGGCGAGGTTGACCATCAGGCCGCTTGCCTGGATCGGCGCGGGCCTGCTGATCGCCTTGGCGGCCGGAGCCGGCTCCTCGATTTTCGGCTATCCGTTCCTGACGTCCTGGTTCCAGTACGCCGACCTGCCGCTGCTCGGTCGCGTGCCGCTGGCGAGCGCGGTGGCGTTCGACCTTGGCGTGGTGGTGCTGGTCGTTGGAGCGACCGTGCTGACGCTGATCGCCCTGGCGCACCAGTCGCTGCGCCGGCCGCGTGGCGATGACGGGCGAGGGGAGGCGGAATGACCGAACTGGTTCTCGCCCTCGCCATCGGAATTCTGGCCGCGTCGGGGATCTGGCTGCTCCTGCGACCCCGGACCTTTCAGGTCATCATCGGCCTGTCGCTGCTGTCCTATGCGGTGAACATCTTCATCTTCGCCATGGGGCGGCTGCGCTCTGGGAGACCGCCCGTGCTCCAAGGCGAAGTCACCGATCCCGCCCGGTACACCGATCCCACGCCGCAGGCTCTTGTCCTGACGGCCATCGTGATCAGCTTCGCCCTGACGGCCCTGTTCCTGGTGGTGCTGCTGGCCGCCCGGGGCGTCACCGGCAGCGACCACGTCGACGGACGGGAGCCGGACGCATGATCGAATGGCGCGACCACCTCGTCATCGGCCCCATCGTGTTGCCGCTGTTCGTCGCGGCGGCCATGCTGCTGCTGGACGAGCGCCGCCGCATCATCAAGGGCGTTCTCAGCCTCTCCGCCATGGCCGCCATCCTCATCATGGCGCTGGTCCTGCTGCATGAGAGCGCGACGGGCGGGAGCGGCGGCGGCGACACGGCCAGGATTTACCGGCTGGGCGGCTGGGCGGCGCCCTACGGCATCGTCCTTGTCGCCGACCGGCTTTCGACCTTCATGGTCGCCCTGACCAGCGTGCTGGGCGCCTGCTCGCTGATCTTCGCGCTGGCGAGGTGGGATCGAGCCGGGCCGCGCTTTCACGCGCTTTTCCTGCTGCTGGCGATGGGGGTGAACGGGGCCTTCCTGACGGGGGACCTCTTCAACCTCTTTGTCTTCTTCGAGATCATGCTGGCGGCATCGTACGGCCTGGCGCTGCACGGATCGGGCGAGGCGCGCATCCGGGCCGGACTGACCTACATCGCGGTCAACCTGACGGCGTCGCTGCTGTTCCTGATCGGCGTCAGCCTGATCTATGGCGTGACCGGCACGCTGAACATGGCCGATCTGGCGCTTCGCCTTCCCGCCATTGCGGAAGGAAATCGCGGCCTGTTCCATGTCGGGGCGGCGGTGCTGGGCACGGCCTTTCTGATCAAGTGCGCCATGTGGCCGGTCGGCTTCTGGCTGACGCCGACCTACGCCGCCGCCAGCGCCCCGGCGGCCGCCGCCTTCGCCATCCTGTCCAAGGTCGGCGTCTATGTGATCATCCGCCTGAGCCTTCTGCTGTTCGGCGCGGACGCCGGCGCGTCGGCCGGCTTCGGCCAGGGATGGCTCCTGGCCGGAGGCCTGGCTACGATGGGTTTCGGGACGGCGGGTCTGCTCGCGTCGCGCGACCTTTCGCGGGCCGCGGGCTATGGCGTGATCGTGTCGTCGGGCACGGTTCTGGCGATCGTCGGGATCGGCGGCCCGGCGGCGCTGAGCGGCGCGATCTTCTACCTGGCGGGATCGACGCTGGCGTGCGCGGCCCTGTTTCTGATGGCGGAGGTGCTTCAGCGAGGGCGAGATCCGGACGCGGGTCCGCAACGGGCGGTGTTCGACGACGAGTATCGCGATCCCTTCGACGATGACGAGCGCAACGAACCCGGCCTGGTCATTCCGGCGGCCGTGGCGGCGATGGGCGGCGCCTATCTTGTGTGCGTCCTGATGATCGCGGGCCTGCCGCCCCTGTCCGGCTTCATCGGCAAGCTGGCGATGATGGACGCTCTGGCGCGCGTCGGCGATGTCACGGCCTGGACCATGGTGGCGGCGCTCTCGCTGTCCAGCCTGGGAGCCCTGATCGGCCTGACCCGGGCCGGCGTCGCGGCGATATGGGGGCGGGAGGAGGATGCGCCGCGTCTGGTCGTGGGCGCCGCCGAGTTCACCGCCATCGCGGGCCTTCTGGGGGCCTGCGTGCTGCTGTCCGTCTTCGGCGGCTCGGCGTTGATCTACGCCGAGCACACGGCCGACTGGCTGTCTCGCCCCCAAGCCTATGTGCAGGCGGTTCTGAGCGGGGGCGGACGATGAGCGCGATCCTTCCGCACCCCTTCCTGTCGCTGGGGCTGTTCGTCGCCTCGATTTTGATGAGCGCCTCGTTGGGAGCGCCTTCGCTGGCCCTGGCTGCGACGGCGGCGGTTGTTCTGCCGCACGTCATGCGGCTGCTGGGCGCCGAGCCCGTGCGTGTTCGCCGGCCCCTGTCGATCCTCGCCCTGGCGGCCCTTGTTTCCGTGGACGTGCTGCGGTCCAACTGGGCGGTGGCTCAGATCATCCTGGCGGGCCGACGCAAGAAGCGGGTGTCCGGCTTCATCCATGTGCCCCTGGAGCTTCGCGACCGGTACGGGCTCGCCGTGCTCGCGATCATCTTGACCAGCACGCCCGGCACCCTTTGGGTCGAATATGAAGCGGCCACGGGGCGGCTGCTCCTGCACGTGCTGGACCTTGTCGACGAGGAGGTGTGGATACGCCTGATCAAGGATCGCTACGAATGCAGGCTGATGGAGATCTTTGAATGACCGCCGCCGCCGTCTTGTTCTGGGGGCTGGGCTTGGCGCAGTTGATGTTGGTCTGCGCCATGACGCTGGCGGCCTGGAGGATCATGGCCGGTCCCCGTGCGCAGGATCGCGTGCTGGGCATGGACACGCTGTATCTGAACGGCATGCTGCTGGTCATCGTGTTCGGCGTGCGCACCGGCAGCTCCCTCTATCTGGAAGCGGCTCTGATCATCGGCATGCTGGGCTTCGCCGCCACCGTCGCCCTTGCCAAATTCATGATGCGCGGCGAGGTGATCGAATGACGGGAGCCGACCTGCCGCTTTGGGCCGCATGGACGGTGACGGTGCTCGCCCTGGCGGGCGCCGGGCTGTCGCTGATCGGGACCATTGGTCTGGTGCAGCTCAGAACCTTCTACGAGCGGGTCCATGCGCCGACGCTCGGAGCCACCCTCGGCATGGCGCTCGTCCTGGCGAGTTCGGTGATCTATTTCACTGTAGCCGAGCGCCGCTTCATGCCCCGAGAGGTTCTGATCGGCCTTTTTCTGACGATCACCACGCCAGTCACCCTGATCCTGCTGGCGCGCGCAGCCCTGTTTCGGGACCGTACCGAAGCGGGCGAGGACGTGCCGTCGCAGGAGTAGCCGGAACCAACGCTTCGGTGTCCGGGCTGCAGCCAGAGGAAGGAAATCCGTCGGCGTCGTGCGGCGCCGGCCCGATCAGGGGCCCCGGGCGTCTTGTGATGACATCGGAGGGCGGCGGATGCTTGCTCCGGGAAACCAAGTCGAAACCTTTGGCGTCCACTCTCAACCCCACGTTGTGACGGCGTTGGGGGAAGAGATGCTGCTCCGGACATTGAACAGGCGGGGGCCTGCAGAGAGCGCCGATGCGTCGGCTCAGGCCCGGCTGGACGCCATAGGGCGGTCGCAGGCGGTGATCGAGTTCGACATGAACGGCTTCATTCTCGACGCCAACGCCAACTTCACCGCGACGATGGGCTATGAACTCTGCGAGCTGAAGGGCGAGCACCACCGGATGTTCATGCCGCCGCACGAAGCGGCCTCGAACGACTACGCGGCCTTCTGGCGCCGTCTAAACGCCGGGGAGTTCGTGGTAGAGCGTTTTCGCCGGGTGGCCAAGGACGGACGCGAGGTGTGGCTCCAGGCGTCCTACAACCCAGTGCGTGACGCGGCCGGCGTGCCAAGAAGCGTCATCAAGCTGGCGATCGACATCAGCGCCGAGCAGCAGGCGGCGGCCGTCAATGAAGCGGCGCGTTCGCTATGCGAGGCGCAGCAGGCGGAGTTGATCGCGCTTCTGGAGACAAAGCTGGCCCGACTGTCGGACGGGGACCTGACCGCGCGCATCGAAGAGCCGCTTTGCGAAGCTCATCAGCAGGTCGGCCGAGACTTCAACCAGGCCATCGACAGTCTGCGCGGCGCCATGCATCAGGTTCTCGACGCCGCCGACGCGCTGAGCGGCAGCGCCGATGAGATTTCGTCGGCGTCCGACGACCTGTCCCGACGCACCGAACGCCAGGCGGCCAGCATCGAGGAGACCGCCGCGGCCCTGGATCAGGTCACCGCCACCGTGTCGCAAAGCGCGGAAAGCGCGCGGCTCGCGTCGGTCGCCGCCGCCTCGGCCCGACGGGCGGGAGAGCGCTCGCGCGAAGTCATGCAGGCGGCGGTTGCCGCCATGAGCGGCATCGAAGACAGCTCGCGCAGCATCGCCGACATCATCGGCGTCATCGACGAGATCGCCTTCCAGACCAATTTGCTGGCGCTGAACGCGGGTGTCGAGGCGGCGCGTGCGGGCGACAGCGGGCGCGGCTTCGCCGTGGTGGCCTCCGAGGTCCGGGCGCTGGCGCAGCGCTCCGCCGGCGCGGCCAAGGAGATCAAGAGCCTGATTTCCGCCTCCTCGCAGGAGGTCGGCCGCGGCGTCGGGCTGGTGAACGAAGCCAGCAGCGCCCTGAACGGGATCACCGATCAGGTGGCGCAGATGGACCAACTCGCTTCCGACATCGCCGCAGCGGCGCAGGAGCAGGCGATCGGGCTTCAGCAGGTCAACGGGGCCGTCAACCAGATGGATCAGGTCACCCAGCAGAACGCCGCCATGGTCGAGCAGACCACCGCTTCAGCCATGTCCTTGCGCACGGAGGCCACCCAGCTGGTCGCGCTCGCGGGCCAGTTCACCACGCAGGCGTCGGACGCGAGGCCCGAACTGAGGGTTCTGTCCGGCGGCGGCGCGGGATCGGCGGCGTCTCGCCGCCCGGCGGCCCTCGGCGTCGCCGCGGCGAGGCGGGGCTTCGAAGCCGGCCGGCCGTCCGCCGGCGCAGGCGGCTGATCGAAGGCCTCCACCCCTCAGCCTCCAGCGTGAACAAATGGCCGGGGGAACGTCGCTTTATCCGCAGCCGTGGTCCTTTTCGCCCGCTCGCGCGTTGGGGTGATCGGGTTGTGTTTTAGCGAGTTGGAAGCACGCGTGTTCCGTCGGAATAGCGTGCTCGCCGAGCGATCCCTGCGGATGGTTGCGAAGCGGAGGCGGCGGTGCCGGACATTATCGATCTTGAGGTCTCGCGCCGGAAAGTGCTGATCGGCGGTGCCGGCGGCGCCGCCATGGGCGCCCTGCCGGCGGAGGCGCAGACCACGCCCGAAGCCCCGCCGCCAGCGCCCGCCGCCGCAGGCAGCGTCGTGTCGGTGCAGATGGAGGTGAACGGCGAAGTCGTGTCGCTGCAGCTCGACACCCGCACCACCCTGCTGGACGCCTTGCGCGAGCACCTGCGGCTGACCGGAACCAAGAAGGGGTGCGACCACGGGCAGTGCGGCGCCTGCACCGTCCTGGTGAACGGCCAAAGGATCAACGCCTGCCTGTCTCTGGCGGTGATGCACACGGGCGACAAGGTCACGACCATCGAGGGGCTGGGCGCGCCCGAGCGGATGCATCCGATGCAGGCCGCCTTTGTCAAACATGACGGCTACCAGTGCGGCTACTGCACGCCCGGCCAGATCTGTTCGGCGGTGGCCGTTCTGGAGGAGATCCGCGCGGGCGTCCCCAGCCATGTGCAGGCCGACGTGGCCGGCCGGCCCGAGATGTCGACGCTGGAGATGCGCGAGCGGATGAGCGGCAACATCTGTCGATGCGGCGCCTATTCCAACATCGCAGACGCGATGGCCGATGTGGCGGGGGTGCGGGCATGAGGGCCTTCACCTACGAACGCGCCCGCACGCCCGCCGAAGCCGCGGCGGCGGTGGCGGCGCGTCCGGGCGCCAAATTCATCGCCGGCGGGACCAATCTGCTCGATCTGATGAAGCTGGAGATCGAGACGCCGGACCATCTGGTCGATGTTCAGGACCTCGGGCTGGACCGCATCGAGGATACGGAGGAGGGCGGGCTCAGGATCGGAACCCTGGTGACCAACACCGCCCTGGCCAGTCATCCGCGCGTGCGGCGCGACTACGGCGTCTTGACCAAGGCCATTGTGGCGGGCGCCTCCGGCCAGCTGCGCAACAAGGCGACCACGGGCGGCAATCTGCTTCAGCGCACGCGGTGCCCCTATTTCTATGACACCGATCAAGCGTGCAACAAGCGCGAGCCGGGCACCGGCTGCTCGGCCATCGGCGGCTTTGCGCGTCAGCTTGCGGTGATCGGCGTAAGCGACTCCTGCATCGCCACCTATCCCGGCGACATGGCGGTGGCGATGCGCGTGCTGGACGCCGTGGTCGAGACGGTGACGCCGAGCGGCGAGACCCGCAGCCTGCCGATCGCCGACTTCCACCGCCTGCCGGGAGACACCCCGCAACGCGACGTCAATCTGGAGCCGGGCGAACTGATCACCGCCGTGACCCTGCCGCCTCCGATCGGAGGGACGCACAGCTATCACAAGGTGCGGGATCGGGCGTCCTACGCCTTCGCGCTGGTGTCCGTCGCGTCGGTGATCCAGCCGGACGGGAGCGGACGCGCGGCCTTTGGCGGCGTGGCGCACAAGCCCTGGCGGGTGGAGGCGGCGGAAGGCGCGATGCGCGAGGGCGCGGCCGCGGTGGCGGACCAGGTCTTCGCGGGCGCGCGGCCCCAGCCCGACAACGCCTTCAAGGTGACCCTGGCCAGGCGCACCCTGGCCGCCGCGATCTCGGAGGCCCGGGCATGAAGTTCGAACACCCCGCCGGCCCCAATCCCATCGACCAGATGAAGGTCGTCGGACGTCCGCACGACAGGATCGACGGCCCGCTGAAGACCACGGGTCGCGCGCTCTACGCCTATGAGCACACCCAGGGCGTCGAGACCGCCGCCTACGGCTATGTGGTGGGATCGGCCATCGCCAAGGGGCGGATACGGGCGATCGACGATGCGGCCGTTCTGGCCTCGCCGGGTGTTTTGGGCGTCGTCACCGCCCGGAATGCGGGCGAGCTGGGCAAGGGCGAGCGCAACACCGCCGCTCTGCTGGCCGGGCCGGAGGTGCAGCACTATCACCAGGCGATCGCGGTGGTGGTCGCCGAGACCTTTGAACAGGCGCGGGCGGCCGCTTCGCGCCTCAAGGTCAGCTATGGCCGCTCGCAGGGGCGCTTCAGCCTGGAAGACCAGCGCGGCGCGGCCAAGGAGCCGGAAGGCGAGAACGCCGACAAGACCTCGGGCGACTTCGACGCCGCGTTCGCAGCGGCGCCCGTCACCCTGGACGAGGAGTACCATACCCCGGACCAGAGTCATGCGATGATGGAGCCGCACGCCTCCGTCGCGCGGTGGAACGGCGACGAGCTGTTTGTCTGGACGTCCAACCAGATGATCGACTGGGGCCGCGGGGATCTGGCCGCGACGCTGAAGATTCCGGAGGAGAAGGTGCGGATTTCGTCTCCCTATGTGGGCGGCGGGTTCGGCGGAAAGCTGTTCCTGCGCGCGGACGTGCTGCTGGCCGCGCTGGCGGCGCGCGAGGTGCGTCGCCCGGTCAAGGTCGCCCTGCCGCGACCCTTCATCAGCAACAACACCACCCATCGCCCGGCGACGCTTCAGCGTGTCCGCATCGGGGCCGAGCGCGACGGCTGCATCAAGGCGATCTCGCACGAGAGCTGGAGCGGCGATCTGCCCGGAGGCGGGCCGGAGACGGCGACGAGCCAGACGCAACTGCTCTATGGCAGTCCGGCCATCGCCACCCGTCTGCGTCTGGCCGAGCTGGACCTGCCCGAGGGCAACGCCATGCGCGCGCCGGGCGAGGCGCCGGGCATGATGGTGCTGGAGATCGCCATGGACGAGATGGCCGAGAAGCTGGGCATGGACCCGGTCGCCTTCCGCGTCATGAACGACACCCAGGTCGATCCGATGAAGCCGGAACGGCCGTTCTCTCAGCGCCAGCTGGTGCGGTGTCTTCAGGAGGGCGCCGAGCGCTTCGGCTGGAGCCGCCGGGCCGCGCCTGGCGCGACCCAGGACGGCCGCTGGCTGGTCGGAATGGGCGTGGCCGCCGCCTTCCGCAACAACATGAACATGACGTCGGCCGCCCGCGTGCGGCTCAGCGCCGACGGGCGGGTCACGGTCGAGACCGACATGACCGACATCGGCACCGGCAGCTACACCATCATCGCCCAAACGGCGGCGGAGATGCTGGGCGTCGACCTGGACCGCGTCTCGGTGGTGCTGGGCGACTCCAGCTTTCCGGCGTCCGCCGGTTCGGGCGGTCAGTGGGGCGCGAACAGCGCGACCTCGGGCGTCTATGCGGCCTGCGTCAAGCTGAGGCGACTGGCGGCCGAGCGGCTGGAGTTGAACCCGGATGACGCCGATTTCTCCGGAGGCCGGGTGCGCAGCGGCCGGCGATCGGCGCCGCTGGGCCGCGCCGCGCGGGATGGTGATCTGGTGGCTGAAGACGCCATGGAGTGGGGCGACCTGTCGGAGCGTTACCAGCAGTCCACCTTCGGCGCCCACTTCGTCGAGGCGGCGGTCGACCGCTTCACCGGCCAGACGCAGATCCGGCGCATGCTGGCGGTCTGCGCGGCGGGGCGCATCCTCAATCCCAAGACCGCCCGCAGCCAGGTGATCGGCGCCATGACGATGGGCGTCGGCGGGGCGCTGATGGAGGAGCTCGCGGTGGACAAGCGCATCGGCTTCTTCGTCAATCACGACCTCGCCAGCTACGAGGTCCCGGTCCACGCCGACATTCCGCATCAGGAGGTTGTGTTCCTGGACGAGGCCGACGACAAGGTGTCGCCGATGAAGGCGAAGGGCGTGGGCGAACTGGGTCTCTGCGGCGTCGGCGCCGCGGTGGCCAACGCCCTCTACAATGCGACGGGCGTGCGCATCCGCGAGTATCCGATCACCCTCGACAAATACCTAGACCGGTTGCCCGAGGTGGCCTGATCGCGATGGGTTCCAATAGCGTCGGTCTGTGTCGAGCGGCGAAGGCCAATCGCCGGCGCGGACGAGGCGTCTTCCGACCCGGCCGCCTAGCCGGAGTCGGGCGTGGGTGAATCGCCGATGGGGACGTCGCGGACATGGAAATGTCCGTGAGCGGGATGTTTGTCGCGGTTTGTCCGCGAGGACGTCGCCGGCCCTGCGCAAAAGGGTCGTCTTCCTGATAACGCGCCTCGCTAAGCCCCCCTGACATCGCCAAGTCGGGGGACTGCAAGAATGACGGTATCGATTCGGAAGGGGCAGCTGCTTACGGCGGCGGCTATAGGGACCGTCTGGGCGGGAGCGGCTTCCGCTCAAGACGCCGCCTCCGTCGGCACGGTCGAGGACATCGTCGTCACCGCTCAGCTGCGGGAGCAGGACCCGATCGAGGTGCCGTTCGCCCTGACCGCCTATTCCGGCGAGTTTCTGGACCGCCTGGGCATCCAGGAGTTCGATCAGCTGTCGGCCTTCACGCCGGGCTTTCTGGTGCAGAACCAGTCACCGAACAATCCGGGGTTCGTGATGCGCGGCATCACCTCGGACTCGGGCGCCGCCACTTCCGAGCCGCGCGTGTCGGTGTTCCAGGACGGGGTGTCGATCTCCAAGTCGCGCGGCTCCTATGTCGAGCTTTTCGACCTGGAGCGGGTCGAGGTCGCCAAGGGACCGCAGTCGACCCTCTACGGACGCGGCGCCCTGATTGGTGCGGTGAACATCGTCCAGAACCGCGCCCGACCTGGACAGACCGGCGCCTATGCCGAGCTGGAAGCCGGCGACGAGGGTTATGTCTCGGTCGAGGGCGCTCTCAACGCTCCCGTTGGCGAAGACGCCGCTGTCCGCCTGGCTGCGCGCATGAAGACGCGCGACGGCTATGTCGAGAATCTGTTGGGCGGTGAGGACTACAACGCCATCGACACCAAGGCCTTGCGCCTGTCCGGCGCCTGGACCCCGACGGATGCGGTGCGGGTGGACGTCATCGGCAACTATCAGACCGATCAGGCGTCCGGCACCTCGTTCAAGTCGATCGCCTATGCGCCCGCAGACCCGGTCACCGGTGTGGTTCTGGGCGATCGCGCGCCATGGGAAGGCGCCGCGCTGACCCGTGGCGCGGCGTTTGACGGCGGCAAGAGCCTGGGGCTGGACCGCGAGGTCTGGGGCGTGACGGCCCTTAGCCGCATCGACCTGTCGCCGGAGTGGACGCTGAACGCGACCACCGCTTATCGTGAATTCGACTCCTACGAGACCTTTGACGCCGATGGCGTGTCCCTGCCGATCCTGACGGCGGCCGAGGACGCGCACGGCACGCAATGGAGCCAGGACCTGCGCCTGGGCTTCGACGGCGGCGGCCGCCTGACCGGCTTCGTCGGCGCCGGATGGTTCCAGGAAGAAGGCTATCAGCGCACGCCGACCCAGTTCGACGAGCGCGTGGCGCTGGCGCAGCTGTCGGGACTGCTGGACGGCTCGCCGACGGCGGCTGGGATCAATACGCTTCCGCTCGCGGCCTATCCGACGGTGGCGCGTGGCGCTCTGGCGGCGCTGCTGACCCCGCTGGGGGCCGGCGCCTTCGCCGGTCCGATCGCGGCCAATCTGAAGCCCGCCCACATCGAGACGCCCACCAACAGCTCGGAGCTGACGTCCTATGACGTCTTCGCCGATGCGACCTACGCCTTCACCGATCGGTTCGAGATGTCGGCGGGGCTTCGCTACACCCGCGACGACAAGACCACAGGCTTCGCCAACTCGGTGCAGAGCCGCTCGGTCCTGGGCGGTCTGCTCGCCGTGCAGCAGGGCGCGGTTCCGGCGGCGCAGATACCGGCGGTGCTGGCGGCCCTGGCCAACCCTGCCGTACTGTCGCTCCCAGCCGCCGCCTTTCCGCTCTTCGGTCTGACGGCTCAGCCGACGCCGAACAACGGCGATTTCGTCTATGTCGACTCCGAAGACGACGGCCTGACCTGGCGGGTCACGGCGCGGTACGCGCTGTCGGATGACGCCAACCTCTACGCCAACTACGCCCGGGGCCGCCGGCCCGAGGTGATCAGCGCGGCGGCGCCGTCCGCACCGCAGGGTCAGCCCCGATTCAGCCCCGTCGCCGCTGAGACGGTGGACAGCTTCGAGGTCGGCGCCAAGGCGGCGCTGATGGACCGGCGGCTGCGGCTCGACGGCGCCATCTACCGCTACGATTACCAGAACTTCCAGACGACTATACAGGACGGCACCAGCTTCATCACCACCAACGCTGGCGAAGCGCTGTCCTACGGCTTTGAAGGGCAGGCGACGCTTCAGCTGACCGACGCGTTCGAGCTGTTCGGGACCTATGGCTACAACCATTCGCGGTTCGAGGCGGGCATCTACGACGGCAATCGCTTCCGCCTGTCGCCGGACCACCGCGCGTCGCTGGGCGCCGTGTGGCGCACCCCGGTGCGGGGCGGTGCGATCGAGGTGCTGCCGACCTACACCTGGCAGTCGGAGATGTTCTTCGACGACGACAACGACCGGCCGGAGCTGCAGAGCGACAACTTCGTGCCCGACCTGATCCAGGACGAGCGTCAGGACAGCTTTGGCCTGCTGAACCTGCGGGTCCGCTACGAAGCCGACGGCGGCGCCTGGGGCGTCGAAGCGTTTGGCGAGAACATCCTGGATGAAGAGTACATCAAGGATGCCGGCAACACCGGCGACAGCCTGGGTCTGCCCACGTTCATCGCCGGGCGACCGGCGTCCTACGGCCTCGCCCTGAAGCTGCGGTACTAGGAGCCGATCCGATGAAGCTTGATCGCCGCAGTCTTCTAGGCCTGTTCGGAGCGGGGGCCGCCACGGGCGCCTGCGCCACCGCCCCGGCCTTGGTCCAAGGTCGGCCCGCCTTTCTGCACGGCGTCGCCAGCGGCGATCCTGACCGGCATTCGGCGGTGTTCTGGACGCGCGTGACCCCCGCCGATCCTGCTTCGGGGGACATCCCGGTGACGCTCGAAGTCGCACGCGACGCCGAGTTCCGGGACGTGGTGCGCCGATCCTCGGGCCTGCGCGCGCAGGTCGAGCGCGACTTCACCGTCAAGCACGACCTTGACGGTCAGGGGCTCGAGCCCGGCCAGGAATACTTCTACCGCTTCACGGCGGCGGACGTCGTGTCGCCCGTCGGGCGCGTGCGCACCCTGCCGGAAGGGGCGACGCCGCAGGTCGCGATGGCCGTGGTGTCCTGCCAGCTGTACCCCGGCGGCCTGTTCAACGCCTATGACGCCATCGCCAGGCTGGAACGGCTGGACGCGGTGGTTCACCTCGGCGACTACATCTACGAATACGGGGCGGAGCCGGACGACTACGGCATGGTGAACGGCGCGCGCCTGAACCGTACGCCGCAGCCGCCGCATGAGATCGTCTCGCTGGCCGACTATCGGACGCGTCACGCCCAATACAAGTCGGACCCCGATCTTCAGGCCGCCCACGCGCGCGCCGCCTTCATCTGCGTCTGGGACGACCACGAGGTCACCAACGACACCTGGGCCAGTGGCGCCGAGAACCATCAGCCGGCGACCGAAGGCGACTTCGCCGTGCGCAAGGCGGCCGCCCTGCGCGCCTACTACGAATGGATGCCCATCCGGGAACCCAGGGCCGGCGGCTTGAAGGAGGCGATCAACCGCAGCTTTCACTTCGGCGATCTCGCCAGCCTGATCATGGTCGAGACGCGTCTTTTGGCTCGCAACGAGCAGCTGGACTTCGCCGACATGCCCCGCACGGCGGCGGGCGCGCCGGACGTCGCCGCCTTTGAGGCCTTGCGCAACGCAGACGATCGCGACCTGCTGGGCGACGAGCAGCGCCGCTGGATCGGCGGGGAACTGGCCGCATCCAAGGCGGCTGGCCGGCCCTGGCAGATCCTGGGCAATCAGGTGGTGATGGCGCGGGTCAAGGGACCCGACGTCGAACGCATGGTTCCCGCCGCCCAGATCGCGCAGCTCATGTCGAGCTTGCCGGAGGAGGTTCGTCCCCGGATTCAGGGTGCGCTGCAACTGTTCAAGCTCGGCCTGCCCTTCAACCTCGACAGCTGGGACGGCTATCCGGCGGGCCGCGAGCGGCTGTACCAGACGTTCAAGACCGCCGGCGTCGAGCCGATCGTCCTGGCTGGCGACAGCCACGCCTTCTGGGTCAACGAGCTGAAGGACGCGGGCGGCGAGCGGCGTGCGGTCGAGTTCGGGACCTCCGCCATCTCCAGCCCGTCTCCGGGCGACGCCGTCGCCGGACTGCCGCTCGGACAGGCGCTGGCGGCGGCCAGCGACGAGGTGGTCTTCTGCGACCAGGCGTCCAAGGGCTTCGTGCTGCTGACACTGACGCCGGAGCGCGCGACGGCCGAGCTTTGGGCCGTATCGACCATCACCGCCAAGCCCTACACCGCCTCGGTCGTGAAGCGTTTCGGCGTGAACAGCGCCGAGCGGCGGCTGACGGAGGTCTGACGCCGCTTTGAGTTCGACAGACGGCCGGTTGAACTCCGTCCGGCTGTTCCGGGGCGGCTTTGCGATACTGCGCAGGCGCCTAGACGCCGCCGGCGGCGTCTAGGCGCCTGCGGGAGGAGACCGACACCACCACCTGTTCCGGCGCAAGGAAGCGCGTCAGGCGGCTTTGCACCCGCTGCTCCACCTCGCCTACGCGCACGTCGGTGACCACGGCGAAGTGGCTGGAGGTCAGGCCGCCGACATTCTGCAGCCCCAGCGTCACAAGGTCCGCCTCGTCCAGTGCGCCCTTGCTGTTGCGCAGATCGACCAGGCGGCGAACCGCATCGGCGTCTTCCAGGAGCAGGCGCAGCAGTTCGGGGGAGGCGGTGTTCAGGTTGAGGCTGGCGTCTTCAGGCAGGAAGGCCACGAACGGGCGCAGGCGCTCCAGATCGGCGGGATCGACACCGGCCGTGCGCAGCAGGCTTTCGTCTTGCAGGGGACCAACGGCCGCGATCACGCCGGCGATGGCGACGACGCCCGGCTGGGACACGCCCAGCTCGCGGGCGATGCGGGCGAAACGCGAGGCTTCGATGGCGTCGCCCGACTTCAGGCTGTTAAGATTGAAGCGCGCCTGCTCATCAACCACGGCCAGGGCGAAGCGGCCGTTCGGGATGGCGATCGGTCGCTGCGCGATCGCGGCCCAAGGCTCGCTGTAGGCGTCCAGCGTCGGCGCGGAGACGCCGTCGCGACGCAGGGCGACCACGGCCGACAGCTCGCCCGCCCGGCCATAGGCCTGGGCCTGAGAGGCGTCGCGGAGGCGGATGGTGCGCTGCACCTCGATGTCCTGCGCCGCGATCATCACCGCCACCGCCGCCGCCGCGATCGCCACGATCACCAGGACGTTCAGCAGGATCATGCCCTCTCGGGCTTGCGACAGCGGCCGCCTCACGGCGCCAGCTCCGGAGTGCGGATCACCCGCCGCAGCGTCGCCTCGCGCCCATCGACGCCCAGCAGCCGCAGGTCCATGGCCACCGCTTGAACCGGCGGAGGAGGCGGGGGCGGGACGAGGCCTGGCGGCGCCAGTGGATCGACAGGCGTTGGCGGCGGGGGCGGGGTGGGCGACCATCCCAAGCCGCGCTGGTGGTAGGTCCAGCTCAGCGACTGCACGCCGTTCAGAATGGTCTGATCCCGCTCGCCCAGAGGACCCGAGACGGTGCGAAACAGCTGCGGCCCGCGCAGGCCGTATCGGACCACGACCGGCCGACCGGACAGGTCGGTCTTCTGAAAGGTCAGGCTCGATCCGTCGCCCTCGATCCGACCGCTGACCTGATCAAGATCCGCCGAGATCACGAACACCGCACGCTGGATGTCGGACAGCCGCTGCAGCCGGCCGTCCGTGCGTTCCTGCGTCTGCAGCACCCCCGACAGCATGCTGAAGCCGGCTACTCCGATCAGGGCGAACAGCGACAGGGCGATGATCACCTCGATGAGGGTGAAGCCGTTGCGCCCGCGCGCGATCCGGCCTTTAGTCCCCACCTCGTTCGCGGGCGAAGAGGCAGGGCATGTTCCGGGTTTGGCGTCCTCGTGACGGCGATGGGCGGCGCGGCGACGGCGCATTTCAGTTCGAGCGCCTGTACGTCAAGGTCACGCCGTGGCGGCTGGTGCTGCTGGCGACCGGCGTCGGCGCATACCTAGCTGGGCTGCTGGTCTTCCTGCCCGCCGAGGCGGCGCTGGGGGACGAGCGCGACGTGGTGGGCACGGTGTGGAAAGGCGAGGCGGCGCTTGAGCCTGGCTTCGCCGCCGGCTGGAGCACGCGGCCGTTCTCCTCGCTCGTCTCGCTTTCCGGCGTAGCCGACGTCGCCGTGCGGGGACCGGACACGGACATCATGGGCGACGTATCGATGCGCCCGAACGGGCCGGTGATCCGGCGGATGGAGGGTGCGGGATCGACGCGGCTGCTCAATGCGCTGGCGCCCGCCCTGCCGTTCGTCTGCGACGGCGACCTGCAAGTTTCGGCGGCAAACCTCGCGCTGCGCGGGGGGATGAGCGGCGAAGGGCGTCTGCAGAGCGGCGCCGCAACCTGTGCGGCCAAGGCCGGCGGCCCGGCCCGGCCCACGCCGCCGCTGTCGGCCAACCTGTCGTCGGGCGCGGACGGCTCGGCCATGACCGCCATGGGGCCCGACGGCGCCCCCATCGCCACCGCGCGCAGGACCCGCGACGGCGCGGTCGCCCTGTCGGTGCAGCCGGGCGCGGCGGCCCTGCTGCCGGGCGTCACGCCGGTGACGGTGGAGACGCGGCTGTAGGCGGCTCCGCTCACAGCCCGGCCAGGTTGTTGAGGTTCACGATGGGCAGCAGGATCGCCAGCACCATCAGCAGGACCAGTCCGCCCATGACCAGCAGGACCATCGGCTCGACCAGGGCGACGATGGCCGCGACTAGGCCTTCCAGCTCCTGCTCCAGATCGGCGGCGGCGCGTTCGAGGCCGGGACCCAGCCGGCCGCTCTGCTCGCCACTGGCGACCACGGCCAGCAGCAGGCGAGGAAAAACATCGGCCTCAGTCATGGCGCGGCGCAGAGAGGCGCCCTCGCGCACGCGCTGCGCCACATGCAGGGCGCGCTCTCGGACATAGAGGTTGGGCGTGACTGCCGCCGAGGCCTTCAGCGCCTCCACCAGCGGCACGTCGCTGCGCACCAGGGTGGCGAGGCTTCCGGCGAAGCGGCCGGCGTTCAGCTGGCGCACGAAGCCGGCCAGCGGCGGTGTGGTCAGCCGCATCCGCGCGAACCTGAGCGCCACGTGCGGAACCGCCAGCCAGCGGTTCAGCACCAGGCCGCCGACCCCAAGGACGATCAGCAGCGGCACGCCGAACCGTTGAAGGCCCGAGGAGACCGCGATCAGCCCCCGCGTCAGCAGCGGCAGCTCGGCCCCGCGGTTGACGAACACCTTCACGATGTCCGGCACCACATAGATCATCAGCAGGGTGATCATCAGGCCCGACACCACGGCCAGCAGGGCGGGATAGAGCAGGGCCAGCTGAATCTTGCGCGCCGTCTTCTCGCGGTTGGCGACGAACTCGGTCAGGTGGGCCAGGACCTCGGCCAGACGCCCCGACTGTTCACCGGCGGCAACCGACGCGCGGTAGAACTCGGGAAAGGTGCGCGGATGCCGCTCCAGCGCGGCGGTCAGGCTGTGGCCTTCGACAATGGCGGCGGCGACATCCATCAGGACCGGACCGATGGCCTGCGTCGCATGCTCCTGGCCGACGACACGGATGGCCTCCTCGATGCGGATGTCGCTGCTGATCATGGTCGACAGCTGGCGGGTCGCGGCGGCCAGGCTCTTGGCGGACACCCGGCGGCGGAACAGGCCTATGGACGGCCGGGCGCCGCCCTTTTCGCCCGCGCGCGCCTGAGCCGTCACACTGGTCGGCAGCAGGCCCAAGTCCCGCACCATGCCGCGCGCGGCGACGTCGCTGCCGGCCTCCACCGTGCCGCTCATGGCGCGGCCTGAGGCGTCCACGGCCTGATAGGCGTAGAGCGCCATCTCAGCCGTCCTCATGGATGACGCGGGCCAGTTCCTCGACCGAGGTCAGGCCTTCGGCCACCTTGGCCACGCCGTCGTCGAGGATGGAGGGTCCGAGCGTCCGCGCATGGCGGGTCAGGTCGGCCTCGGACAGGCCGTCGTGGACCATGACCTGCATGCGGGCGTCCGCCTCGACCACTTCGTACAGGGCCGCGCGCCCCTTGTAGCCGTCATGGCGGCAGGCGGGGCAGCCGACAGGCCGGAAGACGCGGGCGCCCACGGCCACGGCCTCGTTGGTCAGCTTGGCGTCGGCGGCGGTGGCCGTGTCCTCCCGGCGGCACTCGGGACACAGTCGGCGCACCAGCCGCTGGGCGATCAGGCCCGTCAGCATGGGCGCCAGCAGATAGCGCTCGACCCCCATGTCGATCAGGCGGGTCACGCTGCCGACGGCGCTGTTGGTGTGCAGGGTCGACAGCACAAGGTGGCCGGTCATGGAGGACCGCACCGCCACCTCGGCGGTCTCATGGTCACGGATCTCGCCCACCATGATGACGTCCGGGTCCTGGCGGAGGATGGCGCGCAAGCCCCGCGCGAAAGTCAGGTCGATGCGGCTGTTGACCTGCATCTGGCCAACGCCGTCCAAGGCGTACTCGACGGGATCCTCGACCGTCATGATGTTGCGCTTGCGGTCGTTCAGCCGGGTCAGGGCGGCATAGAGAGTGGTGGTCTTGCCCGAGCCGGTCGGTCCGGTGACCAGGATGATGCCGTGCGGGCGGCGGATCATGCGCTCGAACACCTCCAGGTCGCGCGCCGACATGCCGAGGTGCGTGAGGTCCAGCCCCGTCGCACCCCGGTCCAGCAGACGCAGCACCACCCGCTCGCCGTGCTGGGTCGGCAGGGTCGAGACGCGCACGTCCACGTCCAGCCCCCCGATGCGCAGGGTGACCCGGCCGTCGTGAGGCACGCGCTTCTCGGCGATGTCGAGCCGGGCCATGACCTTGATCCGGCTGACAAGCAGCGGCGCCAGCGCGCGGGGCGGCGACAGCACCTCGCGCAGCACCCCGTCCATGCGGAAACGCACCACAAGGCGGCGCTCCTCCGCCTCGATGTGGATGTCGGACACGCCCTCGCGGATGGCTTCCAGCAGGATGGCGTTGATCAGGCGCACGACCGGCGCGTCGTCGCGGCTGTCCAGCAGGTCGTCTACGGCGGCGGCGTCCTCGGCCAGAGCGGCCAGGTCTTCTTCGCTGGCGGCGATGTCGGCGGCGGAACCTGCGGCGACGCCGGTCTGCTCACGCAGCAGGGCGTCGAACCGTTCGTCGTCCACGGCCTCGTAGCGAACCGCCGCGCCGCGCAGGCGTCGCACCTCCAGCAGCACGGACAGGGGCGCCGAGCGGCGGTGCAGGCAGACGGCGCCGTCCGGACCCTCCTCGATCATCACGCCGTTTCGTCGCGCGAAGCCATAGGGCAGGGCGGCCGGCTCGGTCGAGGTTTCCAGCGGTTCGGCGCTCATGGTCGGCTCACCTGCATCCGGACACGCACCAGGCCGGGCTGACCGGCCCCCTCGATGCGCAGGCTCCGGATCACCGCGCCGTCCGCGCCCTCCAGCGCAGCGATGAAGGCTATAACGGCGTCATAGCGTGCAGTGTCGATGGAGAAGGCGAAGGCGTCGCCGTTCGCCTCTACGCCCGTCGCCGCCAGCCCCGCCGCCGTCGCGCGTTGCGTGACCACCTGCGCCAAATCACCGTTGATGGCGGCGACGGGCGGGGTGGCGGTAGAACTAGCGGGCGCGGTCAGAAGACGGCTCTGCAATCGGGCGGCGGTCTCGATCCGCGCCGTGGCCGCCTCTCTGGCGCGCATCAGCGGCAGGGCGACGCCGCACCAGGCCACCGCCAGAACCAGCAGCGCCCCCATGACCTGAAGCAGACGCTGCTCGCGCCGGGAGCGGCTCTCGATCCATGCGAGGGCCGCGCGGTGGACCGGCGGAACGGCGACGGCCGACGCCCGGCTCATGGCTGGGCTCCCCTCTGAGCGACTGCGACAGCGGCGTTCAGCCCCGCGCCCGCGCCGCCCGTGACGGGATCGATGCGCGAGGTGGCCTGAAGACCCGTCTGGTTCAGTGCGCGGACGGCGGCGTCCAGGGCTGCGGCGTCGGGCGCGGACACCGCAAGCTCCAGCGGCTGGTCCGGCGAATAGGTGATGGCCCGAAAGCGGGTGCGCGTTCCCGGCAGGGCGGCCGAGACCCGCCCCAGCGTCGCGATGAACGGGCCGCCGCCGGCGCCGGACGCCTCCGGCGCCACGCGATCCACCGCCGCGACCAGATCGGGCTCGCTTTCCGCGCCGGGGGCGCGCGCCGCGAGGAGTTGGCGCGTGCGGGCTTCCGCGCGGTCCGCCGACCGGTCCAACGCCACGGTATCGACGACAAGGATCGCCAGGTGCGCCGCGACCGCCGCTGCGGCGACCCGTCCCAGGGTGCGCGCCATCGACCGGGGGCGAGCGTGCCTGGCCGCAAACGCGCCCTGGCGCAGGTCCAGAGGCGGCGCGACCAGCAGCGGTCTGCCGGTGGTCGTCAGCTCAAAGGTGCTGTCGTCCACGCCTTCGCGCATGATCTCGGGCAGGGGGTCTCCTGCGGAAACCAGGCGCGGCCGGCCGGCGATCTCCCAGGCGGCGGAGAGGCCCTGCAGGTCGATGGCGAAGCCCGCGCCGTCTTCGGTGCGCACCAGGGCGCGATCGCTCTCGATCATGAGACGCCAGGCCCCGGTGGGCGGCGCCGCCAGCATCAGCGCGTCCGGCGTCAGGACGACCTGATGAAGACCGGCCTGATCCAGCAGCGCGACCCACCGCGCCATGACGTCGAGACGAACCACGCCGCACAGGTGCCGATTGGGCGCAACCTCCATGCCCAGCGCCACATGGACCTGATCCAGCGGCTGGGCGATCAGGCCTTCGACGGCGAAAGGCGCGGCGGCCTCTCGCTGACGACGCGAGGCGAAGGGCAGATCCACCGCGACGACAAGAACGTCTTCAGATGGAACCAGAACTGTCACAGGTCCGTCATAGAGCGCATCGACCGCAACAATGCGATCATCAACGATGCGACACAAACCTGTCACATGAGGCTGCGTCCCGCCCAAGTCGTGCGTGTGCGAAGCACTTTGCATTTGGCTTTGTTCCCAAGCTCGACGACGCTATAGCAGCCCCACGCGAGAGATCGCTACTGCAACGGGGCGTGTTGAAGTGCCGAAACGATTGAAACCTCGCCTCGCGCGGCGCGAGGGTCTGACGTTGGTCGAGATGATCGTGGTTCTTGCGATCATCGCTCTGGTGGCCGTGCTGATCGTGCCCAACATCATCGGCCGACCGGACGAGGCGCGGGTCACGGTGGCCAAGACCGATCTGAAGACGATCTCGGCGGCCTTGCGCATGTATCGGCTGGACAACGGCGACTATCCCACGACGGAGCAGGGCCTGCGGGCCTTGGTCGAGCGGCCCGCCACCGCGCCGGTTCCTTCGAACTGGAGCAGCGAGGGCTATCTGCCGGAGGCGCCGACCGATCCCTGGGGTCGCGCCTATGTCTATCGCAGTCCTGGCCAGAACGGCCGCTACGACCTTCTGTCCTACGGAAAGGACGGCGAGGCCGGCGGCGAGGGGCTGGACGCCGATCTGACCGAACGGACGCGTTGATCGCCCGATGACGTGCGCGGGGCGCAAAGGTCCGGGACGGCGCGGGGGCATGACCCTGGTCGAGATGCTGGTGGTGCTGGCCGTCGTCGGCGTGTCGGCGGGGGTTGTCGTGCTGGGGCTGGGATCGCTGCGCCGTGGCGACGGGGCGCAGGCCGAGGCCAACCGCCTGGCGGACCGGCTGAAGCTCGCCGCGGACGAGGTGCTGGTCAGCGGCCGGCCCACGGCCATCGCCTGGACGCCTGGCGCCTATCGCTTTGAAGGCGCCGGCGCGCCGTCGGACGCCCTGGCCGAGCCGCATCGCCTGTCGGCCGGCGTGCGCCTGACCGGTCCGGACGGCGCGACCTCGGCCATGATCGATCCTGACAGCGCGGCGCCGCCCATAACGTTTCTCCTGCGCCAGCAGGACGGCGGGTGGAGCGTGCGGTTCGACGGGCTGAACGCAGTGGCTGAACCGCTGCAGGCGCAGGACGTGGCCGGATGAGCGCCGCCGTCCCGGTCCGATCCGGCTATTCGCTGATGGAGGCCATGGTGGCGCTGTTCGTGCTGGCGGTGGCCTCGACCGGCCTGCTGCTGGCCACGCGCGCCCACATCGACAGCGTCGGCGGACTGGAGGACCGGGTCGCCGCCCAGTGGATCGCCGAGAACCGCCTGGCCGAACTGAACCTGGGCGATCCCGCCGCCGCGCAGGGCGAGGTCGAGATGCTGGGGCGGCGCTGGCGCGTGGAGGTGACGCGGACCGCGACCGATGATCCGGACCTGATCGCGGTGGAGATCGCCGTTTCGCGCGAGGGCGGCGCATCCTCGCTGGCCCGCCTCAGCGGCTTCGTGGACGCGGAGGCCTCGGCATGATCCGCCGCCCTTTGTCCGCGCAGTTCTGGATTCGCCTCGCCACCCTGGCTGCGGTGACGTCGGTGGGCGTGGCGCTGGCGCATGTCACGTGGCGCCTCACCGGTTGGGACGACGGCCGCAGCAGGATCGAGACGCCCGACCGGTTGCCGCCGGTCGGCGGCGGCGATGGCGGAGTGACGGCCATCTTGGCCCTGGCCCCCTTCGGCGGCGGTGCGGCCAGCGTCGGCGCGGCGGGCCTGCCGCCCACCAGCCTGGGTCTTGTGCTCAAGGGGGTGATCCTTGCGGCCTCGCCCGAGGCCTCCACCGCCCTGATCGCGGTGGGTGAGGCGGCGCCCCGCAGCTTCTCGGTCGGCGAATCGCCACTGGGCTCGGCGGTGATCGAAGGAATCGAGCTGGACGTGGTGGTGCTGAACGTCGGCGGCCGCCGAGAGGCGCTGACCTTTCCACGTCTCGTATCTGGGTCGCCCGCCGCACCCGGCGCGCCGACCTCGACCCCGACGGTCGCCGCGCCGCCCGGCGCAGAGGCCACAGC
>JAEYAO010000030.1 GCA_023456105.1 Pseudomonadota bacterium | reverse complement strand
AGAATAGGGCCGACTGATCGACCCGCCGTTCGCCCATCATCGCTGAACCTCCCGGCCTCAATGACCAGAGTGAATCAGCGCGCCGACGTCATGCCAATTGCCAACGGACGCCTTTTTCAACGAAATCTACCCTTAAGAGACATCAACAACAGCGTCTCCTTCGCCGCCCACAGCCGCCATCACTCCCGCACACGTCGGGCGAAGAAGGCCCACATGGCGTCGTTGTCGGCGACCCAGCTGTGGCCTCCGCCGTGGGTGATGCGGGCGAGGACGTCGGCGGCGGAGCGGCAGGCGGTGTAGCCTTCCTCATAGATCGTGGGGCTGATCCATCGGGTGGGACGGACTTCCGTGCAGCCGTTCAGCTGGGCCCAGCGCTGTTCGGCGGCGTGCATGGTGTATCGCCAGTAGCCCGCGCCGCCGCCGTTGATCGGATTGGTGGTGTCGATGTCCCCGGCGAAGGCCATTACCGGCACGGGCTGCGAGGGGCGGCAGGTGCGGGGATCGGGGCGCGAGGGGTCTTCTTCGTCCGGGTTGCCGGCGCGCAGGCCCACCACCGGCGCGATGGCGGCGAAGCGGTCGGCGGCGACGCACCCGAGCCAGGACGCCATGCGTCCGCCGCCGGACAGGCCGGTGACGTAGACGCGCGCCGGGTCCACGCACCCTTGGGCCGCCAGATCGTCGATCGCGGCCTTGAGGTGGGCCACATCATCGGCGTCTGTGGGGCCGGGAACCTCGCCGGTGACAGTGGGCACGCCGGGGATGTTCCAGACGAAGCCGCGCTCGACTGGGATGCCGGCGTCCGGCGCCGCGACAATGAAGCCGTGGCGGTCGGCCGTTTCGGCCATGCGGGAGTCGCGCAGGATGTCGGCGCCGCTTCCGCCGCTTCCGTGCAGCACTAAGATCAGGGGCGCGGGCGTCGCCCGATCGAAACCCTGTGGCAGGTGCAGCAGCATGGAGCGGCCGGTGCGGCCGATCTCCACCCGCTGCGTCACCGCAGGCTGTCCGAGATCGCACGCCGCCCGCGCCGCCGCCGGGCTCCACAGGAGGAGCAGCAGAAGCGCGGGCAGCAGGCGCAAGGCGACGGCCGTCATCAGCGACGACGCGGAGCCAGAATGTCGCCGAGGTGGTCGCGCGATCCGGCGATGCGCTCCAGCCGGGGGTAACGCAGGCCGTCGTGATAGGGGAACGCCACGGTGCGGAACCGCTCGCCGTTCTTCAGGATCAGGCGAATGGGCTCCGAGCCGCCCTTGGCGGCGGTGACCGCGTCGCGCAGCGCCTTGGGCGAGGCGGCCATGTCGTTGACGGCCACCAGCTCCCAGCCCGCGCCCACGCCCTGATCAAACGCCAGGCCGCCCCAGCGGACGCCGGTGATGCGGTTGGAGGGTCCCGCCAGCGAGAAGCCCAGCGAGTACTGGAAGTCGTTCTCCCAGCTCGAATTGATCTTCTTTTCGGCGTCTGACGGCGCATCGGTGTAGGTCAGGCGGTAGCCGCCGCGCTCCAGCCCATCCAGGAAGGGAGGGGCGTTCACGGCGTCCAGTCGCGTGCGCAGGAAGGTCGCCCAGTCGTGCGGATGCACGGCGTTGAGCGCCGCAACCACATCCTCGAACGCATAGCCTTGCGGCGACCAGCTGTCGGCCGTGACGCCGAAGAAGCGCTTGGCGAAGTCGTCCAGCGACTTGCGGCCGTTGGTCTCTGAGCGGATCAGGGTGTCGGCGTCCAGCCAGATCAGGCCGGACTCGCGGTAGTAGTCCGTGCCGCGCGCCCAGGTCGAATAGGGATTGGGTGCGCGATAGCCCATCACCGGGGTGTTGGTGGTGTCCTGCAGAGGGCGCCACTGACGACCCGCCTGGTTCTGGTAGGAGGCGGCGACGCCCGCCAGCACCGCCAAGGCCTCGTCCTTGGAGACAAAGCCCGAGCGCGCGGTCAGCACATCGCCCCAGTACTGGGTCTGGCCTTCATAGACCCACAACAGGCTGTTGGTCGTGGGGACGTTGTAGTTGGGGAACATCTGGTCCGCCGGGCGGCGGAACTTGCCGTTCCAGGAGTGCACGTACTCGTGCGGGATCACCGCCAAATCGCCGTAGGGCACCCGGCCTTCGCCGTTGAAGTAGCCGGTGGCGACCGTGTTCTCTGAACTGCGATGGTGCTCCAGCCCGATGTCGCCCAGCGTGTCGGTGACGCCGACCAGGAAGGTGTAGTGGTCGAAGTGGCGCTGGCCGCCGAACAGGCGATCGGCCTGGACCACCAAGGATTCCATCTGCTCGACGCGGTTCGCCCCGCCCTCCAGCTGGTTCGGCTTGTCCGCCACCACCGTCGCGCGCACGGCCCGGTCGCCGCCGCCGAGCGCGATCTCGCGGAAGTTGATCCCGGCGAACATGGGGCTGTCCACCAGGGTGTAGAGGTCGGTCTGGGCGAAGCGCGCCAGGTCGCCTTCGAACGACGCGGTCTCCAGCGCCACGCCGTAGCGCCACCCGGCCGGCAGCTTGACGCTGGGGACGACGGCCACGCCCTTGGCGTTGTAGCCGGCGGGGTAGAGCAGCGCCTTCTCCCACTGCAGGTTCAGCATCTCGGGCGTCTGCAGCCGGCGGCCCTGGCCCTCGCCCGTGGGCGTGAGGGTGGTGAAGGCGACGTCGAGCTGGGTCGCGCCTTGCGGAACCTCGACATGGAAGGCCCAGGGATCGACCGGATCACGCAGCCACTGCAGCGGCTGACCGTCGGCGGCGACCGTCAGGCCGGTCAACATGGAGATGGGGCCGGTCGGCGCGTGATTGCCGGGGAGGAATTTCGGATAGAGCAGGGTGACCGACCCGGCCGAGACCGGGATGGTCTGGGTGACGTTGATCAGGCCGCGCTCGACATCCGAGGCGTCGACGTTCAGCGTGATTACGCCGGGGTAGGCGGCGCTGGTCGGGGCCGGGATCGGCGGAACCGCGCGCGGCAGGGCCGCCGGCGCGATGACGTCCGCCGTGTTCGGCTGCTGCTGGGCCAGCGCGGGGCCGCAGACGCTGGTCATCAGCAGGGCGAGGCAAGCGGCGGTCAGGCGAGTGCGCGTCATCGATGAGTCCGGACAAAAAGAGAGGCGCGCAACCTCGGCCGCGCGCCTCCCTTGCGTCAAGGTCGATGATGCAATCGTCTAACGCCGGCGCGGCGTCAGAATGTCGCCCAGCCGGTCGGGCGTACCGGCGATCCGCTCAAGCCGCGGGTAGCGCAGGCCGTCGTGGTAGTCGATGCGCACGGTGCGGTAGCGGTCGGCGTCCTTGAGGATCAGCTCCACGGCCGTGTTCGGGTCCTTGGCGGCGGTGATGGCCTCCGAGATGGCGCTGGGCGACGCGGCCCTTCCGTTCACGGCGACGATCTCCATGCCGGTGGCGAGCCCCGCCTGGAAGGCGGGGCTGTTCCACTGGACGCTGCGGATCACATTGCCCTCACCGGTCTGGATGCCCAGCGAGTAGGTGAAGTCATTGCGCTTGTATTCGCCATACAGGGTCTTCTGCCAGTCGCTGGGCGTCTCGGCGTAGACGAGGCGGTAGCCGCCGCGCGCGAGTCCGTCCAGCGGAGCGCCGGGTCCGTGACCGTCCAGGCGGGTGCGCAGGAAGTCGGCCCAGTCGTACGGGACCACGCCGTTCAAGGTGCGGACCACATCCTCGAAGGTGTAGGGCGCGGGCGTGTAGTCGCCGTCCTCGACGCCGAAGAAGGCGCGGGCGAAATCGTCCAGCGACTTGCGGCCATTGGTGCGCTCGCGGATCAGGGTGTCCACGTCCAGCCAGATCAGCTGGCCTTCCGAATAGTAGTCCTCGTCCCGCTGCCACGACAGCCAGCCCTTGGGCTGGCGCTGGCTGATGATCGGGTCGTTGGTGGTGTCCTGCATGGCGCGCCACTGGCGGCCGACACGCGTGTCGAAGGTCGCCGCCGTCATGGCCAGGCTGTCCAGAGCCTGCTGCTTGGTGGTCAGGCCCGAGCGGGCGGCCAGCACCTGGCCGAAGTATTGAGTCTGGCCCTCATAGACCCACAGAAGGCTGTTCTGCAGCGGGGTGTTGAAGTTGGGGACCAGCTGATCGGCCGGGCGGCGCCACTTGCCGTCCCAGGAGTGGTTGTACTCGTGCGCCAGCAGGTCCCGGTCGCCGACGTGGGTGGCCCATCCGGTGAAGAACTCGGGATCGACCGAGTTCTCGGACGAGCGGTGATGCTCCAGCCCGATTCCGCCCAGCTTGTCCGTCATGGCGATCAGGAAGTCGTAATGATCGAAGTGGCGCGCTCCATAGAGGCGATCGGCCTGGGTGATCAAATCGCGCAGAATGCCGACCTGCTCGTCGGTGGCTTCGAGACTCTCGGGCTTGTCTGCGACGATGTTGGCGCGCACGGGCGAACGGCCGCCCGGATCAAGGTCGATCTGGCGATAGTGGACGCCGGCGAACATGGGGCTGTCGACCAGCACCTCGAGGTTCACGGGCCTGAAGGTGGTGACCGCTCCGGACGCGGTTTCCGGCTCCAGCGCCGTGCCGAAGCGCCAGCCGTCGGGCAGGGTGACGCTGGGTTGGACCGTGATGTTCCGCGACCAGCGGCCGGCGGGATAGAGCAGCATCTTTTCCCACTGAATGTTCAGCATCTCGGCCGTCATGGTGACGCGACCCTGGCTGCCGGTGGTCGGCGACAGGTGCTGGAAGCGGGCCGTGATCTCGCTGGCGCCCTGCGGAACCTCCAGGTGGAACGCGAAGGGGTGCAGGGTGTCGCGCACCCACTCCACCCTCTGGCCATTGGCGGTGATCTCGAGCCCCGCGAGCTGGGCGATGGGGCCGACCGGCCCGTGGTTGCCGGGCAGCCATTCCGGGAAGAACAGCACCAGCGGCCCCGCACGCTCCACCGGGATGGTCTCGGTGACGTCGAAGATGCGGCGGTTCAGGTCGGTGGCGTCGACCTGCAGCCGCACCACGCCAGGCCAGGGCGCGTCCTGCACCTGTGGCAGCGGCGGCAGCGCGATGGGCAGGGCTGGGCCGGCGACGGCGGGGGCCGGCGCAGCGGCCTGCTGGGCGACCGCCGGCGGCCCCAGCGAGGCGAGGACGAGCAGGCTGGCTGCGCCAAGCAGCGCGAGACGGGCAGGAAACAAGGCGGGCTCCGCGGGGGCTGGGGGAAGGTGCGACCCTCCGCCGCAGGCCTCCCGCAGTCAAGCGTCAGTCGGCGAGCGCGTCCAGCAGCGCGCGATGAAAGCGGTCGGGATCCTCGATCTGCGGCGCGTGGCCAAGATCTTCGAACTCCACCAGCCTGGCGTTCGGCACGGCCTCGGCGGTGCGGCGGCCGAGCGCGGAATAATCGCCCAAGCGCGCCTGAACCTCCGGTGATGCGCGGTTCGCGCCGGGCGCCGTGCGGTCGGTCTGGCCTATGATCAGCGTGGTCGGCGCGGAGATGAGGCCGAGTTCGTGCACGATCGGCTGGGTGAAGATCATGTCGGAGGTCTGGGCCTGGTTCCAGGCGACGGCGTCGCCGCCCGGGCCCGCATACATCCCCGCCAGCATCTCGACGGGGGCATCGTACTCCGGCTTCCAGTCGCCGTCGTAGTAGAACTTGCGCTGATACGCCTTGATGCTGTCGAAGCTGGTCTTGCGCTCGGTCTCGTAGGCGGCGTCGAGCGGGGCGTAGGGCACGCCCTCGGCCTGCCAGTCCTCCAGCCCGATCGGGTTGACCAGCACCAGCCGCTCGACCGCTTCGGGATGCTGGATGGCGAAGCGCGCGCCCAGCATGCCGCCCATCGAATGCCCGACGATCACGGCCCGTTCTACGCCGGCATGCGCCATCAGGGCGCGGGTGTTCGTCGCCAGCTGCGGCAGGCTGAACTGGTAGCCTTGCGGTTTGGACGCCTTGCAGAAGCCGACCTGATCGACGGCCAGAACGCGGAAGCCGGCCTGAGACAGCACCTCGATCGTCGGCGCCCAGGTGGCGGCGCAGAAGTTCTTGCCGTGGAGCAGCACCACCGTGCGGCCGTTCGCCGGTCCGCTGGGCGCCACGTCCATGTAGGTCATCTCCAGCGGCTGGCGCTGGGAGGTGAAGGCGAAGCTCTGGACGGGATGAGGATAGGCGTAGCCCTCCAGGCGAGGACCGTAGGTCGGTCGATCTTGGGCGGACGCCGCGGTCGCCGACAGCAGGGCGAAGGATAGGGCGGCGGCGATGGAGAGGCGATGTGTCATGACGGCCGAAGCGCGGGCAGGCGGGCGCGGTTCCGTGCTGCGGCGAAGCGTCAGCCTCCGCGCCGAAGCCTTTCTGGCTGGGTGATCGTCACCGCTTCATCGAAGCCCAGCGACAGCACCGTGCGCCCGGACTGGTCCACCGCCTCGATGCGAAAGCTCAGGTCCAGCCGGCCCTCCTTGATGTCCCAGGACATGGTGTCGCGAGCGTCATGGAGCGCCGCGCGCCGCAGCGCCTCCAAGTCGGCGAACTCCGAACCCTCGGCGTCCAGGAACGCCTCTTCGCCCCGGCGGAGATGAAGGAAGTAGCGCGGCATCGGCATCCTTGCAGCGGCGCGCTTCAGGGGGAGGGGAGCGCCGCGAACACTCCCGACGATGGAGGGCGTCGGTCAGGGTGTCCACACCACAGGGTGGTTAACGCTGGGGCAAGTTCGATGGGCTGGTGGAAAAGCGGCTGCGAGCAGAGGCCGTGCCCTCAGGTCGCCGGTTTCACGTCCAGCAGTTCGACGGTGAACAGCAGCGTCGAATTCGGCGGCAGTTCGTCTCCGCCCACCCAGCGCGAGCCGTAGCCGAGCGAAGCAGGGATGACGAGCTCGAACGTCTCGCCCTCGCGCATCAAGGCGACGCCTTCGGTCCAGCCCTTGATGACGCGGTTCAGCGGGAACTCGGCGGGCTCATTGCGAGCGTAGGAGCTGTCGAATTCGCGCCCATCGATGAAGGTCCCGCGATAGTGGACGCGAACCGTGTCGGTCGCCGCCGGCTGCGCGCCCTCGGGATGCGCCCTGCCGACGCGGCGATACTGAAGCCCGCTCTCAGTGGTGGTCCAGCCGCGCCGCGCACCGCTCCAGACCAGATAGGCGGCGTTGCCGGCGTCCCAGCCTTCCTGCGTCCCGGGCGTCGCGACATTGTCCGCGGCGCGGGCGGCCGCCAACTGGGTCTCGGGATAGGACACGGGCTCGCGGTGCGCGCAGGCGGCGACGGCTGAGGCGGCCAGGGCGGCCAGGGCGATGCGGGTCATGGGCGGGGCTTAGGGGCGCGAGGCCGCGACGTCCAGAGGGGGCAGGTTCAGCGCAGCGGCGAGGCGCGGCCTGAAGTCCGGCTGATCGTCCACGGTCTGGTGATCGGCCTGGGGAAAGACCAGACGCTGCACCGCAACGCCTTCCGCCTGGAGCTCGCGGGCGAGGCGGCGGCTGAGCGACGGCGACAGGGTGCGGTCTCGCCCGGCCTCCAGCACCACGACCTGGCCGGAATAGCCGCGCAGGGTCTCGGGCACGTCGATGGAGCCGAGCTGCGGCGCCAGATGCACCCGGACCAGGGGGCGCAGCCAGCCGACCTGGGCGTTCACGGCGGCGCGGGCGCTTGGGGTGGTGGTCTCCAGCACCAGGGCGTCGGCGCGTGCAAAGGCGGCGGCGCTCGCGCAGACCGGGCCGCCCAGCGAGTGTCCCCAGCCGATCAGGCGGCGGCCCTCCGCATTCGCCTGGGCGCGCGCCGTCTGCGCCACCACCTCGCCTGCTGCATAGAAGCTGGCGTAGTCGGCGGTTCCCTGGGTGTCCCCGTAGCCTGGGTAATCGAACATCAGGACGTCGCCCAACGGCGAGAGCTTCTCGGCGACCGAGCCGGCGCCGTTGCTGCGCCGGAACATGTTGCCGCCGCAGAACAGGATCAGCGGTGCGTCGGCTCGCCCGGTGCGAACCCGCGTCGCGCCCACCACGCCGCCGGCGTAGGACAGGGTCATCGTCTCGGCCGCTTGGGCGGTCGGACGGCCGGCGGGCAGGACTATGTTTTCGGCTTTGAGCCGGCTGTCCGGATAGAAGAAGGCGTCTTCGGACACGTTCACCGACATGCAGCCGGAGAGCGCGACCGCCGTGCTCAATGCCGCTAAGGCGCGCTTTGTCATCTGTAACATCCCCGTTCAGACGGGAGCATCACTGCGATCTGCAAAGCTTGTCAATCAGCAGCTCGTGCGGCCACGAGGCTGCACACTGCGGCTGCTCGCTTGCATGGTTCGCCGGAGAATTTCGGCGCCGCTTCCTCATCGTGCAAAAGGTTCCGCGCGGGCCTTTATTTCGTCAAGGAAGCGCGTATAAGTCCGCCTTCCGCAACACTCAGCCACGAGTCTGCGCGCAAGCGCCGAGGCCCGGTTCGTCGCCCTCCGACCGGTGCGAAGGCGCGGCTCCTTCCCAAGGGAGCCGGTTCATTTGAGGCGTCCAGGCCGTGATCCGGCCGAGGGCGGACGCCGAAGAAACAAGGCTGCGGACGCCGAAAGGCGGGCCGTGGCCGCCGCATTTGACGCGAGGGCCCGCCCAGGCCTTCGCGGATTGGGAAACATTGAATGACTGACGTCGCCCACGGTCTCGCCATCAACGGTCAGGTCGCCACCGCCACCTCGTTCACCGGCAAGAAGCGCATCCGCAAGTCGTTCGGCCGCATCCCGGAAGCGGTGCAGATGCCGAACCTGATCGAGGTTCAGCGGGCCTCCTACGAACAGTTCCTGCAGCGTGAGGTCCGTCCGGGCCAGCGTCGCGACGAGGGCGTCGAGGCGGTGTTCAAGTCGGTGTTCCCGATCAAGGACTTCAACGAGCGCGCAATCCTTGAGTACGTCTCCTACGAGTTCGAAGAGCCCAAATACGACGTCGAGGAGTGCATCCAGCGCGACATGACCTATGCCGCGCCGCTGAAGGTCAAGCTGCGCCTGATCGTGTTCGAAACCGACGAGGAGACGGGCGCCCGTTCGGTCAAGGACATCAAGGAGCAGGACGTCTACATGGGCGACATCCCGCTCATGACGGACAAGGGCACCTTTATCGTCAACGGCACCGAGCGGGTCATCGTCTCGCAGATGCACCGTTCGCCGGGCGTCTTCTTCGATCACGACAAGGGCAAGACGCACAGCTCGGGCAAGCTGTTGTTCGCCGCGCGGGTGATCCCGTATCGCGGTTCGTGGCTGGACTTCGAGTTCGACGCCAAGGACATCGTCTATGTCCGCATCGACCGCCGCCGGAAGCTGCCGGCCTCGACCTTCCTGATGGGTCTGGGCATGGACGGCGAGGAGATCCTGAAGACCTTCTACGAGACCGTGCCGTATGAAAAGCGCGGCGAAGGCTGGGTCACGCCCTACAAGCCGGAACGCTGGCGCGGGGTGAAGCCCGAGTTCGACCTGATCGACGCCGACACCGGCGAAGTGGTCGCCCAGGCCGGCCAGAAGATCAGCGCCCGCGCGGCCAAGAAGCTGGCCGACAACGGCCTGCAGTCGCTGTCGCTGGCGGCCGACGCGCTGCTGACGCGCTACCTCGCCAATGACGCGGTGAACTTCGAGACGGGCGAGATCTACGCCGAGGCCGGCGACGAGCTGGACCAGGCCACCATCACCCTGCTGGAAGAGAACGGCTTCACCACCATCGAGACGCTGGACATCGACCACGTCACGGTGGGCGCCTACATGCGCAACACCCTGCGGGTGGACAAGAACGACAACCGCGAGGACGCGCTGTTCGACGTCTATCGCGTGATGCGTCCGGGCGAGCCGCCGACGATCGAGGCGGCCGAGGCCATGTTCAAGTCGCTGTTCTTCGACAGCGAGCGCTACGACCTGTCGGCCGTGGGCCGGGTCAAGATGAACATGCGTCTGGAGACGCCGGAGGTCTCCGACGAGATCCGCGTCCTGCAGAAGGACGACGTGCTCAAGGTCCTGCAGATCCTGGTCGGGCTGAAGGACGGTCGCGGCGAGATCGACGACATCGACAACCTGGGCAACCGCCGGGTGCGTTCGGTGGGCGAACTGCTGGAAAACCAGTACCGCGTCGGCCTGCTTCGCATGGAGCGCGCCATCAAGGAGCGCATGTCCTCGGTCGACATCGACACGGTCATGCCGCACGACCTGATCAACGCCAAGCCGGCGGCCGCGGCCGTGCGCGAGTTCTTCGGCTCGTCGCAGCTGTCGCAGTTCATGGACCAGACCAACCCGCTGTCGGAAATCACCCACAAGCGTCGCCTGTCGGCGCTTGGCCCGGGTGGTCTGACGCGCGAGCGCGCGGGCTTTGAGGTCCGCGACGTGCACCCGACCCACTATGGCCGGATCTGCCCGATCGAGACGCCGGAAGGCCCGAACATCGGCCTGATCAACTCGCTGGCCACCCACGCGCGGGTCAACAAGTACGGCTTCATCGAAAGCCCCTATCGCCGGGTCAAGGACGGCCAGGCTCAGGACGAGGTGGTCTACATCTCGGCCATGGAGGAGTCGCGCTTCACCATCGCCCAGGCCAACATCGAGCTGAAGGACGGCCAGATCGTCGAGGACCTGGTCCCCGGCCGGATCAACGGCGAATCCCAGCTGCTGACCAAGTCGGCGGTGGACATGATGGACGTGTCGCCCAAGCAGGTGGTGTCGGTGGCCGCGGCCCTGATCCCCTTCCTTGAAAACGACGACGCCAACCGCGCGCTGATGGGCGCCAACATGCAGCGTCAGGCCGTGCCGCTGGTGCAGTCGGACGCGCCGCTGGTCGGCACCGGCATGGAGGCGGTCGTGGCCGTCGACTCCGGCGCCGTGGTCGTCGCCCGCCGCGACGGCGTGGTGGAGCAGATCGACGGCACCCGCATCGTGGTGCGCGCCACCGGCGACGTGGACGCCGCCCGCTCGGGCGTCGATATTTACCGCCTGTCGAAGTTCCAGCGCTCCAACCAGTCCACCTGCATCAACCAGCGCCCGATCGTGCGCGTGGGCGACCAGGTCAAGGCCGGCGACGTCATCGCCGACGGTCCGTCGACGGACCTGGGCGAGCTGGCGCTGGGTCGCAATGCGCTCGTCGCCTTCATGCCCTGGAACGGCTACAACTTCGAAGACTCGATCCTGATCTCCGAGCGCATCGTGCGCGACGACGTCTTCACCTCCATCCACCTGGAGGAGTTCGAAGTCATGGCCCGCGACACCAAGCTGGGGCCGGAAGAGATCACCCGCGACATCCCCAACGTCGGCGAGGAGGCCCTGCGCAACCTCGACGAGGCCGGGATCGTGGCGATCGGCGCCGAGGTCCAGCCGGGCGACATCCTGGTCGGCAAGGTCACGCCCAAGGGCGAAAGCCCGATGACGCCGGAAGAAAAGCTGCTGCGTGCGATCTTCGGCGAAAAGGCGTCGGACGTGCGCGACACCTCCCTGCGCCTGCCGCCGGGCGTCGCCGGCACCATCGTCGACGTGCGCGTGTTCAACCGCCATGGCGTCGACAAGGACGAGCGCGCCATGGCCATCGAACGCGCCGAGATCGAGCGTCTGGGCAAGGACCGGGACGACGAGCTCAAGATTCTTGAGCGCAACGTCTACGGCCGCCTGAAGCCGCTGCTGCTCGGCAAGACCGCCGTGTCGGGTCCCAAGGGGCTGGGCCGCGGCGAGCTGACCGAAGCCAAGCTGGGCGAGGTTTCGCGCGGCCTGTGGTGGCAGATCGCCCTGGACGACGAGCGCGCCATGGGCGAGCTCGAAGCCATGAAGCGTCAGTTCGAGGATGCTCGCAAACAACTCGACCGTCGCTTCGAGGACAAGGTCGAGAAGCTGCAGCGCGGCGACGAACTGCCCCCCGGCGTGATGAAGATGGTCAAGGTCTTCGTGGCGGTGAAGCGCAAGCTTCAGCCCGGCGACAAGATGGCCGGCCGTCACGGCAACAAGGGCGTCATCTCCAAGATCCTGCCGATCGAGGACATGCCGC
>JAEYAO010000126.1 GCA_023456105.1 Pseudomonadota bacterium | reverse complement strand
CGCCCAGAACCTGCGCAAACTGGCCAAGCTGATCCCGCCACCAACGCCGGCGACCGCATGAGGCGGGAGCAAACCGCAGCGTCCGATATTGGCGGCGATCTCAGAAGCGGCCTTTTTCAACGAAATCAGCCCGTTCCAGACTCTACCTAGCTTCCTGGGACAGCTGCCCTGCGTCAAAGGCGGACGCACCGCAAAGGCACGCATCCCGCGTCCGGCTGGACTTCCTCCGCGAATGACGGTCAGTGGCGGGCGTGGACACCCTTTCACCAGCCCAACGCTCGGAGCGTATGTCACGGGTTCGATCGCGCGACACCAAGCCGGAACTGCTGGTGCGCAAGCTGGTCCATGGCCTGGGCTATCGATACCGGCTTCATCGCAAGGACCTACCAGGCAAGCCCGACCTGGTGTTCGGTCCGCGCCGCAAGGTGATCCTGGTGCACGGCTGCTTCTGGCATGGCCACGACGATCCCAACTGCAAGCTGGCGCGAGCGCCCAAGTCCCGTGTGGAATTCTGGGGACCAAAGCTCGCTCGGAACCGGGAACGCGACCGCGAGGTGGAACGACGGTTGAACGAATCAGGCTGGGAAGCTCTGATTCTCTGGGAGTGCGAACTGGGTGACCGTCCCGGATTGGAGCAGTGCGTGAGGGACTTCCTCGGATGAGATCGATCGAACTGTTCGCGGGAGCGGGAGGACTTGGCCTGGGCGTGGCCGGGGCCGGGTTCGATCACGCGGCGGTGGTCGAATGGGACCGCTGGGCCTGCGACACCCTGAAGGACAACAAGCCTTGGCCCGTGACCCAGGGTGACGTGCGCCTGATGTCCTATGACGGCCTGGGGACCATCGATCTCGTGTCCGGTGGTCCGCCGTGCCAGCCCTTCTCCCTGGGTGGAAAGCACAACGCCCACCTCGACCATCGCGACATGTTTCCGGAGGCAATACGGGCCGTGAGGGAGCTCCAGCCCAGGGCCTTCGTGTTCGAGAACGTGAAGGGCCTGACGCGCGCGACCTTCCAGAATTACCTGAGCTATATCCGGCTGCAGCTTGCTCATCCGGAGGTCACGGCCCGTCCCGATGAGCCCTGGATCGATCATCTTGGCCGGCTCGAACGCCACGAAACCAGCGGCTCCAACTCGGGTCTGCGCTACAATGTCGTCTTGCGCCTACTCAACGCCGCCAACCATGGCGTGCCGCAACGGCGCGAGCGGATATTCCTGGTCGGGTTCCGCTCGGACCTTGGCGTCGAGTGGCGTTTCCCCGATGAGACCCATTCCTCCGCCGCCCTGGCCTGGTCCCTGACCCACGAGGAGGAATATTTCGACCGGCACCGTATTGGACGCGCCGAACGTCGCCTGCTGCGGGAGGCCGCCCCGAGGATCAAGGGCGCCAAGCCGACCACCCTGCCGTGGTTGACCGTGCGCGACGCCTTCCTCGGCCTGCCGGACCCTGAGTTCGACCCAAGGGAGGCCTGGGGATTCCCCGACCACCGGTTCATTCCCGGCGCTCGCTCCTATCCAGGGCACACGGGCAGCCCGCTGGACGCGCCGGCCAAGACCTTGAAGGCCGGCGTCCATGGCGTGCCCGGCGGCGAGAACATGCTGCGCCGTCCCGACGGCTCGATCCGCTACTTCTCGGTGCGCGAGGCCGCTCGGTTGCAGACCTTCCCCGACGACTTCCTCTTCCATGGCTCCTGGACGGAAACCATGCGTCAGCTCGGCAACGCCGTGCCGGTGCGCCTGGCGGGAATCGTTGCTCGTTCAGTGGCGGATCAGCTACATCGTTCCGATGAGCGCCCTGGTCCCATACAATCCGCTGGAGAAGCGGCACCTGGCCGAAAGCGTGGCCAACGCCCTCCTGCGCAGACCCATTGAGCCGCTTGCTCCGGCCCAACCCTTCGAGGGCGCCGGCATATACGCCATCTATTACACGGGCGACTTCCCGGCCTACGCCAAGGTCGCCGACAAGAATCGCGACGGCGCTTTCGCGCTGCCGATCTACATCGGCAAGGCCGATCCCATGGGCGGACGTCGCGGCGGCGACTTCGACGCCCCACATGGACGTGCGCTGTGGAACCGGCTGGCGGATCACGCCAAGTCCGTGGCCCAGGCCGACAATCTGCGATCCGAGGACTTCGCCTGCCGCTTCCTGGCCGTCGACGACGTCTGGATCCGGATGGCCGAGCGGATGCTGATCAGCTGGCATTTCCCGGTGTGGAACCTGGTGGTCGACGGCTTCGGCAATCATGATCCCGGCGGCCGGCGCGCCACCCAATATCGCTCGCCCTGGGACGTGCTGCACCCCGGTCGCGCTTGGGCGGTCAAGCTGGCGGACAGCGGCGTCACGCCGGAGGATATCGCGTCAAAGGTCGCGGGACATCTGGAAGCCCGAGAGCGCGCGGAACAGGAGCAGGCGGCGGCGAACGAGGCCTCCGCTCAAGCCTAGGAAAGGCCTCGAGCCCATCGACTGGCGGGGATTCAGGCGCGACCATCTGGAGCGAAGGCCATGCGCGGCCGCTCCGGCGTTCCCGGGGCCTTCGCGACGCGGTGGCCTCCTTGTATCTCGGGCATGATCAGCGGGTCGGGGGAGAGAAGATGGCGACAGGCGGCAAGCTCGAGAATTTGACCCAGCCAACGGCTGTCGAGAAGGCGATGGAGGAATTCCGCGTCCTCGGACGTGACGCCTTCATCGAGAAGTACGGTTTCCGGCGTTCGCGCGACTTTTTCGTCGTCCACAAGGACGCGCCTACGACAGCAAGCCCCTGGCGGCTGCCGCGCATGGCCACCAGCCTGGTTTCAAACCGCTCGAATCGGACGATTTCTCGGGTGGCGAACCCGTGATCCGGACCTTCGAGCGGCTGGGTTTCCACGTCGGAAAGGTCACGTCGGCCCAACTGACGGAAGGCGAGGTTTACACTCGCCAGGACCTTCGCTCGCTCTTCGGCGTCACCGACGCCACGATCAACAACGGCTTCTATCGACCGCAAGATACGCATTCGATCTGGCTGTTCGTCACCGGCGAGAAGACCGCCCCCGAGCTTGGCTTGGTCAACACCTTCGACGGCGACCTGTTCATCTGGCTCGGCCAGAACGCCGGCCGGACGGATGCGCAGATCATCAATCACGAGACCGATGGCCGCGAAATCCTGCTCTTTCACCGCACCACCAAATCCGATCACGCGGGCAGCGGTTTCGTATTCGAGGGGGCGTTCCGTTACCTCAGCCATATCCCCGGCCCACCGTCGCGTTTCTCGCTACAGCGCATCATCCCCGAATTGGAGATCGACCGGCCCGATCCCGCTCCCTTCGATCCGACATCCATCAAGGATGGCCGCGAGAAAGTGCTCGCGGAGGTAAAGCGTCGCCTGGGCCAACCAGCGTTCCGCAGAAGCCTTCTTCGAGCCTACGATGGACGTTGCGCCGTGACTGGATGCACGACCGCCATGGTCCTGGAGGCGGCCCACATCCACCCTTACCTCGGTGTCGAAACAAACGACGTGCGGAACGGCCTGCTCCTCCGAGCCGACATCCACACGCTGTTTGATCTCGGACTGATCGCGGTGACGTCGAGCTACAGGATGACGATCGCAACACGTCTGGCCGACAGCGAATACGCTGCCCTGAACGGCCAAAAACTCATCATTCCCAAGGATGCATCGGCGCATCCGAGCCCTCAAGCCTTGGCCTGGCATCTGGAGAATAGCGCGAAGCATGATCGTTTGCCTTGGGCGGACGACCTCTGACGCATCGCACCCCGACGCATTGACGCTGTGCGACCTCAGTCCAAACGTGGCTGCCTTCGGAGTTGTTCGGCTTTCCAGAAAGACGCCGCCGCCGTTATCGCCCGACGGAGACCGGAATCCAGATCGCCGCGTCTTCATCGCCATGAGGGATGCAGCGGCCCTCGATAGCCACGGCTCCGACCCAAGCGCAAACGACGGCGTCCAGCATGTCCTCGACGGCTTTGAGACGCCAGGTTGGCGCCGAGATGTCCGGTAGCGGGAGCAGGTTCGCCACTCCGTCGATCTCGACTTCAAGCGCAGCGACAATCCTGGCCCAAACTTCCAACAGCTTGGCGCGACGACCGGGAGAGGAGAGACCCGGCCAATAGTTCCTGATCTTGGAGAGCTTGTAAGGCAGGCGTTCCGGCGCGGAATGCAGCTCCACCAGGGCGGGATGGGGATAGACCTCGATCAAAGATCGCGAGGCTAGTTGCCGTGCGCTGAGCAAATAGCCCTGCCGTTCAAACCCACCTCGCAATCGATCGCTGATCGGACCGGGTCGGACCGCGCTCGGCGTGTGAGTTCCGCATTTGCGAGCGCCATACGCTCGGGACACGGCATTATCCGCAGTCCTCCGCGACGTGATGGGTAGCCGAGATAGAGGCATGTCCACCGCGATCAGATCGACCTCTACACCGGCGACCCAACCTGCGGCCGACAGTAGCCCAGATGGATCAGGTTCGCTCCCTCGTGGTCGATCACCGGACGGGTTGGCGCCGCCCGTGATCGCGATGAAGGATTCATACGAGGGCGCAGCCGCCAACAGGCGCCAGCGCGATCCGCTTTTCGAAATGAGGGCGACACCGCTCGGTTCTCGCAACGTCCAAGCGGCGTCAATTCCAAGCACCGTCATGGATGCCTCTGAGGTTACCCAAGCTGGGCGCGGCAGTGCGAGAGTATACTCTCTGGAGTTACCGAAGACCCGTACAGCCTTGATGTGGTCTCGATGCAATCGTCCATTGCCCTCTCAGCCTTCGATTTCGGGCTGCACATATTCATGAGCAGCGCGATCCCACCGAAGAGCAAAATCCCAAACAGAATAGCCTGCCCCTTCTGCACGGCGTCCCGTTTCTCCCGCTCGTTCTCGAGCGCGACTGCGTAGTCATGCGGCGTGAAGTTCATGTTGGCCTCCTTTTCAAAACCTGCGCGGCGGAAGACGAGACGCCTATCCGCATGGTGGCAAACCCTAACGCACACTTCCAAAATGCTACGTAAACGCTGTCGCCGTATATGCGTCATCCGGTCAGCTTTCGGAGATGGCGGCGAAGGCGGACAAACCCTTGCGGAAGGTGTTGGCGGAGAATCTCCGCCGCTATCGCGCCAATCGCGGGCTGAGCCAGGAAAGCCTCGCCGACGAGGCCGGACTGCACAGAACCTTCGTCGGCGCCGTGGAGCGATCCGAGCGCAATATCTCACTCGACAACATCGAGAAGCTGGCTCGGGCGTTGAAGGTTTCGCCCTATGAATTGCTCAGACCAAAGGCGGACCCACTGATCGTCCGCCCGACGCCCGGCTGAGTTGGCGGCTTAGCAGCCTAGCCGCAGGCCAACCGCGAACCCGGCCAAACCCCGCAGGATTTCGCCGCCCATGGCCCCAAGTCGCCGACGCGCGACAGCGTGCTCGGCTTCGCCGATGGAGGCCCTCAGCTTGGCCATGTTCTCCTGGAATAGCGCCTCCAGATAGGCGTCCTGGCGCGCGCGCCATTCCGCCCGCGCGGCTTCCTCGGCCTTTACGACCAGCGCCGCCTTTTGCTCGGCCGTGAGGGGCGGAACGCGGCGCTTGCCGAAGATAGGCGGGGCCGGTGGAGGTGTTGGTTGAAACGGCATGAGCCGACCAACGCTTCCTTCCACGGCGAAGTCCAGTCGTCACCAGGATCGCTGGACGACCGTCAGATCGGGCTTCGTCGTGATCCACCCCAGGAACTGGCTGGTGGCGTCGACTTGGTCATCATGTTTCGCGCGAGGGAAGGAGATGAGTTCCTTCACATACTCATCAAGCCATTCCGCGTGATCCGGCAGATGGACCGCCCCGCGTTGGAATATCGGTGTTGACGCCCAAAGCCGGGAGACCTTGTTTTGGACCGGCGGGACGAGCTCCAGATCCACATCGGGACAGGCCTGCCGGACCTGCTCGGCGACCAGTTCCATCCCATTGACCTTCTCCAGCAGGATGACGCGGCGGGTGGTGGGATATCTGTTCCATAGATCCACCATGGCGGTGACGAGATCGCCTCCGGAGAACCGACCTCTGACGATATCGCCCAGATAGTAATTTCCACCACGCACGATCCAAACCGTACCCACGGACCAGTCGTTGTTGTCACCGGTCCCGAACGCCGTGTCCCAACTGAACACGACTTCATCATTCATCGTGGCTTTGAACGGCGCCCGATAGCGCTGCAGCCATTCGAGCTTGACGATGTTGCCGCCCGGCATGACCGGCGATTGTTGATACTGCGACTGGAAGAAATCCTCCCCCATGCTCTCGCGGATCGCCGCCAGCGTTTCCCTGGACTCGAACCGAGGATTCAGCGGATCGCCAATCTCCCGCGTCCACGTCAGCCCTAGACCAGCATCAAGCACCTGGCGCTCGGTCGCCAGGGCCGGGAGATTCAGATGGGTCCATCCGCCAGCTTCCAACAATCGGCCGGACAGATCGTCCACATGCAGGCGCTGCATGATCACGATGATGCAGCCGGTCTCCTTGCGGTCCAGTCGGGACAAGGCGGTGCTCTCGAACCATTCATTGACCCGTGTGCGAACCGTGTCGGACCGCGCGTCCTCGGGCTTGATTGGATCGTCGATGATCAGGAAATCGCCGCCGAAGCCGGTGATGGGACCGAAGACCGTGGTTCCGAACCGTTTGCCCCGGTGCTTCATCAGGGTGAAGTCGGCGTCCGCGTTGGCCCTCGGGTTGATCCGCGTGGCCGAGAACATCCGCTTGTAATCGGCGGTCTCCATCAGGGCCTTGGAGCCCCGGGCGAAATCCTTGGTCAGGGCTTCCGAGTAGGTGATGTTGATGATCTTGCGGCTGGGATCGCGGCCGAGGAGCCAGGTCGGAAAGACGATCGAGGCGAACTCTGACTTCAGGTTCCGCGGCGGCAGATTGATGATCAGCCGCTTGGTCTCGCCCGTGGCGCATTTGGTGAGCGCCGCCGCCAGGGCATGAAGATGCCAGCCGGATATGAGCTTCTGGCTGGGATGCAGTTGCGACCAGGCCCAGACGAAATAACCCATCAGGTCGGATCGAAGGGCCGCATCATATTCTGCGCGCGTGAAGGCTGGAACGCTCATCAAACGTCCTCCCCACGATCTTTGCGCGCCATCAGCATCTTGCTGGCGATGGCTTCGAGAAGCTTGGCCTCATCGGTCGACAGCGCGTCGTCCGCCTCCTCGGCGAACTGTTCCGGCAAAGTGGTCTTGATCAGGCTGACAAACAGCGCCGCGTCCTGGGTCTTGCCTGTCAACGCCTGCGACATGAGCCGGGTCAGGACAGCCTCCTTGGCGGGGACCTGGCGCGGCACGCCCCTGATGGAGATGGTGACAGGCTGATCCAGGATTTCCTGTAACAAGGTACGCATGGAGCGCGCGCCTTTGGGACGTCCCGCCGGGTTGCCGGACTTCCCTTTGACGAACTGCGAAGACCTCGGCGGTTTGCCGAAGCCGGCCAGATAATCGGCCTCGTCAGCGCGGGCCTTTTGCTCATCGGTCATTGGGCGGCGTTTCGCGGACCTCGTCATCAGAGAATCTCCCACACGCTGTCGGAACCCGCTTCCGAAACTGGCTTCACGGTTTCGCTTTGGCGTCGAGACTGAACTTCCGAAAAGGCTTCGCCGGTTTCCTCCAGTGTGGGTTCCTCGCCGGTCTCCGCGATGAACCGGCGTAGCGTCACATCGACATACTTCGGGTCGATCTCGATCAGGCGGGCGATGCGGCTCGTGCGCTCAGCCGCGATCAGGGTCGTGCCGGAACCGCCGAACGGATCGAGGACGATCTCTCCCTGATGGGTGACGTCCAGGATCGCATCGACGATCATGGGCAGCGGCTTGACGGTCGGGTGGAAGGACAATGCTTCATCCCGACTGGCGCCGAGGCTGGCGTATCCCGGATAGTTCCAGACGTTGGACCGGTAGCGGCCATTGCTCCCCAGACCGAAGGTGTTGACGTTGGGCGCGTCGCCGACCTTCCAGATCGTCAGAAGTTCGTGTTGGGACCGATAGAAGGTCCCCATCCCGGCGTTGTCCTTAGCCCAGACAACAAGCTGTTTAAGCTCCCCGAAAACGGCTTCACCGGCGGTGATCTGATCGACGACATGCCGTCCGTCGATGAAGGCGTAGAGCAGGGCGCCGTCGATGCTATGCTGCTTGCAGTGATCGAAAACTTGTCGTTGGAACTCGACGAACTCCGTCCGGGTCATCTCTCCCGAAGCCATGGCGAACTCGCCGTGCCGCACCTTGCCGAGACCCGATACGTTGCCCGCGATTCTGACATTATAGGGCGGGTCGGTAAGGGTAAGTCTGACCCGTCCTCCAGCCAACAACATGACGTAGACAGCGCCGTCACGGCTGTCGCCGCAGACGATACGATGGCGCCCGCATAACCAAACATCACCCAGTTGCGTGACCGGAGCGCCGTCATCGGGCTCGGGAACTTCATCCTGCAGGGTGCCGACATCGTCGGCCAAGGTGACCCGATCAACGAAGACCTGATCAAAGCCGGTGAAGTCGAGGGAGAATTCGAAGCCTGGGTCAGCCAGGAGGGCGATGAAATCGGCGCGAAGGACAGCTTCATCCCATTGCGCATATTCGCCGATCCGGTTCAGCGACATCTGCAAGGCGCGCAGCTCGTTCGGCGTATAACCGCTGACGCGGATCACGGGAATGGTGTCGTGACCGAGCCGTTTCGCCGCCTCCAAGACCGCGTTGCCATCCAACACGACATTATCGTCGGTGACGAGGATCGGTCTGACAACATCGAAGCGTTCGATCGCTCCGATCAGACTGGCCAGTTGGCGCTGACCATGTTTGCGCTGGGGACGCGGGTCCGGGGAGAGCGACGATAAGGCGACGTGCTCAACAGCCACTGGTCGGTTGGTTCGACGTGGACTGACTTTGCCGCCCTCGCGCTTGATAGGAGCGCATTGCTTAGCCACGAGCGCCTCCTGGCGGCATGTGGTCCTGCTCAATAGTCGCCAGTCGTGCTGGTCCGTTCGTCATCTTCGACATCACGTCTCTCCACGCCGCGAAGGGGCCTCCGCAGCTTCAAAAGTTCAGTTTTGATGTGAGAGGAACCGACGGTCCCTGAGCGTGAATGCCGAGGCGACGCCCCAGCGATGTCGATCCTGCATGAGTGGATCAGCAGTTTTCAAGTCAGGCGGAAAACATTCCGCCGTAGCGGGCCGACCCGATCAGGCCGGCCCCGGCCAATCCGATAGCGATTGGCCTGGTGGACTTCATGCGGGTTCGCCGCCATCCCCACCACCGCGCTTGATCCGCCCCACCGTGCGGCGTCTCCCGCGGTCCCCGCGCTTATCGGGTCCGGGTCCCCGTCGTCGCAATCGTTCAGGCTGTCTCGGGCGGCAGCGTGGATGTCATCTCGGTGATTGCCTGGAATTCGCTCAGGAATTCAGGACGATGCTGCATGAGGTAGCGAACCACTCGGGCGTTCCCGAGTAACTTGACCAGATAGCCCTTGATGACAGTCAGATGCAGATGGTCCTGGCCGTAAGTCTCCTGAATCGACGTGATCGCCTCCTGGAGACGCGCCAACTCACTTTCCATCCGAGCCACGGCTTCGGGAGTGATGCCCTTGATGTTTTTCGGTTTCGATCCATCCGCAAGCTGCGCCTGTGGCGTCCCGGCCAGGATCGCCGAAGCGTAGGCGACCGAATAATTGTTGGCGTTCACGAGGAGTTCCGCAGCCTCGATCTGCCGCAGAGGATTCATTTTTCGTAGAATCTCGAATACCGCCATCGGACAAGGTTTGTCTTTGAGAATGGCGACCGTTTCGTCACAGATTCCGTTCAGCATCCGGACCTTGCGACGAATGGACTCTGGATTGACGTCCAATGCCTTGGCGATCTTTTCCTCCGGAACGCCACGCTCGATGGCTCGGCGGATCATCTTGTGTTCTTGAACCGATGACAACCGGCTGATCCGCTTGTTGTAGGTGAAGGCTTCGTCGTCAATGGAAACCAGGCATTCGACCTGTTCGATGCCCAAATCCTTCAAAACCTCGATACGAACATGACCGTCAAGCAAGAGATAGGTGTCTGGATTTGCGAGATCTCGGGCCACCACAGGTGGCTCGACGAGACCGACTTCGCGGATTGAGGCGGCGATCTGCTGATACTTGTTGCTGGATTTCGTGGATGTCCGAAGCACCCGCACAGGGAGAAGGGCGCTCACTGAAAGGGTCACGCAGTTGTCCTCAAAACCGTGCCTGACGATTTGCGAGGGGCCACGCTCTTTCCTCGTCATGGATCCGTCCTCGAACGTTCCTCAAGGTAGCCAGGCATTGCCTTGAGGTCTTCGGCGCGCAGCAACGTCAGGAAATTCTCGTCGGTCCGAAGTGCGCGGAACGCCTCCGTGACGAAGAGGAGTCTTCCCTGGGTCAGTTCCGCCTTCTTGACGAGCAGCTTCTGGCGATCCGCTTCCTGGCGGTAGGCACGCACAAGGGCATCGCTGGTCAGCGGCCGCGCGGCGCGGTTCACCTTGCGGCCGAAAGGCGTTTCGTCCACGCGCCGTCCGCGGCGCTGTCGCCGATCTAGCAGACGACGCACGGCCGCGAATTTCTTTCCGCGCAGCTTCTTCTCCGTATAGGCCTCCCTTAGCGCGCGCTGAGCGCCCTCATCATCCGTTCTGGATATCTCAATCGCGAGGTTCAGCGGCATGAGGCCGGTTTCAACGGCGGAGACCAGTCGCTCCTCACCTCGCTCAAGCAATCCGGCGATCATGTTGACGTATTCGGGCGTGACGCCGATTTTACCGGCGATCTCGCGGTCGTTGTATCCACGCTTCCGAAGGGCGCCGACTTCCTGCATCAGGTCGATCGCCCGGTGTTGGCGCCTGGCGCAGTTCTCAACGAGGCTCATGACTAGGCAATCGCTCTCGTCCGCATCAATCACGATGGCGGGGATGGCCTCCTGCTTCAACTGAATGAAGGCTTCAAGTCGCCCCTGACCACAGACGAGATCATACTCCGCAGGTTCCGTGTTCGCGCGCTGGGTCACGGTGATGGGGCGTTTGAGGCCTATCCGCGCAATGCTCTCGACCATTTCTTCGAATGTTTTGGGGTTCCGCACGCGTGGATTAAGGATCCGGACCCTGTCGGTCGGGACGAGCGTCACATGCTTATGGGCATTGAACACGGCATCGACAGGCATCAGGCCACCTCCAAGAACTTGGCTCTGCCAGCCAGCGCGAAAAAGAAATCAAGGGTGTCGAAGCGATAAGCATCGAGAGACAGACCGTTCTGCTCCGCCAGCCGAAGCCGATCAGCGGTCATGTCGATGCTCGGGAGAACGTAGTAGTCGCGAGGCGCGGCGTTCAGTTCGTCCATGCGTATGGCGATGGTGATGTCGGGCAAGAGCCCCGTGTCGAGACGGATGCGCCAGCGCAGCGATCCTGCCGCTGTTTCGAAGCATCGTGACAGCACAACCGACACTGTGAATTCGCCATTCACGGTTAGCAGTTCGGTTCGGGGATCCTGAACGGCGCTGACGTGACCCCCATTTCTCATCCAGCCATAACGAGAGTCCTAGGTTGATCTGAGCTGGGGTTGTCGGGGTTGGCAAGAGGCCGGTCAGCGCAGCCCCCAACCAGCGCAGCGGACCGGCCGATCTGTCCGGTGAGCGCTTCTGCATAGGCCTGCGGCGTCAGCCACCCGAGCT
>JAEYAO010000092.1 GCA_023456105.1 Pseudomonadota bacterium | reverse complement strand
CTGCTGATGCGGGCGGGCGAGGCGGGCGGGCTGACGGCGCGCGGCTGGACCCGCACGGTGCGCCTGGCGCGCACCATCGCCGATCTGGACGGCTCGACCGGAGTGATGCGCCGCCACATCGCCGAGGCCCTGATCTATCGCCGCACCACCGTGGACGCCCAGGGCGACTTCGACCGCGCCACGGCGACGCGCAGTCTTGGCGTGCGCGAGGAGGCGCAGACGCCGTTCGTCCACTAGGCCTGCGCTTACGGCATCCTTAACGCTTCCTTGTCCATGCTCGGCCCGCACGTGGGAGACGCGCATGACCCAGGCCGCCCGGAAGCCCCGCAAGACCGCGACGCCGCCGCCTGCGGTCGATCCCGCCGGCCAGCAGTTCCTCAGGCTGATGAGCCATGAGATGCGCACGCCCCTGAACGGCGTGATCGGCATGATCGGCCTCTTGCAGCGCACGCGGCTGGACGGGGCGCAACGCGCTTACGCCGACAACGCCCTGCAGTCGGCCGAGCATCTGCTGGGCCTGGTCAACGACCTGCTGGACTATGCGCGGCTGGAGGCCGGCAAGCTGGAGTTCGACCTGGCGCCCGTCGATCTGGAGGGGCTGGCGCGCGGCGTGGCCGAACTGCTCAGCCCCCGCGCCCACGACAAGGGGCTGGAGATCGCCTGGTCGGTCGCGGCCGACGCGCCGGACGTGATCGCCGACGACGGCCGCCTGCGCCAAATCCTGTTCAACCTGGCCGGCAATGCGGTGAAGTTCACGCAGGCCGGCGGGGTGCGCATCGCCGTTGAGCGCTGCGGCGGCACGCGCGCCCGACCGCGCCTGGCCTTTTTGGTCGAGGACACCGGGCCGGGCGTGCCGGTGGAGGCGCGCGCCCGCATCTTCGAGGAGTTCGGCCACGCCGATGCATCCGACGCCGTGCGCGTGGACGGCGCGGGCCTCGGCCTGGCGGTGGTCCGCCGCCTGACTGAGGCCATGGACGGCAAGGTGTGGGTCGAGGACGGGCCGGACGGCTCGGGCGCCCGCTTCCGCTTCGAGGCCGCGTTTGAGGCAACCGCCATCGCGCGCGATCGCCCGCTGACCGGCTGCGCCGTCGCGCTACGCATCGCCGATCCGCTGGTCCGGGCCTCCGCCGCCGTCCAGATCGAGGCGTCGGGCGGGCGCGTGGCGGACGACGCGCCCATAGTCCTGGTCGATCACGCCTTGGCCGCGCGGGCGGGTCGGCCGCTGGTCGAGGCGCCGGTCGGCGCGCGCGCCATCGTGCTGCTGAAGCCGGGCGAGCGCGAACTGATCGCGCGCTATCGCTCCCTCGGCTTCAGCGGTTATCTGATCAAGCCCTTGCGCCGCGCCTCCCTGGCCGAGCGGGTGCTGGCGGCGCAGCGCCAGCCGTCGGAAACGGTGACCTCGACGCCGGTCGAGGACGACCGCGTCCAGCCGGTCCGCTTCGCCGGCGTGCGGGTGCTGCTGGCCGAGGACAATCCGGTGGGGGCGCTTCTGGCCCGCACGCTTCTGCGGCGCGAAGGCTGCGTGGTGGAGACCGCCGGCACGGGCGACGAGGCGATCGAGGCCTTGAAGCGCGCGCGCTACGACCTGGTCTTCATGGACATGCGGATGCCGGGCCTGGATGGTCCGTCGGCGGCGCGCATCATCCGCACGGGCGGCGACCGCACGCCGATCCTGGCCCTGACCGCCAACGCCTTCGCCGAGGACCGCCGCCTGTGCCTGGAGGCCGGCATGGACGACCACCTGGCCAAGCCGCTGGAGCCGGAGGCGCTGCGTGCGGCGCTGGCCCGCTGGACGGGCGGCGCCGTTCGCGCCAAGGTCGGCGGCTAGTTCAAACGACCGCCGCGTTTCGGCCGTCGCCGGAGCCATACGCCGCATGACCGACGCCGCCTCGCCCAAGCCCGCCTCTCGCCTAGGAGGCCTGGCGGTCTATGGCGAGCGGCGGGTGTTCATCATGCTGCTGCTGGGGTTTTCGGCCGGTCTGCCGAACCTGCTGATCTTCGACACCCTGTCGGCCTGGCTGCGCGAAAGCGGCTTGTCGCTTGAGGTGATCGGCTTTTTCGCCCTCGCCACCCTGTCCTATTCGCTGAAGTTCGTCTGGGCGCCGCTGATCGACCGGACGGCCATCCCCGGGCTGACGCGCCTGTTGGGCCACAGGCGAGCCTGGATGCTGGTGACGCAGGGGGTGATCATCGCCGGCCTGTGGGCGATCTCGGGCCTGAACCCGGCAAACGCCCTGGTGCAGGTGGCGGTATTCGCCACCCTGGTCGGCTTCTTCGGCGCCACCCAGGACATCGTCATCGACGCCTGGCGGATCGAGGCGGCGGACGACAGCCGCCATGGCGCCATGGCCGCCGCCTATCAGATGGGTTACCGCGTCGCCATGATCGTGGCGGGCGCCGTGCCGCTGGTGCTGGCCGATCTCTACAACTGGAACCTGTCCTATGCGGTGATGGCGGCGCTGATGGGCTTCGGCGTCGCCGGCGTCTTGTTCGCCCCGCGCGAAAAGGCCCATGAGGTGCGGCGCATCCCGGTCGGCGACGCGCCGTCCCGCCCGGCGCTGGAGGTCATGGAATGGATCGCGCGCCTGCTGGTCATCGGCGCGGCGGCCTGCGTGATCGGCTCGGGCCTGACCGGCCAGCCGGGACCGCTGAATGCGCTGCTGTCGCTGTTCGGCCTGGGCGAGAGCGGGCGCGAGGCGGTGGCCTCAGCCTGGGAGGCCAAGCCCGAGGGCGTCTATCTGCAAGTCGCGGCGGTGTTCGGGGGCCTGGGCCTGCTGGTGCTGGCCTGCTGGCCGATCCCGCGCCTTAAGACGCGGCCGGGCGCCTATCTGGCCGGCTCGTTCGGCGAGCCGCTGCGCGACTTCTATCGGCGGTTCGCCGGCGTGGCGACGCTGATCCTGGCGCTGATCTGCGTCTATCGGCTGGCCGATTTCGTGCTGAACATCATGAACCCGTTCTATCTGGACCTCGGCTTCACCAAGACCGAGCTGGCGGAGGTGCGAAAGGTGTTCGGCGTGGTGATGACCACACTAGGGGTGCTGGTCGGCGGCTGGTCGGTGGCGCGGCTGGGCCTGATCCGGACCATGGTGATCGGCGCCTTCATGAGCCCGATATCGAACCTGGTGTTCGCCTGGCTGGCGACACAGGGACCCAGCCTGCAGGCGCTGTTCGTGGCGATCGGCGTCGACAACCTGGCCACGGGCTACGCCGGCACCGCGCTGATCGCCTATATGTCCAGCCTGACGTCGATCGGCTTCACCGCGACGCAGTATGCGCTGTTCAGCTCGCTCTACGCCCTGCCCGGCAAGCTGATCGCCTCGCAGTCCGGCCGCATCGTCGAGGCCTCGGCGCGGGCGGCGGAGGGATCGGGGCCGTTCTCGGGCCTGCGTGCGCTGTTCGCCGGGTTGCCGGAAGGGTCCTTGGCGGCGGGCGCGGCGACCAGCGGCGTGACGCGCGAGGCCCTGGGCGCCGGCTATGTGACGTTCTTTCTCTACTCCACCGCCATCGGCGTTTTCGCCGTGATCCTGGCGTTCGTGGTGGCGCGAAAGCAGACCGCGCTTCAGGCCCGACTGTCGGATCAGGCCGAGAGCGACACGGCGCGGGTCGAACCGGCGCAGACATGAAAAAGGGCCCGCCGGCGACCGGCGGGCCCTGATCCGAACCGTCGAAGGATCGACTTAGTTCTTGGCGCTCTCGGCGCCTTGGCTCACGGCCGAACCGGCGGCCTGGACGTCGCGGCCGGCGCCCGAGATGGTGTTGCAGGCCGACACGGCCAGGGCGGCGGCGACGACGGACAGAGCGATGATCTTGCGCATTGTGGGTATCCCTGAATGGTGAAGCTCTGAAAACGCCGACCCCCGGATCGGGTTGCATGACGATGATGAAGCCGATCGAGGTGTTGCGCCCGCGCATCTGACGCTTCGGTCACTTGCTTCGCGGCCGTCGCCCTGTGAAGCTCCTAGCCGTTCTTGGAGGGAGCCGCCGATGCGCAGGATTTCAATCATCACCGCCGCCGTGCTGGCGACCCTGTCGGCCGCACCGGCGTGGGCGCAGGCGACGCCCGCCTGGGCCCTGGCCGCCGCGCAGAGCGAGGACGCCCGCCTCGCCGCCTGGTTCGAGACGGCCTTCGATCAATCGCTGGCGCTGAGCCCCGAAAGCATGACCTCGCTGGGCCTCAAGACCGACTACGACAAGCTGGACGACTACACCGACGCGGGATCGGCCGAGGGGCAGGCGCTGGCCGAGCGGCAGCTGGCCGAGATGAAGGCCCGGTTCGACTACGACGCCCTGTCGCCGCAGAGCCAGGTCAGCTGGCGCTTGTTCGAGCACGGCGTGGTGCAGGGACGGCTGGGCGAGCGCTGGCGCGACTGGGGCTATCTGTTCGCCGCCAACCGCAACCCGACCACCGGCCTGCCGGTGTTCCTGATCAACGAACACGCGGTGGACAGTGTCGAGGACGCACAGGCCTATGTGGCGCGCATCCGCGAGGCCGAACGGGTCATGGGCGAGGTGACCACCGTGCTGAAGGCGCGCGCCGACAAGGGCGTGATCTCGCCGGCCTTTGTGTTCGCCCCCTCCATCGCCAACACCCGCCAGGTGATCGCCGGCGCGCCGTTCGACGACGGCGAGGCCAATCCGGTCTGGGCCGACTTCACCGGAAAGGTCGAGGCGCTGGACGCCGACGCCGCCACCAAGGCCCGGCTGCTGGAAGAAGGCCGGGAGGCGCTGACGGGTCCGTTCCGCCGTGGATACGAGACCGTGCTGGCGGCGCTGGGCGAACTTCAGGTCAAGGCCGAGGCCATGCCGGACAAGAACGGCGGCGTGTGGCGGTTGCCGGAGGGCGAGGCCTACTACAACGCCCGCCTGCAGCTCTCGACCACCACGAACCTGACGGCGGACCGGATCCACGAGATCGGCCTGGCGGAGGTGGCGCGCATCCAGGCGGAGATGGAGGCGATCAAGACGCGGGTCGGCTTCATCGGCTCGCTGCAGGACTTCTTTGTCTTCCTGAAGACCGATGCGCGCTTCCAGTATCCGAACACGCCGGAGGGCAAGGAGCAGTATCTGACCGACGCGCGGGCCTTCATCGCCCAGGTCATGGAAGCGGCGCCGCAGTGGTTCTCGACCTTGCCCAAGGCGGAGCTGGAGGTGCGGGCCGTGGAGCCGTTCCGCGAGGCCACCGCCTCCATCGCCTTCTACAACGCGCCGGCGCCCGACGGATCGCGGCCGGGCATCTACTACGTCAACCTGTCGGACATGACCCAGGTGCTGAAGCCGCAGATCGAGGGCATCAGCTATCACGAGGGCGCGCCCGGCCACCATTTCCAGATCGCCTATGCGCAGGAGCTCGGCGAGATGCCGCGTTTCCGCCGGTTCGGCGGCTACGGCGCCTACGCGGAGGGCTGGGGGCTCTACGCGGAGGGGCTGGGCAAGGAGATGGGCTTCTACCAGGACCCGTATTCCGACTTCGGCCGGCTTTCGACCGAGCTGTGGCGGGCGGTGCGGCTGGTGACGGACACGGGCCTGCACGCCAAGCGGTGGTCGCGCGAACAGGCCATCGACTACTTCCGGCGGAACTCGCTCTTGAGCGAACGCGACATCGTCAAGGAGGTCGAGCGCTACATCACCAACCCCGGCCAAGCGACCAGCTACAAGATCGGCGAGCTGAAGATCGAGGAACTGCGCGACAAGGCCCGGGCGGCGCTGGGCGACCGCTTCGACATCAAGGCCTTCCACGCCGTGGTGCTGGGCTCGGGCTCGGTGCCGCTGGACGTGCTGGAGGAACAGGTGAACGCCTGGATCGCCGTCGGCGGCGCCGCGCCGCAGGCCTGACGATACGGAGAGACACACGCCATGACCGACGACCTCGTACTCTACACCAACCCCATGTCGCGGGGCCGCATCGCCCGCTGGATGCTGGAAGAGACCGGCCAGCCTTACCGCGTCGAGGTGCGCGCCTTCGACCAGCTGAAGAGGCCGGAGTTTCTGGCCGTGAATCCGATGGGCAAGGTGCCGGCGGTGGTTCATCGCGGAGCCGTGGTGACGGAAACGGGCGCGATCTGCGCCTATCTGGCCGACGCCTTTCCAGACGCCGGTTTGGCGCCGGCGCCGGGCGATCCTCGACGCGCGGCCTATCTGCGCTGGATGTTCTTCGCGGCTGGGCCCGTGGAGGCGGCGATCACGGCCAAGGCGCTGAACCTGCTGGCGCCGGCCGAGCGCGCCGGCATGGCCGGCTATGGCTCGTTCGAGCAGATGGTGGACGCCCTGGAAGGCGCCGTCGCCTCGGCTGATCCGTGGCTGTGCGGAGAGCAGTTCACCGCCGCCGACGTCTATCTCGGTGCGCAGGTGATCTGGGGTTTGCAGTTCAAGACCCTGCCGCAACGGGACGCCTTCGCCGCCTATGAGGCCAGGCTGACGGCGTGCGACGCTTACCAGCGGGCTGCGGCGGCGGACGACGCCCTGCTCCCGCCCGCCCCCCAGGCTTGATGTTCCGGCGCGCGCGGGCGGTCCTTTTGCGCTAAGAGCGCGCGCCATGCCTTTCACCGCCACCGTCCTGACCATGTTTCCTGAGGCCTTTCCGGGCGCGCTGGGCGTGTCGCTGATCGGGACGGCGTGGCGGGAGAAGGGGCTGTGGGCGCTGGAAACGGTGGACATTCGCGACTTTTCCACCGATAAGCGCGGCTTCCTGGACGACACCCCCGCGGGTGGCGGGCCGGGAGCCGTGTTGAAGGCGGACGTGGTGGCCCGCGCTCTTGATCATGTCGAGGGCGCCTCAGGGTCGCGGCGGCCGCTTTTGTACATGAGCGCCCGGGGTCAGCCCCTGACCCAGGCGCGCGTCAAGGAATGGGTCTCTCCCGAAAGGGGGGCGGACGGCGTCGTCGTCCTGTGCGGCCGTTTCGAGGGGGTGGACCAGCGCGTGCTCGACGCGCGCGGGTTCGAGGAGGTCTCCGTCGGAGACGCGGTTCTCGCCGGCGGCGAGGCGGCGGCGATGCTGGTGATCGAGGCGTGCGTACGACTGATCCCCGGAGTGCTGGGCCAGGCCGCGAGCCTGAGCACCGAAAGCTTCGAGGACGGGCTTCTGGAGCATCCGCAGTACACGCGACCGCGGACGTTCGAGGGGCTGGAGATACCCGAGGTGCTGCTGTCGGGCGATCACGCAAGGATCGAACGGTGGCGCCAGGCGCAGCGGGAAGAGACCACGCGGGAACGGCGTCCGGACCTCTGGGCCGCCAGAACCGCCAACCCCCGCAAGGCTTGACCTTGCGGACCACGCGGGGTTCGCCCCGCCAAATGACAGCTAAAGGGCGCTAAAGCCCAGGAGACAAAACCATGAACCTTCTCCAGCAACTCGCTGCCGAAGAAAAGGCGCGCGTCCTCGGCGACCGCACCATTCCCGAATTCCAGCCGGGCGACACCCTGCGCGTCAACGTGCGCATCAAGGAAGGCGAGCGCGAGCGCGTTCAGGCCTTTGAAGGCGTCTGCATCGCCCGCGACGGCGGCGGCGTGAACGAGACCTTCACCGTCCGCAAGATCTCTTTCGGCGAAGGCGTGGAGCGCAAGTTCCCGATCCTGTCGCCGAACATCGAGTCCATCGAAGTGAAGCGTCGCGGCGTGGTGCGTCGCGCCAAGCTGTATTACCTGCGCGATCGTCGCGGCAAATCGGCGCGGATCGCCGAGCGTCAGACCGTGCGTCCGGCCAAGGGCGCGACCGTGCCGGAAACCGGCGCGGCCGACACCGCCGAGGGCTGATCCCTCAGCGCAGCAACACGATCAGGGCCCCGGCGCGAACCGCCGGGGCCTTTTTCGTTCTACTGCGGATAGAGCGGGCTGGAGGCGTCGCGCTGGCCCTCCAGGCTGTGCTTCAGCGCGCTCATCTCGTCATGACCTTGGCGGACGGAGACATAGGCGCGGCGGATCACGTCACGCGTGGTGGCGGAGATGCGCTCGTCCTCCAGCGCCCGGTCGAAGCGCGCCTTGAGGTGGTCCTCGCCGCTCTCCACGGAAGCAACCACCGACTGATCGTCACGCAACAGCGCGTGTTTGATGTCCAGGAACGCGCGATGCGCCTTGGCCAGGATCGAGCCTTCGTGATCCGGTTCTCCGCCCAGGCCGCGCACCGCCGCCTGCAGGTCCGAGGCCACGCGTCCGCGCTCCTCCGCCCGCTGTTCGAACAGGCCGCGATAGCGCGTCTGGTCGGTCTCCTTGGCGGCTTCGCGATAGCCGTCCACGCTGTCCAGCGTGGACTCCAGCAGGCCGTTCAGCACCTTGATGTCGTGGTCGTTGGCGGTCGTCATGGGGAGGGTCCTTGTTCTTCAACGATGAAACACCCCAGACCTGAGCCGGTTTCCGGCGGGGGCGCTTGAGTCGCGGCGCCTGCGCGACCATCTCTCTCGCTCGCGCGTTACCCACCGGAACAGGGACCGATCCATGACCTTCGCCGACCCCGCCGCCCCCAAGGACGACCTGATCAAGGACGGCTCGGACGCCAGCTTCATGACGGACGTGGTCGAGGCCTCGCGCACCACGCCGGTGATCGTGGATTTCTGGGCGACCTGGTGCGGGCCGTGCCGGACGCTGGGGCCTGCGCTGGAGAAGGCGGTGCGCGCCGCCGGCGGCAAGGTGCGGATGGTCAAGATCGACGTGGACAAGAACCCCGCCTACGCCGGCCAGCTGCGGGTGCAGTCGATCCCCACGGTCTACGCCTTCGTCAACGGCCAGCCGGTGGACGGCTTCCAGGGCGCGGTGCCGGACAGCCAGATCAAGGCCTTTATCGAAAAGCTGACCGGCGGCGCGGGCGGGGCCTCGCCCGAGATCGACGAGGTGCTGGCCATGGGCGAGGAGTCGCTGGGCCTGAACGACTTCGGCGGCGCGGCGCAGGCCTATGCCCATGTGCTGTCGATCGAGCCGGAGAACCCGAAAGCCATCGCCGGCCTCGCCCGCGTCTATCTGGCGGGCGGCGACGTCGAGCAGGCGCGCCAGACCATCGCCATGGCCCCGCAGGACTCCAACGATCCGGCGGTGCAGAGCGTGCGCGCCCAGCTGGCGCTGGCCGCCTCCGCGCCCGCCTCGGGCGAGAACGCCGAGCTGGAGGCGCGGCTCGCCGCCGATCCGAACGACCACCAGGCGCGCTTCGACCTGGCGCAGGCGCTGGCGGCGTCCGGCGACATGAAGGGTGCGGCCGACCACCTGCTGACCATCGTGCAGGCCGACCGCGAGTGGAACGAACAGGCGGCGCGCAAGCAGCTCTTGACCGTGTTCGAGGCGGCGGGCGCCATGTCGGACGTGGCCAAGGAGGGACGACGCCGGCTGTCGTCGATCCTGTTCTCGTGACCCGCTCCCTCCGCATCGCATGACCTGGAAGTCGATGGCTCAAGGCTACAACAGGGCGGCGGACCTGCCGCAGGTGATCCCGGTGTTTCCGATCGGCGGGGTCATCGTGCTGCCGCGCGGCCAGCTGCCGCTCAATATCTTCGAGCCGCGCTATCTGAACATGATCGACGACGCCATGGCGGGGGACCGGATCATCGGCATGGTCCAGCCCAGCGGCGGCTCGCGCGAGTTGCCGAGCCTTTCGCCGGTCGGCTGCGCGGGGCGGATCACCTCTTTCGCCGAGACCTCGGACGGGCGCTATCTGATCACCCTGACGGGCGTCAGCCGGTTCCGGATCACCAGTGAACTGCCGTCCAAGGCGCCGTATCGCACGGTGCGGGCCGACTTCACCCCGTTCGAGGCCGATCTGGTCGCGCCGGATGCGGACGATGCGGCCTTTGATCGGCACGGCTTTCTGGACGCCCTGCGGGTCTATCTGGAGCATCGGGCGCTGGAGATCGACTGGGACACGGCCGAGAGCGCGCCGGTCGAGGCCCTGATCAACAGCCTGTCCATGGCCCTGCCGTTCGAACCGGCCGAGAAGCAGGCGCTGCTCGAGGCCGGCGACCTGCTGGGACGCGGCGAGGCGCTGACCGCCCTGATGCGCATCGACGCCGCCGACGCCGGCGACGACGCCTCGCCTTCGATGCAGTAGGCCTCAAGTAGCGCGACCACGCGATACGTCCTAGAATACCGGCCTCAAGTAGCGCGACCACGCGATACGTCCTAGAACACCGGCCTCAAGCAGCGCGACCGCGCGATAGGCCACCAACCATGTCCGACTCCTTCCACACGCCCGCTTCGGTCGATCCGCGCCTCTTGGAGGTGCTGGTGTGCCCGGTGACGCGGGGCAAGCTGACCTATGACCGCACGGCGAACGAGCTGGTCTCCGCCGGCGCCAAGCTGGCCTATCCGATCCGCGAAGGCGTGCCGATCATGCTGGCGGAAGAGGCGCGCCAGCTGGACTAGAGCCGTTCGCCCTTCAACAGGCGCGGCAGGTCGCCGGTCGCGCCGCCCGCCTCGTGCATGAAGGCGCGGCGCAGGGGCGCGATGCGGTTGACGGCGGCCATGCCGAGGTTGCGCACCAGCCGGACCGGGCCGATGTCGTTGGAGAACAGACGCACAAAGGCGTCAAAGCCGGCGGCCAGAGCCGCGTTGTCGAACCGGCGCCAGCGGGCGTAGCGCTCCAGCACCGTCTCCGAGCCGATGTCCTCGCCCAGGCGCGCGGCGTCGGTCAGCACCTCTGCCAGGGCGGCGGCGTCCTTCAGCCCCATGTTCAGCCCCTGGCCCGCGACGGGATGCACGCCGTGGGCGGCGTCTCCGATCAGGGCGATGCGCGGCGCATACAGCCGTTCGGCCAGCGACAGCGACAGCGGATAGACGAAGCGCGGCCCCTCCACGGCCACGTCGCCGAGGAAGTCGCCGAAGCGGCGCAGCAGGTGGGCGTGGAAGGCCTCGTCGGAGGCGTCGCGCAGCGCCTCGGCCCGGCGGGTGGTCTCGGTCCAGACCAGGCTGGCGCGCTGGTCCGTCAGCGGCAGGATGGCGAAGGGACCGCCTGGCAGGAAGTATTCGTGCGCCACATTGCCGTGGTCGCGCGCCAGCCGCACCGTCGCCACCACGCCGCTCTGGCCATAGCCCCAGCCCACCGTGTCGATGCCGGCGGCCGTGCGCACGCGCGACTGGCGCCCCTCGGCCCCCACGACCAGCGGCGCGTTCAGCACCCGACCGTCCGATAGGGTCACCGCCGCCTCTCCCGGCCCGACATCGACCGAGGCCACGGAGGCCGGCGCCAGAACCTCGAGCCCCGCCGCCTGCACCCCCTGCGCCAGGGCCGCGCGGATGCGGCGGTTCTCGACCATGTAGCCCAGCGGCTCGCCGCCGGTGCGGCCGCCGATCTCATCGGCGTCGAAGCGGAGAAAGGCGGGCGAGGCCGGGCGGGTGGCGGCGCCCGGTCGTCGGCCGTCGGTCACCAGGATGCGATCCATTCGGCAGGCGTGCGGCCGCAGCGCCTCGCCCAGCCCCAGCGCATCCAGCATGCGGAAGGTGGAGAAGGCGATGGCCGTGGAGCGCCCGTCAAAGCTCGGCGCCAGCTGCAGATCGAACGGCTGCGGATCGATCATCACGACCTTCAGCCCGCCCTGCGCCGCCGCCAGCGCGAACGCCGCCCCCGCCAGCCCGGCGCCGGCGATGATGATGTCGTGATCTTCAGCCTGGGTCATGCCGGCCTTGTCGCGCCCTGAGCCTGACCCGTCCAGAGGACAATCCGTCAGCCCGGCCGATCCCGCTCGAAGTGGGAGGAGAGCATGCGCTGGTAAACGCCTCTTAACCCTGTTGGCGCGACAAGGGGCGGATCGTTCGCGCCAGGGGTGTCCGCCCGCCATGTCCACCGCCCTCGCCATCGGCCAACAGGCCTGGATCAGCGCCCGCGTGCTGTGGGGCGCGCCCTTCGTGGTGCGGTTCCGGGGCGTGCTGCAGGCGCTGCTGGCGGCGCTGCTGCTGGCGGCGCTGATGTCGTGGAACCCGGCCGATCCCAGCCTGAACGCGGCCTCGACGGAGGCCCCCACCAACTGGCTGGGGATGAACGGGGCGATGTTCGCCGACCTGTTCATGCAGACCCTGGGGCTGGCCGCGTGGCCGGCGGCCCTGCTGCTGATCGCTTTCGGGCTGGCGCGTGCGGTGGGCGACGCCCTGGGTCAGAGGCTGACGCCGACGCCGCTGAAGGCGCTTGCCGCCACCGGTTCGGTGCTGGCGCTGTCGGCGGCCTTGTCGGCTCCGGTCGCGCCGGCGGCGTGGCCGCTGGCGACGGGTCTGGGCGGGCTGTGGGGCGATGGCGTCACCGGCCTGTTCGCCTCGGGCGTGGCGGCGCTGAGAATCTCAGGGGGCCGATGGATCGCCGGCTTGCTGTTCCTGGGCGCGGGCCTGTGGGCGGGCGGATACGCGGTGGGCCTGAGGATCGCAGACCTCGGCGATGCCTTGCACTGGGGGCGGTCGTTGCGTCGCGCGCCGACGCCGGCCAAGGCAGAGGCGCCCCCCGCCCCCAAGGCCGTCCGCAAGCCCAAGTCGCGCCCGGCCCCCGCGCCCGAGCCTGCTCTCGACGAAGACGCTCTCGCCGTTTCACGTGAAGCGGCGGCCGAGGCGCACGCCGACACCTTCGCCGCCCCGCCGCCATGGGAAGATGACCAGGACGACGACCAGGCGCCGCTGATGCCCGTTCCGGCTGCGCCCGCGCCCCGCGCCGCCTCGGCCCCGGAGCCGCGCGTGGCGGCGGTCAAGGCGCCCAAGCCGGCGCGTACGGACGTGGACCAGACCGCCTTCGACTTCGCCCGGCCCGAGGGCGAGTTCGACCTGCCCCCGCTCGGCATTCTGGCCAAGCCGGCCCAGCGCACCGCCTCGGTCGACGAGGAATCGCTGAAGGCCAACGCCAAGATGCTGGAGGGCGTGCTGCAGGAGTTCGGCGTGCGCGGCCAGATCGACCAGATCCGCCCCGGCCCCGTGGTCACCCTGTACGAACTGGTGCCCGCGCCCGGCGTGAAGCATGGCCGCGTCGTGGCCTTGGCCGACGACATCGCCCGCTCGATGTCGGCGCGCGCCTGCCGCATCAGCGTGGTCCAGGGCCGCAACGCCATTGGCATCGAACTGCCCAACGCCAAGCGCGAGACGGTCTACCTGCGCGACCTCCTGGCCAGCGCCGAATACGACAAGAAGGGCCATCTGCTGCCGCTGGCGCTGGGCGAGACCATCGGCGGCGAGCCCTATGTGGCCGACCTCGCGCGCATGCCGCATCTGTTGATCGCGGGCACCACCGGCTCCGGCAAGTCGGTGGGGGTCAACGCCATGATCCTGTCGATCCTGTATCGCCATTCGCCGGCCGAATGCCGCTTCATCATGATCGACCCCAAGATGCTGGAGCTATCGGTCTATGACGGCATCCCGCACCTTCTGGCGCCGGTCGTGACCGATCCCAAGAAGGCAGTGGTCGCCCTGAAGTGGACCGTGCGGGAGATGGAGGACCGCTATCGCCGCATGTCCAAGCTGGGCGTGCGGAACGTCGCCTCCTACAACGAGCGCGCTGTCGAGGCGCAGAAGAAGGGCGAGCATTTCGAGCGCACAGTCCAGACCGGCTTCGACGACCAAGGCCGGCCGGTCTATGAGTCCGAAAAGATCCGGCCCGAGCCCATGCCCTATCTGGTCGTGGTCATGGACGAGATGGCCGACCTGATGCTGGTCGCCGGCAAGGACGTGGAAGGCGCCGTGCAGCGCCTGGCCCAGATGGCGCGCGCGGCCGGCATTCACCTGATCATGGCGACGCAGCGACCGTCGGTGGACGTGATCACCGGCACCATCAAGGCCAACTTCCCGACCCGGATCAGCTTCCAGGTCACCTCCAAGATCGACAGCCGCACCATCCTGGGCGAACAGGGCGGCGAGCAGCTGCTGGGCCAGGGCGACATGCTCTACATGGCCGGCGGCGGGCGCATCACCCGCCTGCACGGGCCGTTCGTCGGCGACCACGAGGTCGAGGAGGTGTGCAAGCACCTGCGCAGCCAGGCCGAGCCCGACTATCTCGACCTGATCACCGACGAGCCGGACGGCGACGGCGACGGGGCCATGGGCGGCGAAGACGGCGGCGGCAGCGGCGACGACCTGTACGACCGCGCCGTGGCGGTGGTGACGCGCGACCGCAAGGCCTCGACCTCCTATGTCCAGCGCCGGCTGCAGATCGGCTACAACCGCGCCGCCACCCTGATCGAGCGCATGGAGCAGGAAGGCGTGGTCAGCCCCGCCAACCACGCCGGCAAGCGCGAGGTCCTGGCTGGACCGCCGCCCATCGTTTAGGGGCGCTATGCTCGCGACGCGGTCGCTCGCGGCTTGAGCGCCGTTCCTCTTTCCCAAGTCCGGAGGGAGAGGAACGGTGTCGCCCCCGCCACGTTCTTCTCCCGCCTCCACGCCAAGCTTGGCCGTTTTCGATGAACGCCGCTTCATCGGAGCGCCGGAATATGGTCAGGCTGGCGTCATGCGGACGCCAAGCGGACCCGGCATGAAGGCGACACCCACAATCCCGAATGGGAGCGAGAAGAACACCATGACCCAACGCGCCCCCACCCGCGCTTCAGCCCGCGCCATCGCCGTAGAACAGCACGACGCCGCCCGCCGCACCCTCCTGCTCGGCATGGGCGCCCTGACGGGCCTGGCCGCCCTGGGCTCGGCCTTGCCGGCCGATGCGCAAAGCAACCTGTCGGCCCAAGACCGCGCCGCCCTGCAGCAGGCTCAGACCTATCTGCAGAACCTGAGCGCCGCCCAGGGGACCTTTGTCGAGACCAGCGGCAATCAGCGCCGCGAGGGCCGCTTCTATCTGCAGCGGCCGGGCAAGATGCGGTTCGAATACACCAACCCACAGGGTCTGCTGGTCGTGTCGGACGGATCCAACGTCAAGCGCTACGACCCGCGCCTGAACGTCTTCCGCCAGGTTCCGCTCAGCGCCACGCCCTTGTCCACCTTCCTGGCCCGCAACGTGCGGCTGGACCAGGGCGTGCGGATCGAGCGGGTGACGCGGATGGACTCCGGCGCCTTCGCCATCACCGCGCGCGACAGCCGCCGGCCGAACGACGGCCAGGTCATCCTGGCCTTTGCCGGCAGCCCCATGCGCCTGCGCGAATGGACCATCACCGATGCGCAAGGCCAGCGCACGCGCACCCAGCTGACCAGCCTGCAGCCCGCTTCGGGGCTATCGGCCAGCCTGTTCCAGCTGCGCGACCCCACCCGCCGCCCTGGCAGGAACTAGGGGCGCTACGCTCGGGGCGGGGTCGCTCGCCGCTTGAGCGCCGGCTAGGTGCGAAGCGTAGGGCCTGCTAAGGCGCGGGCCATGACGCTTCGCCTCGCCACCTGGAACATCAACTCGGTCCGTCTTCGCATCGATCAGGTGGCGCGGTTCGTGGCCGAGCGCGCGCCGGACGTCCTGCTGCTGCAGGAGATCAAATGCACCACCGACCAGTTCCCGCGCGCGGCGTTCGAGGAGATGGGCCTGCCGCATCTGCGGGTGCGCGGCCAGAAGGGCTGGCATGGCGTCGCCATCGCCTCGCGCCTGCCCATCGAGGACAACGACACGCTTGAGGTCTGCAAGCTGGGTCACGCCCGCTGCGTCTCCGGCCGCATCGCGGGCGTGGACGTGCAGAACTTCTACATTCCGGCCGGCGGCGACACGCCCGACCGCGCGCTGAACCCCAAGTTCGACCACAAGATGGACTTTTACGAGCAGCTGACCGACGAGATCGGCCGCAGGGACAAGGCCGCGCCGCTGGTGCTGGCCGGCGACTTCAACATCGCGCCGGGCGAGAACGACGTGTGGAACCACCGCTACATGTCCAAGGTCGTCAGCCACACGCCGGTCGAGGTGGAGACGCTGAACCGGCTGCAGGAGACCGGCGGCTTCGCCGACGTGCTGCGTGACCGCTATCCCGAGCCGCAGAAGCTGGCCAGCTGGTGGAGCTATCGCGCCGCCGACTTCCGCAAGTCCAATCGGGGCCTGCGGCTGGACCACATCTGGACCTCGCCCGGCCTGACCCCCGCCGTGGTCCCGGACACCGCCCGCATCCACGACGACGTGCGCGAGTGGGAGCGGCCCAGCGACCACGCGCCGGTGACGGTGGACCTGGACCTCTAGAAGGGAAAGAATATCGGGATGGCGACCATGGCCGCCAGCCAGGTGATCAGGTTCAGCGGCGCGCCGACCTTGACGAAATCCATGTAGCTGTAGCCGGCCATGTTGAAGACCAGCACATTGGTCTGATAGCCGAACGGTGTGGCGAAGGCGGCCGAGGCGGCCATCATGACGCACACCAGAAAGGGCCGGGGATCGACGCCCAGGCTTTCGGCCAAGGCCACCGCGACGGGGGTAATCAGCACCGCGACCGTGGCGTTGGACAAAAGCTCGGTGGCGATCAGCGTCACGCCGTAGAGCACGATCAGCGCGCCCATGGGGCCCAAGGGCCGGATCACGTCGATCAGCCGCTCGGCCCCCGCCTGGGCCAGGCCGGTGACCTCGATGGCCGTGCCCACCACCACCATGCCGGCGATCAGAAGCAGGATTTCGGGGCGCAGGCCGGCGTAGGCCTCCTCCGCCGTGATGACCCGCAGAAGGATCAGCGCCACCGCTCCCGCGAAGGCGGCCGCGGCGATGGGCGTCCAGCCCAACCCGGCGGCCGCGATCACCAGGACGAACACGCTCAGCGAAATCAGCGCCGGCCGCAGGCGGAACGGCCGGTCGGCGGCGCCGTACAGCTCCACGTCGCCGAGATTGGCGTCGCCCGAGCCGTCCGCCAGATTGCGGGCCTCGCCCAGCCTGGGCAGGTTGAACGGCAGAACGCGCCGACGTCGACGCGACGCCTCCATGGCCGCCTTTCGTCGCGACTCCTCCAGCTCGGCCAGGCGGGCGGCCTCCGCTTCGTCCATGGCGACGGAGCGACCCAGCTGGCGCGCGCCCACGAAATACAGCCACAGGGCGCCCGTCGCCGCTATGAACAGGCCGACGGGCGTAATCTCGAACAGGCTGAACACCGGCTGGCCGGCGTTGCGGGCCATGTCGTTGACCAACAGGTTGGTGGAGGTGCCGATCAGCGTCAGCAGCCCGCCCATCACCGTGACGTGGCTGAGCGGCATCAGGAACCGCTTGGGCGAAAGGCGCAGCGACTGGGCCACGTCCCGGATCACTGGGGCGGCCAGCACCACCACCGGCGTGTTGTTCAAGAAGCCGCCGACCGAGCCGCACAGGCCGATCACGATCCAGATGCCGGTCGCGCCGATGCGCGCCGCCAGCCGCGTGGCGTTGCGGATCAGCAGGCCCAGCAGGCCCGACAGCTCGATGGCGTAGGCGATCACGAACAGGCCGGCCAAGGCGATCACCGCCGGGCTGGCGAAGGCGCCCTGCACCTCCACCGGCCGCACCACCCCCAGCAGCAGCAGAACGGCGGCGCCGGTCAGGGCCACGATGTCGGCGCGCGCCTTGCCGTGGATCAGCACGCCGACCACGGCGACAAGCACCGCCAGCGCCACAACCTGGTCGAAAGTCATAAGCGCCTGCAGACCGCTTTCATCAGTTGGCGTCAACCGTTTCGGGCGACGTCCCCCCTTTGAGCGACTCCCATGCTAGAAGGGTTGCATGTCGAAGCCGACCGCGACCTCTTCAGCGACCCTGGCCATTGCGGCGATCCTCGGTCTCGCCGCCTGCGAGCGTCAGCCTGAGCCGCGCCCGGCCGGACCGCCGCAGCCCGCCAGCGCTCCCCCTCCCGCCCCTGCGACGCTTGCTCCCACGCCGACGATCGGTCGCGCCGAACTGCTGCAGGGTCTCGACGCCGCCGCCTCCGCCTTTGCGGCCGGGCGGACTGAGGAGGCGGACGCGTCCCTGGCCGGCCGTCGCTTTGTCGTGCGCCAGGCTTTCGGCTGCACAGGCTCGAGCGACAGCGACGAGGCGGCGTCGGAAGGTCTGGCCGTCGTCGTGCAGGCGGCCGAGGGCCGCGGGCTTCGATTGTCGCTGGCGCCGGGCGACTGGACGGAGTCGCCGCTCGTCGCCGGCTCCGGCGAGACCTGGGAGGCGGCGGAGGGGTTCTGGCTGACACGCCCCTGGATGCGGGCGGAGACCTGTCCCGTCGCATCGGCCGCCTCACAGGCCGACGAGCCGGTCCCGCCATCGCCGCAGACCATGGGGCTGGCGGCGGTGTTCGAAGCCGACGGGTCTCGCCTGGGCCGACGCAACGGTCGCGCCTACAGCTTTGTGGTCAGAGGGGACGCCGATCGGCCGGCCGCCATTCCCGACGGCGGCTATCGCCTGGTGCTGGAAGGACGCATGGCCGCCTTCGCCGACGGCCGCGCCGTCCGCTGCCGCGCCGCCGGTCCCGACCAGCGACCGATCTGCATCGGCGCCGTCCAACTCGACCGCGTGGCCTTCGAGGACGCGCAGGGCGCGGTGCTCAGCGAGTGGCGAGGCGGCTGAGCCTCAGGGCTGCAGCCGGTAGCCCCCGGCGTCGGTCAGCAGCAGGCGGGCCTGGCCAGGCTCGGGCTCGATCTTCTGGCGCAGGCGATAGATGTGGGTTTCCAGGGTGTGGGTGGTGACGCCGGCGTTGTAGCCCCAGACCTCCGTCAGCAGCTCCTCGCGCGACACCGGCTTGGCCCCAGCGCGGTAGAGATACTTCAGGATGTTGGTCTCCTTCTCCGTCAGCCGGATCTTGCGGTCCTTTGAGTCGACCAGGACCTTGGCCGCGGGGCGGAACTCATAGGGGCCGATCGAGAAGACCGCGTCCTCGGACTGTTCGTGGCTGCGCAGGTGGGCGCGGATGCGGGCCAGGAGCACGGCGAACCGGAAAGGCTTGGTGACGTAATCGTTGGCCCCGGCGTCCAGGCCCAGAATGGTGTCGGCGTCCGCCGCCTGGGCCGTCAGCATGATGACCGGGGTGGAGACGCCGTCCTTGCGCAGGAGGCGGCAGGCCTCGCGCCCGTCCATGTCGGGCAGGTCGACGTCCAGCAGGATCAGGTCGGCACGCACCTCATGCCCCATCCGCACCCCGTCCGTGGCGGTGGCGGCCTGAACGGTGCGAAACTCTTCGTGCAGCGCCAGCTGCTCGGCCAGCGCCTCGCGCAGGTCGTCGTCGTCGTCGATGATCAGAATGGTCTTTGGGGCGGGCATGATCACAGAATGGCGAGGCTTGACGGCTACGCCAAGGCTTGAGCGGGGTAAATCACGCGGCGTTACGGCGCGGATGCGTCCTTAGAGGGCGCAAGCGGGGGATTTCGTTCCCCGAACAGGGCCGATCCGACCCGCACATGGGTGGCGCCAAACCGGACCGCGGTCTCGAAGTCGCCGCTCATCCCCATCGACAGGACGGGGAGATGGTTGCGATGGGCGATACGCGCCAAGAGGGCGAAGTGCGGTCCTGCGGCTTCCTCAGCGGGAGGGATGCACATCAGGCCCTCGACCCCAAGGCCGAAAGCGCGGGCGGCGGCGATCAGCACATCGGCGTCGCGGGGGTGAACGCCGGCCTTCTGCGGTTCAGCCCCGGTGTTGACCTGGATCAGGACGCGCGGCTGGACGCCCGCCTTCCGGCCGGCCTCCGCCAGGGCGCGGGCGAGCTTTTCACGGTCCAGGCTCTCGATCACGTCAAACAGGGCCAGGGCGTCGGCCGCCTTGTTGGTCTGCAAGGGACCGATCAGCCGAAGCTCGAGGTCGGGCAGGTCTGCGCGGCGGAAGGCCCAGCGGCCTTGCGCCTCCTGCACCCGGTTCTCGCCGAAGACGCGAAGTCCCGAAGCCAACGCCGCATCGATCGCCTCCGGCGGCTGGGTCTTGGAGACGGCGGTCAGAACCACGCCCGCCGGGTCGCGGCCGGCGGCGCGGGCGCTCGCCTCGATGCGGTCGCGCACGGCGCTGATGCGTTCGGCGATGGACGCGGGCCGGTCGGCGGGGGATGAAGCGGTCATGATCCTGACGGAAGACTACGGCGAAGAGGCGCGCGCGCTCTGGGGAACGGCGCTTGATCTAAACCGCGCCGCCGCCGCTGTCAGCCCGGCCGCCGGTCGGCTGCCGCCGCTGCTGTTCTTCACCGATCCCGAGCGGACGCCCAGACCCTGGGAGACGGCGGCCGGGCTGCCGACCGGCGCGGGCGTGGTGTTTCGCGCCTTTGGACGCGCCGATGCACTGGAGATAGGGCGACGGCTGAGGGCTGTGACCGCCGGACGCGGCGTCCGACTGCTGGTCGGACGGGATGCGGATTTGGCGTCGCGACTGGACGCGGACGGGGTGCACCTGCCGGAGCGCGCGATGTCTGAGGCGACGGCCTTGCGCCGGCGGCGCCCCGACTGGGTGCTGACGGCTGCCTGGCATGGCGGGTCGCTGGATGGAGGCGCAGCCGGGTTGGACGCTCTGGTGCTGTCGCCCGTGTTTCCGGCCGGCGGGGCCTCGGCGCGGACGCCGGCGCTCGGCCTAGACGCTTTCAGGACAAGGGCCGAGGCGGCGCCCTGCCCCGTCTATGCGCTGGGCGGGATCGATGCGGCGCGCGCGGCGGATTTGCGCGACAGCGGCGCCTGCGGAATTGCGGGGGTCGACGCCGTCCAGGCGTTCCAGCCGGTCAGAACTTGAAGATGCTTTCCAGACGCACGCGCGGCTGGGTGCGATCGCCGGTCTGAGGCGCGCGGGCCGGATCGGTTTCAGGCGCGGCGAGGCCGGCGGCGGCGCCCACCCGCAGGCGGTCGTTGAGGCGGTAATAGGCGCCTGCTTCTACGTCACTCCAGTCCTGCTCGCGCCCGACCGGCTGGTTCAGATTGAAATCCAGGCCCCAGCGACCGCGATCATTCAGCCGCAGGCCACGACGCTGACTGGGTGCGGAGCGCTGGGCGTTGGCGGCCTCGGACAGGGTAAGCGCCGGGGCTCGGTTCGCTTGAGGCTGGCTTTGAGCGTGCGCGACCGCGCCCGTGCTCAACAGCACGGCTAGGCTCAGAGCCGAGATCGACAGGCCGCCAGCACGCATTTCCAACCCTTCGACGCCCGAAAGGGCGCAGAACTTCCTGAACCGGCGTTTTCGCCGTGAGCCGGGGGATTAGACACCCGCCGCTCGCCCGGTCAACGCAACGTCGGCTTTGAACCCCGGTTCCTCGACATCTTGCCCGCGCCATGTGTCGCCCACGTCACGGCAATGCGGCGGAAACGGGCAAGGTCTGCGATCCGGCGACGGACAGGCCGCCTTGTCATCGCCCCTTTTGGCCGTGTTATAGAAGGCTGCTGCGGTCACGGTGCGCCGGATGGATCGCGCGCGTGGCGGCCCGTCCGCGAATACATGGTTTGGAGACTATCCCGATGGGCCTCAACAAGGCTTTGGTTCGCGGCGCGACGGTCGCCCTGGTCGCCTCGGGCGTGGCGCTGGCCGGCTGCTCCAGCATCCCCTTTGTCGGCGGCAAGCCCCGCGCCCAGCGTGCGGACGTGCAGCAGGGCATCGGCGTCAACGGATATCTGTGGCGCGCGTCGCTGGACACCCTCAGCTTCATGCCGCTGGTGACCGCCGATCCCTGGGGCGGGGTGATCAACTATGACTGGTACATCAATCCGCAGACGCCGAACGAGCGGTTCAAGGCCACGGTGTTCATCCTCGACACCCGTCTGCGCGCCGATGCGCTGAACGTCACCGTGGTCAAGGAAGTGCGCGGGGCCGACGGCCAGTGGACGGGCGCCCCCGTCGCCGCCCAGACCGAGGCGGACCTGGAGAACGCCATCCTGACCAAGGCGCGCCAGCTGAACCTCGCCAACGCGGGCTGACCCCTACGGCGCGCCGTCGAAGCCGCGCCAAATCTTCTTGGGCGACGCCGCCCTTCGGGCTAGTGGAGTGCGAGGGGCGCGAGCCCCTCTGCCTTCTCCCAGGACGCCCGTGGCCCGATACGACCCCAAGACCGCCGAACCCCGCCAGCAGGCCCGCTGGGCCGAAGCCGACGCCTTCGTCACCCGGGACACGGGCCGGCCGAAATACTATGTGCTTGAAATGTTTCCCTATCCGTCGGGGAACATCCACATGGGTCACGCCCGCAACTACGTGATGGGCGACGTGGTGGCGCGCTCCAGGCGGGCGCAGGGGTTCGACGTGCTGCACCCGATGGGCTGGGACGCCTTCGGCATGCCGGCCGAGAACGCGGCCATGGAGCGCGGCATCCATCCCAAGGGCTGGACCTATTCCAACATCGCAGCGATGCGCGAACAGCTGAAGCTGCTCGGCCTGTCGCTGGATTGGTCGCGCGAGTTCGCCACCTGCGATCCCGAATACTACGGCAAGCAGCAGGCCTGGTTCCTGGAGCTGTATCGACGCGGGCTGGTCTATCGAAAGGACGGGGTGGTCAACTGGGATCCGGTGGACAACACCGTCCTGGCCAACGAGCAGGTGATCGACGGGCGCGGCTGGCGCTCGGGCGCGGTGGTCGAGAAGCGCAAGCTGAACCAGTGGTTCCTGCGCATCACCGACTATGCCGACGACCTGATCGACGGCCTCAAGGACCTGGACCGCTGGCCGGACAAGGTTCGGCTGATGCAGGAGAACTGGATCGGCCGGTCCAAGGGCCTGCGCATGACCTGGGCCTGGGCGGGAGAGCCGCCGGCCGGTTTCGAGGACGGCGTCGAGATCTATACGACCCGGCCGGACACGCTCTTCGGCGCAAGCTTCCTGGGCCTGGCGCCCGACCACCCGATCGCCAAGTCGCTGGCCGACGCCGATCCAAAGGTCGCCGCCTTTGTCGCCCAGTGCCGCCAGGGCGGGTCATCCCAGGCCGAGATCGAACAGGCGCCCAAGATCGGTTGGGACACCGGGCTGACGGTGCGTCACCCATTTGACGGGCGCGAGATCAGCGTCTGGATCGCCAACTTCATCCTGTCGGAATACGGCACGGGCGCGATCTTCGGCTGTCCGGCGCACGACCAGCGCGACCTGGATTTCGCCCGAAAATACAGCCTGCCGGTGATCCCGGTGGTGCGGCCGGATGGCGCGGGCGACGACTTCGCTGTGGCGGAAGAGGCCTACACCGGCCCGGGCCTGATCTTCCGTTCCGACTTCCTCGACGGGCTGGAGATCGAGGCGGCGAAGGCCGAGGCCATCCGCCGCATCGAAGAGGCGGGACAGGGTGAGGGCGCGACCATCTATCGCCTGCGCGACTGGGGCGTCAGCCGGCAGCGTTATTGGGGTTGTCCGATCCCGATCATCCATTGCCCGTTCTGCGGCCCCGTGCCGGTTCCGGCTGATCAGCTGCCGGTTGTGCTGCCCGAGGACGTGACGTTCGACACGCCCGGCAATCCGCTGGACCGGCATCCTACGTGGAAGCAGGTGAAATGCCCTTCGTGCAATGCGGACGCGGTGCGCGAGACGGACACCCTGGACACGTTCGTCGACAGCTCGTGGTACTTCGCCCGCTTCACCGATCCGACGGCGGACGAGGCGATCAACACGGCCGCCGCAGACCGATGGCTGCCGGTGGACCAGTATATCGGCGGGGTGGAGCATGCGGTGCTGCACCTGCTGTACGCCCGCTTCGTCACCCGCGCCCTGACCGACGCCGGGCTGATGAACGTGAAGGAGCCGTTCGCCGGCCTGTTCACTCAAGGGATGGTGGTGCACGAGACCTATCGCACCAAGGGCGGCCAATGGGTCGAGCCGACGGATGTGGAACTGACCAACGGCGGCGGCGCCCGCTCGGCGCGGCGGCTCTCGACCGGCGAGACCCTGACCATCGGCGACATCGAGAAGATGTCCAAGTCCAAGAAGAACGTGGTCGCGCCGCAGGAGATCGTCGACGCCTATGGCGTGGACGCCGGCCGCCTGTTCGTCCTGTCCGACAGCCCGCCCGAGCGCGACGTGCAGTGGACCACCGGCGGGGTCGAGGGCGCCAGCCGCTTTGTCGGTCGCGTCTGGACCGAGTTCGACACTCACGATGCCGACGCCGCAGGCGACGAGGCGCAGAACAAGAGCCTGGTCCGCGAGACGCACAAGGCGATCAAGGCCGTGACCGAGGGGGTGGAAGGCTTCCGCTTCAACTCGGCCATCGCCAAGCTCTACGCCTTCGTGGCCACGGTGAAGGCGCACGACCGGGCCGGTGGCGAAGCCAAGGCGCAGGCGCTGTCGGCGCTGGCGCGGCTGGTCGCCCCCTTCACCCCGCACCTGGCGGAGGAGTGCTGGACGCGGCTGGGTGAGCACGGGATGATCCTGGACGCGCCGTGGCCCGCCTATGATCCGGAGCTGGCGGCGGACGACGAGGTGGTCCTGCCGGTCCAGATCAACGGCAAGCGCAAGGCCGAGGTTCGTGTTCCACGTGGAACAGAGGCGGCGGAGGTCGAGGCGATCGTACTGGCTGACGAGACGGTGAAGGCCCGACTCGAGGGGCTCAGCATCCGCAAGGTGGTCGTGGTGAAGGACCGTATCGTCAATCTGGTGGCCGGCTGATGCGGCGCGCGGCGATCCTGTTTCTGCTGGCGGTCGGCCTGCCCCTCGGAGCGGCCGGTTGCGGCTTCACGCCCATGTATGCCGAACCTTTGACGGGATCGGGTCTGCGCCGGATCGCCGTGTCGACACCGGACAACCGGCTCGGCTATCGGCTGCGTGAGCAGCTGGAGGATGCGCTGGGGTTCGACAGGGCCTCCCCTCCCCTGTATTGGCTGGAGACCTCGGTCGAGCAGGAGCGGCGGGCGCTGGGGCGGCGCATCGACGACACCGCTTCCCGCTATGAGCTGACGGTGCGGGCCGTCTGGGTGCTGACGCCGCTGGACGGCCGCCCGGCGCTAAACGGCGACGAGACCGTCACCACCACCTATGAGGCGGCGGACCAGCCCTACGCCGCCATCGCCGCCCAGCAGGACGGCGAGGAGCGCGCGGCGGCCGAGCTGTCACGCATGATCCGGCTGGACCTGGCCCAGGCCTTGAACCAAGGGCCGGCCGGGCGGTGATCCTCTCCAAGCGGCCCGAGATCGAGCGCTTCCTGAAGGCGCCGGATCGCGGCATTCGGGCGGCGGTGATCCACGGCAAGGACCGCTCGGGTGTGGCCGAGCGCGCCGAGATCCTGTGCCGCACGGTGACGCCGGACCTGAACGACCCGTTCAACGTCACCGTCCTGACCGACAGCGACATCGACGGGGACGAGGCGAGACTGGAGGAGGCCTTGACCGCCCTGTCGATGATGGGCGGCCGGCGGCTGGTCCGTGTTCGGCTGTCGGCCGACAAGGCGTCGATCGACAAGATGCTGGCGGCGGCGCTCAAGACCCATGCCGAAGGCGGCTTCAATCCCGACGCCATGCTGGTGATCGAAGCCGGCCAGCTGGGGCGGGAGTCCACGCTGCGCAAGACCGCCGAGAAGGAAGCCGGCGCGGTCGGCATCGTCTGCTACGAGGACGAGACCGGCGACGTGGCCCGCATGACGCGCGAGGCCCTCGCCGCCGACAAGGTGGGCCTGACGTCTGACGCCCTGGACCGGTTCGTGGCGCGACTGCCGCGCGAACGGGGTCTGATGCGGCAGGAGATCGAGCGGCTGGCGCTGTTCATCGGGCCGGGCTCGGGCAAGACCATCGACAGCGAGGAGCTGGACAAGCATCTGGGCGTCGAGCCGGACGCCTCGCTCCAGGACGCGGCCCTTCAGGCCTTCGGCGCGCGGGCGGGTCCCGCGCAGTCCGGCCTGCGACGGGCGCTGGCGGAGGGCGAGTCTTCCGTCATGGCGGTGCGGCAGGCCGCGCTGCATCTGGGCAAGCTGCGGCGCATTAACATCCTTCAGGCCAACGGCGCCAACGCCAAGGAGGCAGCGAAAGCCGCCGGCGTATTCTGGAAGCAGGAGGCCGAGATGCTGCGTCAGGCCCGCGCCTGGCGGCTGGAGGCGCTGGACGAGGTGCTGGACAGCATCAACACCGCCGACATCGCGACCAAGACGACCGGCATGCCGGACCAGCTGATCGCCGAACGGTTGCTGCTGGAGATCGCCGGACGGGCGCGGCGCCTCGGGCTCTAGGCCGCCTCAGCCGCGTTTGGAAGCCTTGCGAAAGGCGGGCTTGGCCATCGTCTGATTGCGCTGGGCGACGACTTTTTCAGCGAGCCGGCCGCTGTCATGCGCCGCGCCGGGCGTGGCCTTGGCGCCCTTCTTGGCGGCGACCGCCTGCCTGAGCTTTTCGGTGGCGGTCAGGGGCTGTGCGTCATCAGTCATGCCGCACCTTATCACGCCGTGAGGATCAGGCCTGCATCAATCTGCGGCAGATGTCGTCCAGTTGCTCCAGCGAGGCGTACTTCAGCACCACCTCGCCTGCGCCGTCGCCGCGATAGGCGATGGAGACGTTCAGCCCCAGAACGTCCAGCAGATCCTGCTCCAGCGCGGCGATGTCTTCGTTGCGGCCAGCGCCCGCCGTTTTCCTGCCGTTCGCCTTCGGCTTGGGAGGACCTTCGGCGGCGCGGCGCGCCAGCGCTTCGGTCTGGCGCACGTTCATGCCGTCGCGGATGACCTGTTCCGCCAGCGCCTGAGGATCGGGGGCGGTGATCAGGGCGCGGGCGTGGCCGGCGGTCAGCTTGCCGTCGATGACATGGTTCAGCACCCCCATCGGCAGTTGCAGCAGCCGCAAGGTGTTGGCGACGTGGCTGCGGCTCTTGCCCACGATGCCGGCGATCTCGTCCTGGGTGCGGCCGTGGCGTTCGACCAGGAGGCCGTAGGCGTTGGCCTCTTCCAGCGGATTGAGGTCGGCGCGCTGGACGTTCTCGATAATGGCGACCTCGAACATCTCGACGTCGTCCATCTCGCGCACCACGATGGGCACTTCGGTCAGTCGGGCGACCTGAGAGGCGCGCCAGCGGCGTTCGCCGGCGATGATCTGCCACACGCCGGGCTCATCCGGCTGGCTGCGCACCAGGATCGGCTGCAGCACGCCCTTGTCGCGGATGGAGGCGACGAGCTCCTCCATGTCCTGGCGGGAGAACAGCTTGCGCGGCTGGTCCGGATTGGGCTTCAGGCTCTCGATCGGCACGCGTTGCACGCCGGCCGGCGCGGGCGATCCCGCCGCGATCGGCGCCTCGGAGGCCGCTTCGCCCATCAGCGCCGACAGGCCGCGCCCCAATCCTCTTTGTCGTTCCGCCACGTCTTCGTCCGTCCGCTTCAGGCTGCCTGCTTCAATCGCTTGCGCTCGCGCTGCACCAGTTCGCGCGCCAGCTTGAGATAGGCTTGGCTGCCGGTGCACTTCAGATCATAGATCAGCGCCGGCTTGCCGTACGAAGGCGCCTCGGCCACCCGCACATTGCGGGGAATGACGCTGTCGTAGACCTTGTCGCCAAAGTGGGCGCGAACGTCATTGGCGACCTGACCCGACAGGCTGCTGCGGCGGTCGTACATGGTCAGCACCAGACCCTGGATCTCGAGCGCGGGGTTGAGGCTCTGGCGGACCATGTCCACCGTGCGCATCAACTGACTGAGGCCCTCCAGCGCGAAGAACTCGCACTGCAGCGGCACCAGCACCGCATCCGCCGCCGCCATGGCGTTCAGCGTCAGAAGGTTCAGCGACGGCGGGCAGTCGATCAGCACATAGTCATACGGCGCCGCACCCAGGTCATGCGCCCGCAGCGCGTCGCGCAGTCGGTAGGACCGCCGGTCCGCCTGGCTGAGTTCGATCTCCACCCCGGACATATCCGCATCGGCCGGCACGATGGACAGCCCCGGCACCAAGGTGTCGACTGCGGCGTCCTGGATCGAGCGACCATCCACCACCACGTCATAGATCGTCACTCGCCGCGTTTCACGTGGAACACCGAGACCTGTGGAGGCATTGCCTTGCGGGTCCATGTCGACGATCAGCACCTTCTCGCCGATCGCAGCCAAGGCGGTGCCCAGATTGATGGCGGTGGTCGTCTTGCCGACGCCGCCCTTCTGGTTGGAGATGGCGAGAACTCGGGCGGGCTTACGCTGGGCGGGCACGGCGAAGACTCCGGACATAGACGATGCGGCCGCGCGGATCGCTCTCGGACACCGACAGCGACGCGTCGAACCGCCAGGAACTGCGTGCGGCCGCCACTTCCGTTTCGGCCTTTTCCCCCTTCAGGAAAAGACCCTGCGCCCCGCGCTCGAAGTATGGCTGTGCATAACCCAGCAGCTTCTCCAAAGGCGCGACGGCACGGGCGGTGACGATGTCGACGGTGACCGACTGCGCTTCGGCCCGGCCGTTGATGACGGTAGCGGGCAGGGCGAGTTCGTCCACCACCTCCTGCAGGAAGCGGCAGCGCTTGCCCAGACTATCGATCAACCAGACGTGGGCATCCGCCCTGCCCTTCGACAGAATGGCGAGCACCACGCCGGGGAAGCCCGCCCCGGCGCCAAGGTCGGCCCACGTCCGCGCTTCGGACGCATGCCGTGTCAGCTGGGCGCTGTCATAGGCATGGCGGTTCCAGAAGTCCGGCAGGGTGTCGGGCCCCACTAGGTTCATCACCGCATTTGCCTCGGTCAGGCGCCGGCGAAAGGCGTTGAGATCGTCGATCTGGGACGGTGTCGCGCTGGTTGCGGCCGCGAACGCTTGAGCATCCATCAGGCGAGGGCCGCGGACTTGGTGCGGCGAACATGGGCCAGCAAGGCGGTCAGGGCCCCCGGCGTGACGCCCTCGATGCGTCCGGCCTGACCCAGGGTGCGGGGTCGAACGCGGATCAGCTTTTCGCGCACCTCGTTCGACAGGCCGCCGATGGCCGCGTAATCCAGGTCGGGTGACAGGGTGAGCGCCTCCTCCTGACGCAGCGCTTCCGCATCGAGCGCCTGACGATCGAGGTAGGAGGCGTAGCCCGCGTCGATCTCCACCTGCTCGCGCACCTCGGCGCTCCACCCGGCGATTTCAGGCACGGCGGCTTCGAACTGAGGCAGGGTGACGCCAGGAAAGGCGAGGAGGTCCCGCATGGAACGCCGCCGGCCGTCGGCGTTGACCGGAACGCCCACAGCGTTGGCCTCGCCGGGAGTGAACAGGCGCTCGCGCGCGATACGCCCGGCTTCGGCAAGCTGCTCGGCCTTCGCCTCGAAGCGCGCGCGCCGGTCGGCCCCGACCAGGCCGACAGAGACGCCGAGCGGCGTCAGGCGCTGGTCGGCGTTGTCCGCGCGCAGCGTCAGCCGATACTCGGCGCGGCTGGTGAACATGCGATAGGGTTCGGTGACGCCGCGCGTCACCAGATCGTCGATCATCACCCCGATGTAGGCCTGATCTCGGCCCAGGATGACCGGCTCCCGGCCCGCCGCCGCCCGCGCGGCGTTCAGTCCCGCCATCAGCCCCTGCGCTCCGGCCTCTTCATAGCCGGTAGTGCCGTTGATTTGGCCGGCGAGATACAGGCCGGGTCGGCGCTTGACCTCCAGCGCGGGCGTCAGCTCTCGAGGATCGACGTAGTCGTATTCGATGGCGTAGCCGAAGCGGAACACCTCCACCTGCTCCAGCCCCGGCATGGTGCGCAGGAACGCCATCTGCGTCGCCTCGGACACCGAGGTCGAGATGCCGTTCGGATAAACGGTGGGGTCGTCCAGGCCCTCGGGCTCAAGGAAGACCTGGTGGCTCGACTTGTCGGCGAACCGCACCACCTTGTCCTCGATTGATGGACAGTACCGCGGCCCCCGACCGGACAGGCGGCCGCCATAGACGGCGCTCTCACCAAGGTTCTCGGCGATGATGCGGTGGGTCTCGGCGGTGGTGTGGGTGATGCCGCACTGGATCTGCGGCACGCGGATCTCGTCGGTGAGGAAGGAGAACGGGGTGGGCTGATCGTCCGCCGCCTGCATCTCCAGCCGGTCCCAAGCGATGGTGCGCCCGTCGAGCCGCGCCGGCGTGCCCGTCTTCAGACGTCCCAGCGCCGGGCCCGCCGCGTGCAGGTCGGCGGCTAGGCCCGTGGACGCCGCTTCGCCAAAGCGACCCGCGGGGATGCGCTCGTCGCCGCGATGGATCACGCCGTTCAGGAAGGTGCCGGTGGTCAGCACCACCGCCGCCGCCGTCAGAGTCTCGCCGTCGCCCGTCACCACCCCGACCACACGCTCGCCGTCCATTAGCAGGCGCTCCGCCGTTCCCGCCTTGAGGGTGAGGTTCGGGGTCTCGGCCAGTTCCGCCTGCATGGCTTCGCGGTAGAGGCGACGGTCGATTTGGCTGCGTGGCCCGCGCACCGCCGCACCCTTGGAACGGTTGAGCAGGCGGAACTGAATGCCCGAAACGTCCGCCAGACGCCCCATCAAACCGTCAAGGGCGTCGATCTCTCGGACCAAATGACCCTTGCCCAAACCGCCGATGGCCGGGTTGCAGGACATCTCGCCGATCGTCTCGAGCCTCTGCGTCAGCAGCAGGGTCCGCGCGCCCGCGCGGGCGGAGGCGGCCGCCGCCTCACAGCCGGCGTGGCCGCCGCCGATTACGATGACGTCGAAGCTGAGATCCGAAGCTGAGCGCATGCGCCGCCACATAGGGGAAAACATCGCCAATCGCCAGCGTGGCCACGGCTCCCAGCTCGGCGTGTTTCACGTGGAACATCGGTCTTACTTTCCGATGCAGAAGGTCGAGAACACCTCTCCGAGTATGTCCTCGACGCCGATCGCCCCCGTGACGCGCGCGAGAGCTTCGCCCGCGCGACGTAGATCATCGCCGGCCATTTCCGGCGAGTGCCCCAGAATGCGCCGAGCCGCCCGGACGGCCTGCAGCGCCTCTCCCAGGCGGTGGCGGTGCCGCGCCTGGGTCACAGCTGGAAAGTCGGCGCCGGAGAGATCACGTTGAAGTCGAGCGCCGAGCCAGTCCTGCAAAGCGGAGAGCCCCTCCCCGGTTGCGGTGCTGAGCTTGATCGTTTCAAGGTCAGTGTCGGAGCTCACATCTCCGAGGTCGGCCTTGTTGGCGACGATCAGATCGCCCGGCCGCACGTAGTCCGCCGCCGCACCGGACGGATCGCCCGGCGCGCGAACCCACAGGCGGAGGTCGGCCGCCTCGGCGCGGGCACGGGCGCGGCGCACGCCCTCGGCCTCCACCGGATCGTCGCTGTCGCGCAGACCCGCCGTGTCCGACAGGGTCACGGCGTATCCGCCGATCACCAAATCGGCGTCCAGCACGTCGCGCGTGGTGCCGGCGATGGGAGTGACGATCGCGGCTTCACGACGCACCAGAGCGTTGAACAGCGAGGACTTGCCGGCGTTGGTCTCGCCGATCAGAACGATGCGATATCCGTCACGCACCCGCTCGCCGCGCTCGCCCGTGGCGATGGCGGCGCTCAGATCGTGCGCCAGCCGGTCCAGCACCGGTCCAGCGGTGAGCGCCAGATTGTCCGGCACCTCTTCATCGGGAAAGTCGATCTCCGCCTCAACCAAGGCCAGCGCATGCAGGAGATCGCGCCGGAAGCCGGCGTAGGTCTCGCTCAGCCGGCCCTCAAGCTGACCCAGCGCCTGGCGCGCCTGAGCCGTGGTCTCCGCATCGATCAGATCGGCCACGGCCTCGGCCTGGGTCAGGTCCATGCGGCCGTTCTGAAAGGCGCGGCGGGTGAACTCGCCGGGCTCGGCCGGCCGAAGACCTAGAGCCATCAATCCCTTCTGGGCGGCCTCCACCACGGCGCGTCCACCATGCAGGTGCAGCTCGGCCGCGTCCTCTCCGGTGTAGGAACCAGGCGCGACGAAGCGCAACATCAGAGCCTGGTCGATGTGCGCGCCCCCATGGGAGAGATGACGCACCGCCGCCATGCGGGGCTTGAGATCGCCCGCGCCGAGGCGATCCAGAACGTCCGCGACCCCAGGCCCGGACAGCCGGATCACAGCGATGGCGCCGCGTCCGGGCGGGGTCGCCAAGGCGAAGATGGTGTCGGTCATCGCCGGCCCCCGATCCTCCTTCTTGTTCCACGTGAAACGCCGGCTCGCGCCGACTGCCTCAGGTGTTCATGGACTGGAAGAAGTCCGCGTTGTTCTTGGACTGGCGCAGCTTGTCCAACAGGAACTCGATGGCGTCCTGAGGACCCATGGGGTTCAGGATGCGGCGCAGGACATAGGTCTTGGCCAGCTGCTCCTTGGGCGTGATCAAGTCTTCCTTGCGGGTGCCGGACTTCAGCACGTCGATGGCCGGGAAGATGCGCTTGTCGGCGACCTTGCGGTCCAGCACGATCTCCGAGTTGCCGGTGCCCTTGAACTCTTCAAAGATCACCTCGTCCATGCGGCTGCCGGTGTCGATCAGGGCGGTGGCGATGATGGTCAGCGAACCGCCCTGCTCCACATTCCGCGCGGCGCCGAAGAAGCGCTTGGGCCGCTGAAGCGCATTGGCGTCGACGCCCCCGGTCAGGACCTTGCCCGACGACGGTACGGTGGCGTTGTAGGCGCGGCCGAGGCGGGTGATGGAGTCCAGCAGGATCACCACGTCCTTCTTGTGCTCGACCAGACGCTTGGCCTTTTCGATCACCATCTCGGCGACCGCGACGTGGCGGGTGGCCGGCTCGTCGAAGGTCGAGGCCACGACCTCGCCCTTCACCGTGCGCTGCATGTCGGTGACTTCTTCCGGACGCTCGTCGATCAGCAGGACGATCAAGAAGACTTCAGGATGGTTGCGCTCGATCGACTTGGCGATGTTCTGCAGCATCACCGTCTTGCCGACGCGCGGCGGGGCCACGATCAGGCAGCGCTGGCCCTTGCCGAGCGGCGCCACGATATCGATGACCCGCCCTGAGCGGTCCCGCAGCGTGGGATCCTGGATCTCCATGTGCAGGCGCTCTTCGGGATAGAGCGGAGTCAGATTGTCGAACAGGACCTTGGTCTTGACCGCCTCGGGGTCCTCGAGATTGATCGTGTCGACCTTGAGCAGGGCGAAATAGCGCTCGCCCTCACGCGGGCCGCGCACCGCGCCGTGCACCGTATCGCCCGACCGCAGCCCGAAGCGGCGGATCTGCGACGGCGAAACGTAGATGTCATCCGGGCCGGGCAGATAGTTGGCGTCCGGGCTGCGCAGGAAGCCGAAACCGTCCGGCAGAATCTCCAGGACGCCGTCGGCGATGATTTCGACCTCCTCCTCGGCCAGGGCCTTGAGGATGGCGAACAGCAGGTCCTGCTTGCGCAGGTTGGAGGCGTTCTCGACCTCAAGCCCTTCGGCGAAGGCGACCAGATCCGCGGGCGTCTTCTCGTTCAGCTCGGCCAGGGTGATGCGGCCGTTGGGAACGACAGGCTCGCCGTCTTCCTCGTGGGCTTCCTGATCGACCACGCCTTCGTCGCCGGTCGGCTGGCTGTCCTGAACCTGGTCGCTCTCGAAGGTCTCAGCTTCGGGCGTGGTGATGTCGGTGTCGCGCACGTCGGTCATGGGGGAGCTCACGGTCGCACACGCGCTGGCGAGCCCGCGCGGGCGCTGTTGTATCCAGATTGTCGGCCGGGGCCGTAGGCAGGGAGACGTGACGGGCTCCCGCCGGTCGATCGGCAGGCGTCACGAAGAGAGAGGGACCGCAGGCGAAGCGCGCCGCACGGCTCACGCCAGCGGAACCACAGGCCGCCGGCGAGGTCAAGCGGAGCGGATCAGAACCGCCATTCCGTCGTCACCGACAGCACCATGATGATGGCCAGCACGAACGGCACCTCGTTGGTCATGCGCCAGAAGCGGCCGGAATATTTCGATGTCCCCGCCGCGATCCTGCGCCGCTGGCCGGCGAGAAAACCGTGCCAGCCGCTGAGCAGAAGCACGCCCAGAAGCTTGGTCAGCATCCACGGCTCGAGCAGGAAGGACGCGCCGCGCGCCACCGTGTCCAGGTGGATCAGCCACAGACCGAAGCCCCAGGCCAGGATCATGGCCGGATTGACGATGATGCGCAGCAGGCGGGTCTGCCAGGTCCGCAGCAGCGCCTGCATCTCGCCCCGCAGAGGCTCGGGCTTTGCGGCCTGTTCGGCGTCGTAGGCGTAGAGGCGCGGCAGGAACAGCAGACCCGCCATCCAGGCGATCACCGCCAGGATGTGCAGGCCTCGCGCGAGATCATAGGCGGTCATGCGGCTTGGGCCTCATTGGGGCAAAGATGGGGACAGGCCTTCCACGCCTTGCGGCATCCCGGCCCGAACGGCGCAGCGCCGGTGCGCGGCAGGGCGTCGGCCACGGCGTCGGCGAGGGCGCCGATGAAGGCGGGCTCGGCGCCCACGGCCGGCGCCCGCAGATAGGGTGCGACCCCCAGCCTATGCGCCAGTTCGCCGTATTCGATGTCCAGCTCGACCAGGGTTTCGACGTGTTCGGACACAAAGGCGATCGGCACGACCACCACGCCGACGCCGTCGCGCGCGGCCTGCTCCAGCGCCTCGGGCGTGGAGGGGCCCAGCCATTTCATCGGTCCCACCCGGCTTTGATAGCAGAGGCCGTGATCGATGCCGACGCCCTCGACCGCCAGCCGGGCGACCACCGCCTCGACGGTGGCCTCGACCTGCGCCTGATAGGGATCGCCCTTCTTCTCGATCAGGCTTTCCGGAATGCCGTGAGCCGAGAACAGGATGCGCACCGGGCGGTCGCCGGCCTCCGTCAGCTTCTGACGAACGGCTTCGACCTGGGCCTCGATCCAGCCGGCGCCTTGCGGATAGCAGCACACGGTGCGCGACCGGCCGGAGCCGGAGTAGGTCTCATGCCAGAGTTTCAGCGACGACTGCGAGGTGGTGGTCGAGAACTGCGGATACAGCGGCAGCAGCACGATCTCGTCGGGGCCGAACACCGCGACATCGGCCGCCGTCTCCTCCGTCAGCGGCCGCCAGTAGCGCATGGCGACGAACACCTTCGCCTCGTCGCCGTCCAGACGATCGTTCAGCAGGCTCTCCAGCGCCTCGGCCTGTTTGCGGGTCTCGGGCAGCAGGGGCGAGCCGCCGCCCATCAGGGCGTAGTTGGCCTGGGCCGTCTTCTCCCGCCGCGAGGAGATCAGCCGGGCCAGCGGCGTGCGGGCGAAGCCGGGCAGGCCGATGATGGCCGGATCGTTGAACAGGTTGAACAGGAACGGCTTTACCGTCGCCTGGTCGTCCGGCCCGCCCAGGTTGAACAGCACCACCGCGATGCGGCGTCCGCCCACGCCCGCGTCAACCGTCCCCTCGCTCATTGCGCGCCGATCCGCGTCAGGACCCGCTCCACATGGGTGATCGGCACGTCCGGCAGGATGCCGTGGCCCAGGTTGAAGATCCAGGGGCCCTGCCCCCAGGCCTCCACCAACTGATCGACTCGGCGGTCCAGCGCCTCGCCGCCCGCGCGCAGAAGCAGCGGATCCAGCGCGCCCTGGATCGGCTTGATCGCCTGGACGCGACGTCCGACCTCCAGCGGACAGGCGGTGTCCAGCGCCACGGCGTCCACCTCGACCTCCTGTGCATACCGCTCGGCCAGGGCCGCCGAGCCGCGTGGAAAGCCGATCAGCGGCGTGGTCACGCCCAGTTCGCGCACGCGCCTGACCAGCGCCTGATGCGGCTTAAGAACTAGGGCTTCAAACAGGTCGTCCGGCAACCCTTCCGCCCAGCTCTCGAAGATCTTCAGCACCTGCGCGCCGGCGTCGGCCTGCATCTTCAGATAATGGGCGCTCGCCTCGACCAGCACCTCCAGCGTCGCCGCAACCCGCCTGGGGTCGGCGTAGGCGTAGGTTCGCGCCTGCGCCCGCTCGCCCTTGCCGATGGTGCGGGCCTCGCCGTCCAGCATGTAGGTGGCGACCGTCCAGGGCGCGCCGCAGAAGCCGATCAGCGCCCGCTCCGGCTCCAAGGCCGCCCGCACCCGGCTGAGTGAACCGCCCACCGCCGACAGATGCTCGCCGGCCGAGGCCGCCAGCGGGGCCATGCGAGCGGGCTCGGGCATGCGGCCCAGGCGCGGTCCCTCGCCCGCCTCGAACCACACGTCTTGGCCCAGGGCGCGGGGGATCAGCAGGATGTCGGCGAAGATGATGGCGGCGTCGAAGCCGAACCGCCGCATCGGCTGCAGCGTCGCCTCCGCCGCCATGTCGGGGTTCAGGCAAAAGGCGATGAAGTCCGGCGCCTGGGCGCGCAGAGCCCGGTACTCGGGCAGATAGCGCCCCGCCTGCCGCATGAACCAGACCGGAGGCCGATCCAGCGTCTCGCCTTGCAAGGCTCTGAGCAGCAGAGGCGGGGTCGGCGCAGGCGTGGTCATGGTCGGAAGGCTTACGGTCCCCACCTCCCGCGCTCAATCCCTAATCAAAAGAAGAATTAGAAGATTCGTGGAAGCAGGTAGGACCGTGGAATGACGAGGATGATTCACCAGCCATCCCGAGAACAAAAGCGGATATCCACGTCGCACGCCGGAACATCCAGAGGCCTGTCGAGGCCGTCGGCGCCGCTCGCTGATCCTTAACGAACCCTTAAGGCGAGCGGGTTTGAGGGTTTTGACGCCCGGAAGACGGCTAACACGTGTTAACCCTTTGGTAAGAAAATCCACAGGTGCGGCCGATCCGGATTTCCCAGTCTGGATAGTTTGACCGCGCGGGTTCGGAGTCATCCTCATGGTCCCCTGCTCGCTCCGGCGCCAAGCCGGCGCTATAGGATGCGGAGGGATTTCCGGCCGCGAGCGCCCACCGGATGTCCACAGTCGATCAAGCCAGATGAGGCCCGCCATGAGCCCAGTTGCAAGTCCCGGCAGCGGCCCCGGCAGAACGGCGGCGCCGCTTCGTCTCGCCACCTATTTTCACGTCCATCTGGTGTCGGATTCGACCGGCGAGACGTTGAACGCCATGGCCAAGGCGGTGACGGCCCGCTTCGACGGGGTGATCCCGATCGAGCACATCTACGCCCTGGTCCGCTCGTCCAGGCAGCTGGACCGGGTGCTGGAGGAGATCGAGACCGCGCCGGGCGTGGTTCTCCACACCCTGGTGGACCGCGATCTGCGCGAACAGCTGGAGGAGGGCTGCCGCCGGCTGGACATGCCCCAGATCGGCGCGTTGGACCCGCTGGTGGGCGCCCTGTCCCGCTATCTGGGGGCCTCGCTGTCCAAGCGGGTCGGGGCCCAGCACGCGCTGGACCACGACTATTTCAACCGCATCGCCGCGCTGGATTTCGCCATGGCCTATGACGACGGCCAGGGCACGGCGGAACAGCTAGAGGGCGCGGACGTGGTGCTGTGCGGGGTCAGCCGCACCTCCAAGACGCCGACCTGCATCTATCTGGCGCACCGGGGCATCCGCGCCGCCAATGTGCCGCTGGTGCCGGGGCAGGAGGACGGAGAGCGGCTGACGGGGCTGAAGAATCCGCTCGTCATCGGCCTGACGGTGTCGCCCGACCGCCTGGTGCAGATCCGCCGCAACCGCATCGACAACCTGAACGCCGACCAAGGCTCCACCTACACCGATCAGGATGCGGTGCGCGACGAGACCGTCAAGGCGCGGCGCGCGTTCGAGCGGCGCGGCTGGCCGACCATCGACGTGACCCGCCGCTCAATCGAGGAAACCGCCGCCGCCATCGTCAATCTGCTGAACGAGCGCCGCACCCAGCGCCTGGGCGCCAGCTGGTGAGCGCGCCCGAACTGATCCTGGCGTCCGGCAGCGCCGCGCGGCGCGAGCTGCTGAAGGGTGCGGGCGTGTCGTTCCGCGTGGAGGTCGCTCCGGTGGACGAAGAGGCGTTAAAGGCCGAACTTGGCGCGATCGAACCCGATCAACTGGCGGTCGAACTTGCGACGGCCAAGGCGCTGGCCGTGTCCCGCCTCCATCCGGACGCCTGGGTGCTGGGCGGCGACCAGACCCTGGCCTTCGACGGCGGGCTGCTGTCCAAAGCCAAATCCCTCCACGAAGCGAGGGCGCGGCTCGGGGCCATGCGCGGCCGCTCGCATGCCCTGCATTCGGGCGCGACCCTGGCGCGCGGCGGCCAGGCGGTCTGGTCGGGCGCGGATACGGCGACGATGCAGGTGCGGCCCTTTACCGACAGCTTCCTCGACGCCTATCTCGACAACGAGGGCGAGGCCCTGCTGTCGTGCGTCGGGGCCTATCGGCTGGAGGGCATGGGGGCCCAGCTGTTCGAGAAGGTGGAGGGCGACTACTTCACCGTGCTGGGCCTGCCGCTATGGGCGGTGCTGGACCAGTTGCGCCGCGTCGGAGCCCTGCCGGCATGAGGGTGCGCATCACGGGCGAGGCCACGGTGCTCGGCATCGTCGGGCGGCCGGTCGCCCATTCGCTCAGCCCGGTGATCCACAACGCCTGGATCGAGGCGGCGGGGCTGGACGCCGCCTACCTTCCGTTCGCTCCGCCGGATGACGCAGGATTCCAAACGCTTGTCGCCGCGGGACGGGCCGGCATGATCCGGGCGCTGAACGTCACCGCGCCATTCAAGGAACAGGCCTTCGCCGGCGCGGACGAGGCCAGCGAGGCCGCTCGCCTGACCGGATCGGCCAACATCCTGCTGTTCGAGAAGGGACGCATCCACGCCGACAGCTCGGACGGGGCGGGAATGCTGTCCGCCTTGCAGACGCAGGCGCCGGACCTTGTGCTGAATGGCGCCCGCGTTGTTCTGCTGGGCGCGGGCGGCGCGGCGCGGGCCGGCGCGGGGGCGCTGGTGCAGGCGGGCGCGCAGGTCCGCATCGTCAATCGCACGCGCGAACGGGCCGAGGCGCTAGCCGCCGATCTCGGACGGGGGGTGGAGGTCTCCGGAGACCAGGCGCTGGACGACGCCGACCTGGTGATCAACGCCCTCAGCATCCAGCCGGATTTCGACCTCGCCCGCCTGCGCGCCGACGCCGTGGTGATGGACATGACCTATCGCCCGGTCGTCACGCCCTTTCTGCAGGCCGCCCGCACGCGCGGGCTCGTGACTGTGGACGGCCTGGCCATGCTGATCGGCCAGGCGGCGCCTCTGTTCGAGGCGGCCTTCGGCCGGGCCCCGCCACCGCTTGATCTGCGGATGCTCCTGATCCGGCATCTGGAGGCGGTTGCGTGATCGTTCTGGGCCTGACCGGGTCGATCGGCATGGGCAAGTCCACGACCGCCGCCATGTTCGCGAACGAGGGCGGCCTGGTCTGGAACGCCGATGCGGCGGTGCACGCCCTGTATTCGCCGGGCGGCGCGGCGGTCGGACCGATCCAAACGGCTTTCCCTGGCGTGGTTGTCGAGGGGGGGATCGATCGTGCGCGACTGGCCGAGGCGCTGGGACGAGACGAGACGGCCTTTCGCCGGCTGGAGGCCATTGTCCACCCGCTGGTGATGCGGGGCCGCTTGGAGGAACTCGCAAGGGCGGAGCAGGCCGGCGTGCGGCTGGCGGTGCTGGATATCCCTCTGCTGTTCGAGACCGGGGGCGGTGCGGCCGTGGACGCGGTGGTGGTGGTCACCGCCCCGCCCGAGGTCCAGGCCGCCCGCGTCCTGGGCCGCCCCGGCATGACCCGCGAGCGGCTGGACGCCATCCTGGCCCGCCAGACGCCCGACGCCGAAAAGCGCGCCCGCGCCGACTTCGTGATCGATACGGGCGGAGGGCTGGACGCCGCACGGGATCAGGTGCGCGCCGTGGTCGAAAAGGTGCTCAATCCCTTGTGGACATCGCCGCGCCGCCGCCCCTGACTCTTTCGGAAATCGGCGAAGACGCCCATTAAGGGGCCATGGCGCGCGAGATCGTACTGGACACCGAAACCACCGGCTTCGACCCGAAGACGGGCGACCGGCTGATCGAGGTCGGCTGCATCGAGATCGAGGACCTGCTGCCGACCGGCCGGACGTTTCACCGCTTCGTCAACCCTGAGCGGCTGATCCCGCCGGACGCCATCAAGGTCCACGGCATCACTGACGACAAGGTCAGGGACGCGCCCAAGTTCCATGAGGTCGTGCACGACCTGATGGACTTCATCGGCGATGCGCAGATCATCGCCCACAACGCCGCGTTCGACCGCAACTTCATCGACCACGAATGCGGCCGTTGCGGCCATCCGATCACCGGCGAAGCGCGCTGGATCGACACGCTGCAGCTGGCGCAGAAGCGGTTTCCGGGCATGGCCAACTCGCTGGACGCCCTGTGCAAGCGCTTCAAGATCTCGCTGGTCGAACGAAGCCTGCACGGCGCCCTGATCGACGCCCGGTTGCTGGCCGAGGTCTATCTGGAGCTGCGCGGAGGCAAGGAGCGGGTGCTGGACCTGTCCGGCGCCCGGTCCGGGGGGCCGTCCGCCGTGGTGGCGGCGACCGCCTATCCGCCTCGCTCCCGGCCGCTGGCGCCCCTGTCGACACCCGCCGAGCGCGCGGCGCATGTCGACTTCCTGCGGGCGGTGCTTTCGGACCACTCGCTGTGGGCTGCTCAAGGCGTTTCCGTGGTTCAGGAGGACGCGGCGGCCTGACCGCGCGTTTGGAGCAAGGAAAAGGGCGGCCCGTCGCCGAGCCGCCCCCTGTGTCTCAGCCTGTCGCTTACGCCATTCCGGCTTCGGCCGGACCCTGGGCGATCTGCTGCTGGCGGGCGATGTAGATGGCGGCGAAGTCGATCGGGTCCAGCATGAAGGGCGGATAGAAGCCGCCGTCCGACGTCGCGCCCGAGATGATCTCGCGGGCGAATGGGAACAGATAGCGCGGGCATTCGATCAGCAGCAGCGGCTCTATGTCCCGCTCCTGCACATTGGCCAGCTGGAACAGGCCGCCATAGACCAGTTCCACGTGGAACACGGGCTGGTTCTCGTGCGTCGCCTTGACCGACAGCTTCAGGTCCAGCTCGAACAGGCCGTCGGGGCGGCCCTGCGCGGCCATCTCGACGCCAAGATCGATGGCGGGCTTGCCGTCGATGCGCAGTGATTCCGGCGCGCGCGGATTTTCGAACGAGAAGTCGCGCACATACTGCGCCAGGATGCGGAAGCCGGGGCCGGCCGGCTGGCCTTGCAGAGCCGGGTCTTGCGGCTGGCCGCCTTGCGGCAGATCGGCGGGCGGTGCGGCGTCGGTCATGGTGTGGGGCCGTGGATGGAAGCGCCCGAAGGCGGAAAGGAGGCCGGGCGACTACCATGGCGGGACGCTTGGCCGCAACGTCGCGCGCGGGCGGAAGGGAGCGGATCGCCTTGCTCTGCCCTATATGTGTGCCTAATCGTTTGTGGCCGGCGACATCCGGCTCGTTCCAAGGACAGGACAGACGCCTTGCCGGTTTCGTTCCAGATCGTGATTTTCGCCCTTATCGCGGCCTTTGTGCTGTTTCAGCTCTATAATGTGCTGGGCAAGCGCGTGGGCCGTCAGCCCGAGGACAACAAGCCGCGCACGCCCCTGCCCGCCGCGCCCGGCGCCGACCAGCCGGCGGTTCCGAAGACGCCGGGGGTGGACGCCGCCACCTTGGCCGCCATCGCCGGCCTGAAGGCGCGTGATCCCGCTTTCGATCCGGTTCGGTTCCTGGAAGGGGCGCGACAGGCCTATGAGACCATCGTGCGCGCCTATGCGTCGGGAGACCGCGCGACGCTGAAGCCGCTGCTGGCCCCCGCCGTGATGGAGTCGTTCGAAGCCGGCATCGCCGCGCGCGAAACCCGGGGCGAGACCGAACAGGTCGAGTTCCTTTATCCGCCCCGCGCCGACCTGGAGAGCGGCACGGTCGAGGGCGATCGCGCGGTGACCAAGGTGCGCTTCCTGGCCGAACTGCGCAGCAAGATCGTCAACGCGGCGGGGCAGTCGGCCGACCAGGTCACCGGCGAACCGGCTACGGAGGAGCGTCGCACCGCCGAGCACTGGACGTTCGAGCGGACGCTGGGCGCCTCCGACCCCAACTGGGTGCTGGCCCGCGTCGAGGCGGCCTCGGCCTGATGAGCCGCATCGCGGCGGTGCGTCGGGGCGGCTCCCGCTCCCTGGCCGGAGCCGCCGTGGGCCTGCTCGGCCTTTGGCTGGCCGCCTGCTCGACCACGACCCCGGCTCCCGCGCCGACACGGCCCGCTTATCCCGCTCCGGCGCCCTCGCCGACGCCGCCCGTTCCGCCGCAGCCGGGTCTGGGCGTGAGCCCGGCCGCCCTGCCCGGCTGGGCCGAGGAAGACCATCTCGGCGCCTTCAACGCCTATCTTCGCGGCTGCGGCGTGTCGCGCGAGCCGGCCGCGCGCCGGCTGTGCGACCGGGCCAAGGAGCTGGCCGCCGGCCGGGTCACGCCCAGCGACGCCCGCGCCTTTCTGGAAGCCGGTTTCACCGCCGTCGAGGCCGACCCGTCGCCGGATCGCTCCAGTCTGCTGACCGCCTACTTCGCCCCCGAATACCCGGCGCGTCGCCGGCCCGATGCGGAATTTTCGGCCCCCGTCCTGCCCGCTCCGGCCAATCCCGAGAGTGCGGGAGACCGGGCGACGATCGAGGCCGGCGCGCGCGCGGACCAGGCCCTGGCCTGGATGCGGGCCGAGGACCTGTTCTTTATGCAGATCCAGGGCTCGGGCTATCTGACGTTCGAGGACGGCGGCCGGATGCGCGCGGCCTACGCCGCCGACAACGGCAAGCCGTTCGTCGGCATCGCCCGGCCGATGGCGCAGCAGGGCCTTCTGCCCGCAAACGGAACCTCTGGCGAGGCCATCAGCCGCTGGCTGGCGGATCACCGAGGCGCGCAGGCGCAAAGGGTGATGGCGCTCAACCCGCGCTACATCTTCTTCAGGACCGATCCGGACGACGGCGGCGATCCGGCGGGCGCCGCCGGCGTACCCCTGCCGGCCCGGCGCGCCATTGCGATCGATCCGGCCAGCTGGAGATACGGCGACCTGGCCTGGGTCGAGGCGGACGGCGGAAACCTGCGCGGCGCGCGCTCGAGTTATCGCGGGCTGGTCATGGCGCTGGACACGGGCTCGGCGATCCGCGGCCCGGTGCGCGCCGATCTCTATATGGGCCGGGGCCCGGCGGCGGGCGCCGAGGCGGGCTCGGTCCGCCATCCCTTGCGCATGTGGCGGCTGGTCCCGCGCCCGGCGGCCTGAGGCCCGTCGTCTAGGCCAGGTCTTCCAGCTCGGCCTCGGTCAGGTCGCCCGGCACGATGGTGACCGGCAGCTTGCGCCCGCCCAGCTGCGCGCCGTGCTTGATGATGGCCGAGACCAGCGGCCCCGGCCCGCGCGAGCCGGAGCCGGCCGCCAGCACCAGGATCTTGATCTCCGGGTCGTCCGCCACCGCCTTCTTGATCGCGGCCTGGGCGTCGCCCTTCTCGATCAGGAAGACCGGCGCGGCGCCCGACCGCTCAGCCGCCTCTTCGCCCAGACGGGTCAGCAGCGCTTCCGCCTCCTCCCGCTGCTGGCGCTCGATTTCCTCGCGGGCGCCGGACCAATGGGCGTCGGTGTTGTCCGGCAGCATCCGCAGCAGCACCACGCGCCCGCCGGTCGAGCGCGCCCGACGCGCGGCGAAGCGCAGGGCGGCCGCGAACTCGGGACTGTCGTCGGCCACCACCAGGAATTTGCGCGCCATGGCCCGGCCCTAGCCCTGCTGCGCGGCCGAGACCGCCAGGTCGCGGATGGTGGCGTTGGCGATGGTCAGCTTGGCGAAGGTCCAGCCGGAGCCGGAGCCCTCGATCTCGTCGACCGAGGCGCGCACGCCTTCCACGACGCCCTGACGGGCTCCGATCCAGGCGTCGACGGACGCTTCCGCCGCCTCTTCGCTGACGCCGACCGACGGGTCGGAGGCGCGCGCCACCGCACGGGTCAGCGTGCGCTGCTCGCCCATCAGATCCTCGATCAGCCGGCGCACGGCCAGACGGTCGAAGTGATCGACGGACGGGATCGACCCCGCCGCCGCCCGCAGCCGGTCGAAGTCGAAGGCGGCTCCGACCTGGTGGTACAGCCGGGCCATCGCCGCCACGGGCCAGCCGGTCTCCGAAGAAAGGTCGCCGATGTCGAAGGCGGCGACCAGCGGGCGCAGGATGGCCACGCCCTGCGTCAGGGCCTCGGGCGCCCCCTTGTCGGCGAAACGGCGAACCCGGTCCTCCAGGCGGCCCTGCTCGAACCGCGACAGAACCGTCGGGCCTTCGGCGTGGATGGCTTCGGCCACCGGCCGATAGGCGTCGAAAAGGGCCTGGACGCCGAGGCCGGTCTTGGCCCGCCGCGCCATCCAGAAGGTCTGGCGCCGCAGCACTACGGAGATTTCGTTGTAGAGGGCGACTTGCGCCTCGGCCGAAATCTTGTGGTCCAGGGCGGACACGGCGTCCCACGCCTCGTCCAGGCGGAAGATGCGGCGTGCGGCCTCGAACGCCACGGTCAGGGCGCCCGTGTCGCATTCGGCGGCGCCGCGCAGGCGATCGGGGAAGGTCGGACCGCACATGTTGACGATCTCATTGGCCATCACCGTGGCGATGATCTCCCGCCGCAGCCGGTGGCTCTTCATCTCCGGCTCGAACCGGGCCAGCGCTTGCGGGAAGTAGCGGACCAGCACCTGCTCGAAAGCCGGATCCTCGGGCGCGGAGGAGGCCACGATGTCGTCCGACAGCTCAAGCTTGCCGTAGGCGGTCAGGACCGCGATCTCCGGCCGGCTGAGCGGCGTGCCCGAAGCCGTCATCTCGCGCATGCGGGCGTCATTGGGCAGGCCCTCGACCTTGCGGTCCAGCTTTCCGCGCGCGGACAGCGTCTGCATGAAGCGCTGCTGGCTGTCGAGCGCCCTGGCGCCTTCCGCCTGCTGCAGCGTCAGCGCCAGGGTCTGGTCGTAGTTGTGGGCCAGCACCTTCAGCCCGACCTCTTCGGTCATGGAGGCCAGCAGGTCCGTGCGCTGATCCGCCGGCAGGGTCCCGTTGGTCACCGCCGAGCCGACCAGGATCTTGATGTTGACCTCGTGGTCGGAGGTGTCCACGCCCGCCGAGTTGTCGATGGCGTCGGTGTTGATGCGCCCTCCGGCGTGGCCGAAGGCGATGCGCCCCGCTTGGGTGAAGCCGAGGTTGGCCCCCTCGCCCACCACCTTGACCCGTAGCTCGTCGGCGTTGATGCGCAGGGCGTCCGTGGACTTGTCCCCGACCTGAGCGTCCGTCTCGGCGGCCGACTTCACATAGGTGCCGATGCCGCCGAGGTAGAGCAGCTCGGCCGGCGCCTTCAGGATGGCGCGGATCAGGCTGACGGGATCCAGGCTGTCCTCGGAGATGTCCAGCGCGGCCTTGATCTGCGGCGAGAGCGGGATCGACTTGGCGGAGCGCGAGAACACACCGCCGCCCTCGGAGATCAGGCTCTTGTCATAGTCCTGCCAGGACGAGCGCGGCAGGTCGAACAGCCGCCTTCTCTCGGTCCAGCCGGTCACATGATCCGGGTTCGGATCGATGAAGATGTCGCGGTGGTCGAAGGCGGCGACCAGGCGCGTGGCCTTGGACAGAAGCGCGCCGTTGCCGAACACGTCGCCGGACATGTCGCCGACGCCCACCATGGTGAAGGGCTCTGTCTGGATGTCCTTGCCCATTTCGCGGAAGTGACGCTTGACCGCCTCCCACGCGCCGCGCGCGGTGATGCCCATGGCCTTGTGGTCGTAACCGACCGAGCCGCCCGAGGCGAAGGCGTCGCCAAGCCAGAAGCCGTAGGTCGCAGACACGCCGTTGGCGATGTCGGAGAAGGTGGCGGTGCCCTTGTCGGCCGCAACCACCAGATAAGGGTCGTCTCCCTCCCAGGCGATCACGTTGGCGGGGCGGACCACGCCGCCGTCCGCGCCGATGTTGTCGGTGATGTCCAAGAGGCCCGACAGGAAGGTGCGATAGGCGCGGATCGCCTCGCCCTGGATCGCCTCACGGTCGCCGGTGCGCGGCAGCTGCTTGGGATAGAAGCCGCCCTTGGAGCCGACGGGCACGATCACCGCATTCTTGACCTGCTGCGCCTTGACCAGGCCCAGCACCTCGGTGCGGAAGTCGTCGCGGCGGTCGGACCAGCGCAGGCCCCCGCGCGCCACGGGGCCGAAGCGCAGGTGCACGCCCTCGACGTGCGGCGCCCAGACGAAGATCTCGCGATAGGGCTTGGGCAGCGGCAGGTCGTCCAGCTCGCGCGAGGCGATCTTGATCGAGATGTGCGGCTTGGGCGCGCCGTCCGCATCCGTCTGGTAGAAGTTGGTGCGCTTGATCGCTCCGATGAGGGCGGCGAGGCGGCGCAGGGCGCGGTCGTGATCCAGGCTCTTCACAGCCTGCAGCTGGGCGGCGATGGCGGCTTCCTGCTCGGCCACGGCGCCTTGGCGGCTGGCCGCATCGCCCTCACCGGCGAACTTGGCCTCCCACAGCTTCAGCAGGGCGCGCGACACATCGGGATATTCCCGCAGGGCCTCTTCCTGCACCGCCTGGGACGGATCCAGGCCCGTCTGCTGGCGATAGCGCGCCAGGGTGCGGATCAGCGCCGCCTCGCGCCAGGAGACGCCCAGTTCGACCACCAGCCGGTTGAAGCCGTCGCTCTCCGTCAGGCCGCTCCAGGCCGCGGCGAACGCCTGCTCGAACGGGCGCCGGATCTCGTCGAACACCAGCGCCTCGCCGCGCGGGTCTTCCATCAGGAACTCGTGAACGTGGATCTCGGCGTCGCCGGCCGGACGGATCGGATAGCCGTATTCCTCCAGCGTCTTCAGTCCCATGTCGGCCAGGATCGGCAGAACGTCGGACAGCGGCACCGCCGGACCCCGCCGATACAGCTTGAAGCGGAACTGCAGCGGACTGTCGTCGGCGTGACGGAAGGCGCGCACGGCGAGCGGCGCCCCGCCCTCCCCGACCGTGGTCAGCGCCTCCAGGTCGATCGCGGCTTCCCCGGCGTCGTAGCGGTCGCGGTAGGCGGCGCCGAAGGCCCGGGCCCATCGCGCGCTGAGCGGACCGACCTCGACCTCATCCACGCCGTCGCGGCGCAGCGCGGTCTCGAACCTTTCGACCCAGCCGCGCCCGGCCTCGGCCACGTCCGCTTCCAGCTGCTGCATGTCCGGCGTCGGATGGTCGCCGGGCGTCACGCCGATGATGTAGTGGACGCGGACCAGGGGCGCTTCGGACAGCTGCGGATACCAGGCCGAGACCCGGCCGCCCCAAGCGCGCGCCAGGATCTGGCCGATGCGCTGGCGCACCGCCGCGTCGAACCGTTCGCGCGGAATGAAGCACAGCACCGAAACGAAACGGTCGAACGGATCGGGGCGGGTGAAGATGCGGATGCGCGGACGGTCGTAGAGGTGCAGCACCCCCAGCGAGATCGACAGCAGCTCGTCCTCGGTGATCTGGAACAGCTCGTCGCGGGGATAGTTGTCCAGGATGTTGCGCAGGCGCTTTTCATTGTGGCTGCCCGGCGCCTTGTCCGCGCGCGCCAGAACGCCCGCCACCTTGCGCCGGATCAGCGGGACCTCGGCGGCGACGTGGTCATAGGCCTCGGCCGTGAACAGGCCGACAAAGCGGGTCTCGCCCGAGGCGCGGCCGTCCGGCCCGTACTTCTTGACGCCGATGTAGTCCATGTAGGCGCGGCGATGCACCCGCGAGCGCAGGTTGGCCTTGGCCACGGTGACCGGTTCGGACAGGTCCATCTGGCGGCGCATCTGGCGCGTCAGCACCGCCGGCTCGTTGCCGCGGCGCAGCACTCGGCGCTCGGGGTCGCGCAGCACGCCCAGGCCTTCGCCCGACTGGCTCAGCGGCGCCTCGGCCTCGTAGTCGCCGTCCTCCGCGCGGGGATAGTCATAGTCCCGCGCGCCCAGGAAGACGAAGTGATCGCTCTTGAGCCAGCGCAGAAAGGCGACGTTCTCGGCGGCCACGGCCTCCTCGGCGACCGGGGCGCCCGCTTCGAGCTGCGCGATCGCCCGGCGCATCAGGTCCAGCATGGCGGGATGGTCGGCCACCGCCTGGCGAACATCCGCCAGGGTTGCGGCGAGCCCCTCGCCCAGACCGTCGCGCCGCTCCTGGGTGATCGGATCAAGAACCAGCAGGATCACCGACAGGCGCCGCCCATCGCCCATTTCGACCACCGGGTGGAACAGGGCGCGCACGGACACGTCCGCTTCGGCCAGTTCCCCCAGCACGCTGTCGACCAGGAAAGGCGCATCCGCCTGAACGATGCGCACCAGATCATAGCCGACCGCGCGGCCTCCCGCGCCGGTCAGCGGTCCCACGGTGATCGTGGGCGCGGCGCCGTCCGCCTGCGCCTCGGCCGCGCGCCATGCGTCGACCAGAAGGCAGGCGAAGTCCTCGCCGTCGATCTGCGGCGTTTCGTCGGCGGAATAGTCCTCAAAGGCCTGGGCCAGGAAGGCGCGCACGGCCCCGGGGTTCGCCCCATCGCCGCCCAGACGGGAATACGCCTGGCTGACGGCGTCCAGATCAGCAGGCGCGGAGGGCTTCGAACGCAGGTCGACGGCGGACATGAAGAACGGTCTCGCAAGGCGCGGCTGGGCCGCGAGGGGCGCGGCGAGCCCGTCGTCCTGTGACGCCGGAACGCCGCCGTGATCACCTGACTAGGCCCGATCCGAAGCGGCGAAAACCCCCAAAGAGAAAACCGGGCCCGTCTTTCGACGAACCCGGTCTGGATTATCGACGTTCAGTCGAGAAGGAGGCGGAAACGAGCCGCGATCTCGCCTAGAAGCGGTAGTTCATGCCGAGGCGAACCGCGTGCAGCCCGAACTTGCTGTTGGAGCGGATCATGTCCGTGCCCGCCGTATTCGGCGCCAGCACAAAGGGGTTGGTGGCCGGCGCGGAGCCTCGGGTCACCCGCACCACGTGATCGCCCGCGTCCAGCGAGGTGTAGAGGTATTCGCCGGTGACCGACAGGTTCGGAGCCAGCGCATATTCCACGCCGCCGCCCCACTGATAGCCGTCCGCGTCCTGGTCATCGACCGTCTCGGAGAAGCTGTTGGCGGTGTTGGAGCTGAAGAAGCGGTTCTTGACCTTGGCCCAGGCGCCGCCGCCGGTGGCGTAGATCAGGGCCGGGCCGGCTGCATAGCCGAGGCGCACCCGCGCGGCGGCCAGCTGCTCCAGCTCGCGGGTGAACACATAGTTGGCCGGGGTGGTGGAGAAGCCGGTCACCGTGTCCTCGGCCGCGCCGGCGCTGTATTCGCCCACGGCGCCGACCACGAAGTTGCCGAACTGCCAGTCATAGCCGCCGCGCACGCCGAACTCGTAGCCGGTTTTGTCGTCCGAGCAGCCGTCGGCGGCCAGGGCCGTGTTGGCCGCGCCGTCGCAGAAGCCGGGGCTGAAGGCGTCGGCGCCGGCGGCAGTGGAAACCGTCTCGCCGTAGTTTCCGTCCAGGTTGCGGTCGAAGCGCAGGCGCTCGTCGCCCTGATCGTTGGCCTGGTTGCCGCCGATGAACACGCCGACATAGGGGCCGGTCCAGTCGGGGGTGGTCTGCGCCATGGCCGGAGCGGACACTGCGGTGGTCAAGGCCGCCGGACTGGGGGAGTCCGACGGCCTGCTTTGGCCGGCGCCGAGGGGGAGGGAGGGTGGCGCCGGTTCAGCGCCGCGAACAGGAGGGGATGGGCCCGCGACGATGGGCGGTAGATAGGCCCCTGCGCCGAAGCCGCAAGAGCCGGATCGCCTGATTTGCGAAACTGTCGCGCGGCAGGCGGTCGCAGCGGACGCTTGCGTCGTCGAAAGGCTGGGCTAGACCGGTCCGCGCACCGCCACGGAGAGGCCCGAATGTCCGACGCCGCGTTGTTTTTGGGCTGCGCCCCGCCGGAACACGGAGGCGAGGCCCAGTCCCTTTGGCTGCGCCGGGCCAACCGCCACGGGCTGATCGCCGGCGCGACCGGAACGGGCAAGACCGTGACCTTGCAACTGATGGCCGAGGGTTTTTCCGACGCTGGAACGGCCGTGTTCTGCGCCGATGTGAAGGGCGACCTTTCCGGCCTTTGCTGTTCGGGCCTGTCCGAAGGTCCGCTCGCCGACCGCGCCGTCGAGCTCGGCGGGCCGCTGACGCCTCGCTCGGCGCCCGTGGTGTTCTGGGACGTCCACGGCGAGGCCGGACATCCCGTGCGGACCACGGTGTCCGAGGTCGGGCCGGTGCTGCTGGCCCGGATGCTGGACCTCAGCGAGGTTCAGGAAGGCGTGCTGTCCGTCGCCTTTCACGTCGCCGATCAGGAAGGCCTGCTGCTGCTGGACCTCGACGACCTGCGCAGCATGCTCGTCTATGTGGCGGAGAACGCCGAGCGCATCGGCCGGGAGGTCGGCCGCGTCTCGCCCGCCTCGGTCTCCGCCATCCAGCGCGCGCTGCTGCAACTGGAGCGGGACGGCGGACAGGCCCTGTTCGGCGAACCGGCGCTGCGGCTGGAGGACCTGCTGCGCACGGGTCTGGACGGGCGGGGCCAGATCAATGTGCTTCACGCCGTCCGCTTGATGAACACGCCGCGGCTCTACGCCGCCTTTCTGTTGTGGCTGCTGTCCGAGTTGTTCGAGCAGCTGCCGGAAGTCGGCGACCTGGACCGCCCGCGACTGGTGTTCTTCTTTGACGAGGCGCACCTCTTGTTCGACGACATGCCCGCGGCCCTGCGCGACAAGGTGGAGCAGGTGGTGCGCCTGATCCGGTCCAAGGGCGTCGGCGTCTACTTCGTGACGCAGAACCCGGCGGACGTCCCCGATCCCGTGTTGGCCCAACTGGGAAACCGCGTCCAGCACGCCCTGCGCGCCTATACGCCCGCCGAGCAGAAGGGCCTGAAGGCCGCGGCGCAAAGCTTTCGCGCCAATCCCGCCTTTGACACCGCGCAGGCGATCCAGGGGCTGGGCGTCGGCGAGGCGCTGGTGTCCGTCCTGGACGAGAAGGGCGCGCCGACCGTTGTCGCCCGCACGCGCATCCGCCCGCCCAACAGCCGGGTCGGTCCCGCGACGCCGGCCGAGCGGGCGCAGGTCATGGTGCAAAGTCCGGTACGGGGCCTGTACGACGAGCGGATCGATCGAGACTCCGCCGCCGAACGGCTGGCCGAACGTCGGGCCGAGGCCGAGGCCGGGGCGCCGCCCCCGCGCGCTCCGGCGGAAAAGCCGAAGCCCCGCGCCCGCGCCTCCAATCGCCAGACGCCGATGGAGGCCCTGACCAAATCGGTCCTGCGCACCGCCGGATCGACCCTGACGCGCGAGCTGCTGCGCGGCGTGCTGGGGGGCTTGCGCCGCCGGTAGCGCGAGCGCATCTCCCGGCCATGTTCATCCAGACCGAACCCACGCCCAATCCCAATGTGCTGAAGTTCCTGCCCGGCCGCGACGTCTCGCCGGCCGCCGCGCTGGAGTACCGCACGGTCGACGAGGCGACGGCCTCGCCGCTGGCCGAGGCCCTGTTCGAGCTGGAGGGCGTCGGCGGCGTCTTCTTCGGCGGCGACTACGTTTCGGTGACGCGTGACGCACGGGGCCCGGACTGGTCGGAGATGAAGGCGCCGATCCTGAGCGTCATCATGGATCACTTCGTGTCCGGTCAGCCGCTGCTGCGCGCCGGCTGGGAGCAGGCGCAGGACGCCGGCGAAGACAGCGAGGTGGTGGCCGAGATCAAGGCCCTGCTGGACAGCCGCATCCGCCCGGCGGTGGCCCAGGACGGCGGCGACATCCTGTTCGACGCCTTCGACGAGGAGACGGGCGTGCTGAGCCTGCGCATGCGCGGCGCCTGCGCCGGCTGCCCCTCGTCCTCGGCCACGCTGAAGGCCGGCGTCGAGCAGATGATGCGGCACTATGTGCCCGAGGTGACGCGCGTCGAGCAGACGCTGTAGCGCGCACGAAGCCGTCGCCATGATCGTTCTGGTGATCGACACGGCGCTGGGCGCCTGCACCGCCGCCGTGTTCGACGGCCCGCGGCCGCTGGGCGTGCGCTCGGAGTTGATGAGCAAGGGCCATTCCGAACGGCTGGGCGGCTTTGTGCGGGATGCGATGGCCGAGGCGGGGATCGGCTTCCACGCGGTCGAGCGGATCGGCGTCACCGTGGGACCCGGCTCGTTCACCGGCCTGCGCGTCGGCCTGGCGTTCGCGCTGGGTCTGGGCGAGGCGCTGGACCGGCCGGTGGTCGGGGTGTCGGCGCTGGACGCCCTGGCCGCCTCCGTCACCCAGGACGGACCGGTCGCCGCCCTGATCGACGCCCGGCGCGACCAGGTCTATGCGCGCCTGTTCCGCGACGGCGCGGCCGAGGGCGAAGCGGAGGCCCTGTCCCTGACTGAGGCCGCCGAACGGCTGGCGGATGGAGAATGGCGGCTGGTGGGGTCGGGCGGTCCGGTGCTCGCGGCCGCCTTTCCGCAGATGCAGGGCGCGGTCGAGCCGCTGCCTGCGCCCAGTCCCGAGGCTCTGGCGCGGCTGACCCTCGCGCTCGATCCCGAGACGCACCCGCCCCGGCCGCTGTACCTGCGTGCCCCCGACGCCACGGCGCCGACCCGCCTGCCGGGCCAGCCGCGCCAGCCGGGCGCGAAGTGATGGCGCAGGTGCCGTCCGCCGACATGGAGCGGCTGGCCGCCATCCATGCGGAAGCCTTTGCAACGCCCTGGAGCGAAGCGGAACTCGACGCCCTGGCCGCCCAGCTTGGGGTGCTGGTGGTCGCCGAGGACGACGGCTTCATCATGCTGCGGGTGGTGCTGGACGAAGCCGAGATCCTGACGCTGGCGGTGCGGCCAGCGGCGCGGCGACGCGGCGTCGGGGCACGGCTGACGGGGCGCGGGGCGCTGGAG